>CAZWAO010000128.1:0-7828 GCA_964631815.1 uncultured Ignavibacteria bacterium | reverse complement strand
GGAAAGATTGAACCGGGTGAGGGAGTCGGGCATCACCCTCCGCGCCAAGGAGACCATGGCCCAGAGCAGCTATGACGCCCTGTATTACCGGCTGGATTTGACCCTCAATGACACCACGGAGATCGTCTCCGGCTCGGTGTACATGTATGCCCAGGCGCTGATAGACGGGTTCAACGTGGCGGAGCTCAATTTCTTCGATAACTCCCAGATGTACATCGACTCCATTAAGAACAATGGCGGCACTTGCTCCTATCTCTGGAACGACGACATCATCCGGGTTTTCTTAAACGGCACCTATAATCACCAACCCTTCGGGCTCACGGTTTACTACCACGGACATCCTCTGGAAGGCGGCTTGCAGTCGTTCGACTGGGGCTACCACGGAAGCCCTTCCAAGCCCATTATGAGCACGCTCAGCGAGCCGTATTTCGCCCAGTCCTGGTGGCCGTGCAAGGACCTCCCTTACGATAAGGCCGACTCCGTGGACATCAACGTTACCGTCCGCTCGGACCTGTACGTGTCATCCAACGGGCTTTTGAGGGAGACGGTGGACAATGGCTCGACCAAAACCTACAAGTGGCACGAGAAGTATCCCATCACCACCTATCTGGTTTCCATCGCCGCCACCAATTACACCATCTTCTCCAACTGGTACTATCCCATCTTAGGCGATTCCATGCCGGTGGTGTACTGCGTGTATCCGGAGGAGCTGTCCAGCGCCCAGGCCCTGTGGCCCATTACTCCCTCCATCATAACATACTACGCCAACACCTTCGGCGAATATCCTTTCGTGGAGGAGAAATACGGCATGTCCCACTTCACCTGGGGCGGCGCCATGGAGCACCAGACCAATACCAGCTTCTCCTCCAGTTGGTATTCCGAATGGGTAATCGCTCATGAGTTGTCGCATCAATGGTGGGGGGATTACATCACCGTGCACGACTGGCATCAGATTTGGCTTAACGAGGGATTTGCCTCCTATTGCGAGGCGCTGTGGGCGGAATACTCCCGGGGCGAGAGCTACTATCACACTTACATGGACTATATGAGGTTCACCAGCGGCGGAACCATCTTCGTGGAGGATACCACCAATGCGTGGAACATCTTCGCCTCCATCGTCTACGACAAGGCTGCCTGGGTGCTGCACATGCTGCGGCACGTGGTGGGGGATGAGGATTTCTTCGAGATACTGAGAACCTATTACGCCGATCCCCGTTTCGCCAACAACTGGTCCACCACGGACGGATTCAAGGACGTATGCCAGACCATTTCCGGAATGGACTTGGGTTATTTCTTCGACGAGTGGATCTATGGCACCTACTATCCGAAATACAGCTACTCCTACCTGACCGAATCCGTGGGCGGAAACGAGTACGACCTCTTCGTTCACATCAACCAGACCCAGACCAGTCCTCCCACTCATTTCACCATGCCCATCGATCTGAGGATCGTGACCGGCAGCATGGACACCACGGCCACGGTGTTCAACGATCCCCGACACAAGGACTTCCGGGTGCGGGTGCGCTCCACCTTGAGCAGTGTGAGCTTAGATCCCGAGCAGTGGATCTTAAGAAGCGCCTCATCCGCCGCCTATACCATGAACATCGTGACCACCGACCTGCCCGGAGCCAGCCTCTCCTCGGCCTATTCCGAGACCCTGCGGGTCAAGGGAGGAACCGCTCCTTACACCTGGCAGGTATTGAGCGGAAGTCTGCCGGATGGTCTGGACTTAGACCCGTCCACCGGAGTCATATCCGGCATCCCCACGGTGGCGGACAGCTTCGATTTCACTGTCCGAGTGACCGATTCCGGCGCTCCCAGCAAGCAGGACGACCAGGAGTTGTTCATTGTGGTCGGCACTCAGGCCAGCGGGGATGTCAATTTGGACGGCCAAGTGAATCTGGACGATGCGCTCTACATTTTGAATTACCTGTTCAAAAACGGGCCGGCACCGTCGCCCCTGGAGATCGCCGACGTAAACTGCGACGGGGAGGTGAACTTGGGCGACGCCCTGTATCTGCTGGTCTACCTGTTCAGGGGAGGCAACCCGCCCTGTTAGATGGACAAAGGCAGACACAACCGGCCTGGATTGAAAACTGTTAACCGCAAGCGGTCTTGCGCGGTTCTGAACTTCCCCGATCTCTCCGGAGATCGGGGTTTCTTTTTCTGGCCCGCGGGAGCCATGAGAAATGCGTTCGTTCCGCCTTGTCAAGCGAATCCTGTTTTAGGAAAACAGCACGGATTACAAAGGGCTTGCCTACCCCCAAGAAAAAAAGCCCCGCCAGGAAGACGGGGCTGAGATAGAGCGAATTCTCTATGTTTGCTACTCTGTCTTCTCGTAAACCTTTTTCATTATGACCTTCTCCACCGGCACGTCATTGGGGCCGGTCTCCACCTGGGCGATCTTATCCACTACGTCCATCCCCTTGACCACCTTGCCGAAGATCACGTATTTGCCGTCCAGTTGGGGAAGATCCTTCAGACAGACATAGAACTGACTGCCTGCGGAGTTGGGGTCCTGAGAGCGGGCCATTCCCAAGGAACCCCTCAGATGCTTGGTATCCGCGTTCTCGAAGTCGATGTAATATCCCGGGCCACCCATGCCTGTGCCCAGCGGATCCCCCCCCTGTACCACGAAGCCGGGTATGATGCGATGAAAGGTGAGGCTGTCGTAAAATCCGGAAAGCGTCAGCCGCAGGAAATTCTCGGCGGTCTTGGGGGTCTTGTCCCAGAACAGCTCCAGTTCGATGTTGCCGTAATCCGTCTCGATGATCACGTGGGGATTTTTGCTTCTTTCGATCGGTTCCTGCATTATGGGCTTGGTCACCTGCTCGGGCTCGGTCTGGGTCATCTCTTCACTCTCACCTTTAGGGGTTTGCTCGGTTTGAGCCTCCTCCTTCTTCCCGCAACCGAAAGCAAAGAAAACCAAAAGGATCGAAAAAACCAGGACTTTCCTCATCCTTCACTCCTTAGGGTTTGGGGGTTAACAAGTTACGTTTCCCGACGCCGAATTGGTCCTTTTTCATCACCTCCCGGGAGGACGTGGTTATCAAATCATGCGGAACATATATAACCCGATATTCCTTGTCAAGGGAATAATGACCATGCGGTATGCGATCGGTCTACAATGAAGGGCTTCCGGGTTGTTCCGACCGAACAGTAAAAGAGCGACAAGACATCCCGCCATTTCCTGTATTACGCTGCATCAGGCCCGGATTGTGAATGGCTCTGCTATTTTGGTTAATTCGCTGTAGGGACAATCCTAGGATTGTCCCTACCAAACCATTCTACAAAACCGCCCCAAACGAAATCTCGGGGTAAGGATTCCGCGTTTGAAATACATCTTGTGTACTCGCTCTGGCGCAGGTCGTAGGTCGGATATGGCCGACAGGACTATCCGACACCCCAGGTCAAGGTTCTCATTGACCTGGTTTTGCCCCCCTGATGTCGAAGACCTGTAGGGTCGAAGATCCGGAGGAAGGGGGAATCGAAGATCCATAGGAACAGGGGGTTGTAACAGACAATAGGGGCGGGATGAATTCCCGCCCCTATGTTAGTGGGGGATACTTTGAGATTTCGGTGAGATCAGGATTACGGGAAGATTCCCCGTCTGAGGTACACCTTCTGTATTCGCTCCAACGCCACAACGTATGACGAGATGCGCCAATCCAGATTCATCTCCCGGGACTTTTGGTTCACCAGTTGATAAGCTCCCACCATCCTGCGCCGCAGCTTGGCGTCCACCTCGTCCAAATCCCAAAACTCGCTGCGCTTGTTCTGCAGCCATTCGAAGTAGCTGACCACCAGGCCGCCCGAATTACACAGAATGTCGGGG
This sequence comes from uncultured Ignavibacteria bacterium, assembly GCA_964631815.1. Classification (GTDB taxonomy): domain Bacteria; phylum Zixibacteria; class MSB-5A5; order MSB-5A5; family SM1-73; genus SM23-73-3. Next base: position 3,993 of record CAZWAO010000128.1, on the reverse strand, counting down.
ATGATGTCGATTCCTTTGTTCTTTAAGAGCTGGTCGGCCTCCGGGTCGGTGGGGCTGTTGGCTCCCTCCGCCACCAATTTGACGTTAAGAAGGGAAGCCGTTTCACCGGTTATCTGATGCTCCAATGCCGCGGGAATGAAGATATCGGCCTGGGTGTTCAAAAACATGCGGTGGTCGATGGGCTTAGCCTGGGGATAGCCGCTGATGCCCCGGCTTCTTCTGAGGTGCTCCAACAGGTCATCCGGATCGATTCCCTCCATGTTGGCAATGGCGCCGGTGAAGTCCTCCGCCGCCACCATCTTGGCCCCCTGCGCTTTCATGAGCCGGGCCGTCCAGGAGCCTACGTTTCCGAATCCCTGAACCATGTAGGTGGCTCCGTCCAGCGCGAAGCTCCTGTCCTGGGCCCACTGCTGGATCAAGAAAACGATGCCCTGACCGGTGGCCTTGTCCCTTCCCAGGCTTCCTCCGGACTTTATGGGCTTGCCGGTGACCACGTGGATGGAGGCCTGGCGTTTGCGGGGAGGAACCGTGGAGACGTAAGTATCCAAAATCCAGGCCATGATCTGGGCGTTGGTGGAAACGTCCGGAGCCAGGATGTCGTACTCCGGCCCGATGTTGCTTCCCAGGGCGAAGGTGAACCTACGGGTGATGTGCTCCAGCTCGCGCGTGGTGTGGCGGGAGGGGCTGAATTGGATTCCCCCGCTGGCTCCGCCGAAGGGGATGTTAACGATGGCGGCTTTCCAGGTGGAGCAGGCGGCCAAGGCGCGCACTTCGCCAATGTTCAAAGCCGGGTGAAAACGGACGCCGCCTTCGAAAGGCCCCATCAGGTCGTTGTGCTGCACTCGGAAGCCGGTGAACATCTCCACCCGCCCGTCCTCCATCCTCACCGGGAAGTTGACCGTGATCTCGTTGACCGATCCGGCGATAATCCTTCTCACATTCGCATCCAAACCGATTAAGTCCGCCGCGCGATCGACGTGCCGGATCACCGAATCGCAAAAACTCGTTCCCTGTGCCATAGTTCTCCAATGCAGTTTGGTGTTTTCCTGTGATTAGGGAAAGATACCTCTTTCCTTGTAGACCGTCTCCAGACGGGAAAGGGCCTCAACGTAAGCGGCCGTTCGCCAGTCGACCTTTTGCTTGGCGGCCGTCTCCCGCACCCGGGCGTAAGCGCTCACGATCTTGCGATGCAGCTTGGTGTCCACCTCCTCTAAATCCCAGAATTCGCTTCTTTTGTTCTGCAGCCACTCGAAGTAGCTCACCACCACGCCTCCGGCATTGCACAGGATGTCGGGAATCAAATCGATTCCTCTCTGCTGCAGCACCCGGTCGCCGTCCGGATCGGTGGGGCCGTTGGCGCCCTCGGCCACTAATTTCACGTTCAGAAGAGGTGCCGTCTCGGCCGTGATCTGGTTTTCCAGCGCGGCCGGAACGAAGATGTCGGCCTGGGTCTTAAAAAGGGTTTTGCGGTCTATGGCCTTGGCCTGGGGATAGCCTTGAATCAGGCCGTTGTTCTTCTGGGCATAGGAGAGAAGATCCTCCGGGTCTATTCCCTGGGGGTTGGCTAAAGCTCCGCTGGCATCCTCCACCGCCAGGAGCTTGGACCCATGCCGCTTCAAGAGAACCGCTGTCCAGGACCCCACGTTTCCGAATCCCTGAACGGTGTAAGTGGCTTTGCCCAAATCGAACTTCTTATCCTTGGCCCACTCCTCGATGGTGTATACCACTCCCTGACCGGTGGCCTTATCGCGTCCCACGCTTCCGCCGGATTCGATGGGCTTGCCGGTCACCACGTGGATACAAGCCTGGCGTTCGTGCGGCGGCATGGTGGACAGGTAGGTGTCCAGAATCCAGGCCATGATCTGGGCGTTGGTGTTGACGTCCGGAGCCGGGATGTCGTACTCCGGTCCGATGTTGTTCCCCAGGGCGAAGGTGAACCGACGGCTGATGTGCTCCAGCTCATTCTGCGAGTACTTGAAGGGATCACACTGTATTCCCCCCTTGGCGCCTCCGAAGGGGATGTCGGTCAAGGCTCCTTTCCAGGTCATCCAGGTGGCCAGAGCCCTTACCTCGTCTATGTCCACCGCCGGATGGAAACGCAAGCCTCCCTTGTAAGGACCTAAAGCATTATTGTGCTGAACCCGATAGCCGGTGAATACCTCGATCCGGCCATCATCCATTTTTACCGGGAAATGGACCACGATCTCGTTGGTGGTCTTGGACAGGATTTTGCGTATGTCCGAATCCAACCCCATCAGATCCGAAGCCCTGTTGAACTGCCAGACCACGTTGTCGTATACGCTTCCCCGTCTTCCCGTCTGTGGTTCTACCATGCCTGCCTCCTTGCAAAAAATACCCCGGTTTAAGTCTAAAAACAGCGCTGGACGGGTATGCCTTTGTCAAGGCCACTTTTGCTTACCCGTCCAAGCAACTAAATTACTGTCTTACGCTGGGAGACAAAACCGCGTTTGGGAATCTTTAGGCGTACTCCTCGCAATGCCACACGCCTTCTTCCGGTCGAGGGAAGGTGCAGGTCTTGCGGTTCTCGCAGTTGGCGCACAGTCCCCTGGATTCGGGACTTCCGTTGTGATTCGACGCAGCCTGAGCTTTGGCATTGTCGGAGGACAGGTAATCCTCCACTGTGGCCCTCTCCACCGGCATGTCGTAAGCCTCAAACTCCTCACACTGCAACACCGGTCTTTCCGGGTCGCGGGGATAAGTGCAACTGCGGGCGTGATCGCAGGTGAGGCACAAGCCGCCGTACTGGGGTTTCGCCGAAACATCCGTTACGGTTTGGACTTTGATTTTGGGGTCTTTCATTTCAACAACCTCCTTTCAGAGTTATCGGAATCATCTCCTCATGTCGTCCTTAGTCTATTGCAACTTCCGTGCCGAGACTTTCAGAAGAAGAATGGACCGATTTCGGTCGTCGGTCCACGGCATTGGTCTGGCTTCAACTTATTATCGACTATTTAGTTACGTAATAATAGGAACTCAATGAAAGAAAACGAGAAGAACCGCGAGGTCGAATGCCGAATACTCATACTCTGGGGTATTTCGTCTCGGTGGGGAAATTCTACCCGATTACCATCATGAATCTGATGATTGCTCGGAGGCGTTCTTTTGGAGTTTCTCTCGAAGGGTTTTTCGGTCTATATGTAGGATCTGAGCGGCCTTGGTCTTGTTGCCGTTCACGCTGGCCAGCACGTTGCGGATGTATTCGGCTTCTACTTCCGCCAGAGTGCGCCCCAGACCGGCGTCTTTGGGGATGCAAAAACGCATCAGGGAGGGCAGGTCGGGGACGTCTATGTTTCCGCTGTCGCTCATAACCACCAGACGCTGAATCACGTTCTCCAGCTCCCTGATGTTTCCCGGCCAGTCATACTCCTTGAACACCTCCAGGGCTTTCTCCGAGAAGCGGGGTGTGGCTTTGCCGTATTCCTTGGCGAATTTGCCGGTGAAGTGGTTGGTCAGCGAGATGATGTCATCACCCCTGTCGCGCAGCGGGGGGATGGCGATATTGATCACGTTGAGCCGGAAATACAAGTCCTCCCGGAACTGCTGCTTTTTCACCAGACCTAACAGGTCCTTGTTGGTGGCCGCCAGAATCCTCACGTCCACCTTGTGGGGCCGGGTGGCTCCCACCATGTAAACCTCCTTGTCCTGAAGAACCCTCAGCAGCTTCACCTGCATGGCCTGGGTGGTCTCGGCGATCTCGTCCAAGAAGATGGTCCCGCCGTCCGCGGTTTGAAAGAAGCCAGCTCGAGACTCGTTGGCGCCGGTGAAGGCCCCCTTGACGTGGCCGAAAAGCTCGCTTTCCAACAGCCCTTCCGGTATGCCTCCGCAGTTGACCGGCACGAACGGTGCGGATGCCCGAGTGCTGGTGTAATGTATGGCCCGGGCCACCAGCTCCTTGCCCGTGCCGCTCTCTCCGGTGATCAGAACCGTGGCTGAAGTGGACGCGGCCCTGTTGATCGCATCGAAGACCTGCCG
>CAZWAO010000127.1:4886-7859 GCA_964631815.1 uncultured Ignavibacteria bacterium | reverse complement strand
TCTCCTTGCCCGCCAGACAGTACTTGCACTTGCCGCAGGTCCAATTGAGCCAAGCTAATCCCACCCGGTCGCCTTTTTTGAACCGGGTCACTCGATCTCCGCAGTCCTCCACCACGCCTACCACCTGATGCCCCGGAACCAGCGGTTTCTTGGGAAGCGCAAGCTCACCCTCGACCGTATGCAAATCGGTATGACAGATGCCGCATACTCTGACCTTGACCAGAATCTCGTCCGGCTTGATTTTGGGTTTCTCCAGCTCCACCAACTGAAGCGGGCCGTTTTCAACGGAATGGGGGTTTTTGAGTATCATGGCCTGCATTTGGCTTCCTCACGAACCTGTTGTGCGCTTGTTTCTTGATTCCTTCTGTTTGCAATTAACCGCAAACCGCACCCAGAGGCAAGCGCAAAGTTCGGCTCTGACTTCCTGTCAGATTCGATTTACTGTCTGCATTTCAGGAACGAGGTACTCATGGAATGTGGCAGTCGACACCAGAACCCGGCTTAAGCCGGGTTCTGGTATCTTCACTTCCGGCGAATCGTCTTCTGGAACTTTCGGTTGTCAACTCGCGTATTACTGACCGGATTCGCCGCTTTTCTCCTTTCGGCCCAAGAAGGCTTGCGTATATACTTGATGTTCTTTGGTTGCACCTCAACCCCAATTACAGGAGGAGTAGATGTTCAAATCTTTAAGAGTGGTGATGTTGGCGGGGGTATTGGTGATGTTCGCTTTCTCCCCCATATTTGGCCAATCCCAGGTCAAGAAGATACCTCAACGCTCGGAAATAGCCGAGAAGTACAAATGGAGATTACAGGATATATATCCTTCGGATGAAAAGTGGGAGCAGGACTTTTCCAAGGTGAAGGCTCTCCTGCCGCAGGCGGAGAAGTTCAAAGGGCATCTGGCCGAGTCCGGCAAAATGCTGCTGGATTGTCTGGCCTTGCAGGACAGCATCTGGATCATGTTCGATCCCATGTACGTGTATGCTTACATGAAGCTGGACGAAGATACCCGGGTGTCCAAATATCAGGAGATGTCGGACCGGGCCGGCGGGATGAACTCCAAAATCAGAGAAGCCTTTTCATTTGTCGACCCCGAGATTCTGAGCATTCCCCAGGAGAGGCTAAAACAGTTGATGGGAGAGGAAAAGGGATTGGCATTATACGCGCACTACATAGACAACATCCAGAGAAACAGAGAGCACACTCTTTCCACACAAGAGGAGGAGCTGCTGGCGCAAGCAGGACCCTTGGCTCAGGTTCCTCGCAACGTGTTCACCATGATAGAAGATGCCGACCTCAAGTTCGGCTCCATCATCGACGAAGAAGGGAACGAAGTCCAGCTCACCAGACAGCGATATGCCGACTTTCTGAGGTCTACCGACCGGCGGGTCAGGAAAGATGCCTCGGACACTTACAGCGAAGCCTGGGTGGAGTACATCAATGGGCTGGGGGCCAATCTGGCTGGCAGCATAAAGAAGGACATATTTTTCGCTCACGCCAGGAACTACAGCTCCACGCTCGAAGCCTCCCTGCACGCAGACAACATTCCGGTGGAAGTCTTCGACAACTTGATTGAGACGGTCAACGGGAACTTAAAGCCCATTCATCAATATGTCAGCCTGAGGAAAAAATACTTGGGATTAGACGAGCTTCACAAATACGACATGTGGGTTCCTCTGGTGCCGAAAGCCAAAATGGAGATCCCCTACGATTCGGCCGTGACCCTGGTCCTCAACGCACTTAAACCTATGGGCAAAAAGTACGTCGACGAGCTGCGGGATGGATTCAATTCCGGCTGGGTGGACGTGTATGAGACCAAGGGCAAGGGAAGCGGAGCATACTCCTGGGGTGCGTATACCACGCATCCGTATATGCTTCTGAATTATAGCAACTCCTTGGACAATGTCTTCACCGTTGCCCATGAGATGGGACACAACATGCACCGGCTGTATTCCAGTCGCAGCCAACCCTACATATATTCCGGGCATTCGCTTTTCGTGGCAGAGGTGGCTTCCACTACCAACGAGATGCTTCTGATGGACTACCTGTTGAAACATGCCAAGACCAAAGAGGAGAAGCTCTATCTGCTGAACTACTACATCGAGATGATCGAGGGCACCTTCTACACCCAGGTGATGTTCGCCGAGTTCGAAAGAGACGCTCACGCTAAGGCGGAAGCCGGAGAGGCTCTTTCCGCCAAGTCCCTGCGGAAGCTGTATCGGGACATATACCAGAAGTACGAGGGACCGGATCTGGTCCTGGATTCACTGGACGATCTGGGCTGCCTACGCATAAGTCACTTCTACAGGAACTTCTACGTTTACAAGTACGCTACCAGCCTGTCCGCAGCTTCGGTCATATCCAAGAAGATTCTGGCAGGAGACAAAAACGCCCTGAAGATGTATATAGAAGGACTACTGGAAGCCGGTGATTCCGAATATCCCATAGATATTCTGAAGGACGCCGGTGTGGACATGACCCAGCCGGAGCCGGTGAATGCAATGGTAGATCTTTACGCCAACCTGGTCAATGAGTTCGAGCAGCTTCTGGTGCAATGATCCACATCATGCCTCTTTTGCGATTAGGAGAAATGTGCAAGGGCGCCGACATCGGCGCCCTTTTTCTATTCTGCCTTGACACTTGCAGAACCAAGACAGACTTGACACCGATCGTGAACTTCGTTTTACTTAGACGGGGATTCTCTTCAAACCATAAGCCGGGTTAAAGGAAGCAAAACGGAAGGTCGAAAATAGTCAGGAGAGACGGTACGAATCTCAAACCAAAGAAGGAGGGGATGGTGAGAAAATGCGCCGTTGCTCTTGTGGCCTTCGCAATCCTTTTGGCTTTCCTGCTTGGCTGCGCCGGCACCGTCTACGTGCAGGAGCCGCCCCCGGGACCAAAAGATGAAGTCAAGCCTCCTCGGCCGGGACCCAAGGCAGCTTGGGTGGACGGACACTGGAAGCGTTCCGGCGG
>CAZWAO010000127.1:0-4786 GCA_964631815.1 uncultured Ignavibacteria bacterium | reverse complement strand
GGGACCGAACAAAAATGAAAAACACGTGGAGATCGATCCTGCCGTCTCACTTGTGCTTTTTCATTCTCCTGGCTGCAAGGCTGATTGCCTTCCACCTCTTTTTGCCGTCCAGCCTGGCCCTCTGATCCTTACGCAGAGACAGGTGGGCAAGTTCCTTTTTCAGCTTAAGATAACCGACCAGCCTTCCGGCATCCAGCCGCCCTTCTTCGATGGCCTGTTTGACGGCACAGCCCGGCTCCTCATGGTGTCTGCAATCTTTGAAACGACACCCCCTTGCAAGTTCCTCCACATCGTCAAGAGTTCTGGACAATCCGGATTGATCATTCCACATGGCGAGTTCGCGCATTCCGGGAGTGTCGATCACCATGCATCCTCTGGGAAGCAAAAGGGGTTCTCGTGGACGTGAATGAAGATATGCAAACCGGCGGCTCGGAGAGGGATCCTGGTGAAATCCAGCCTTGTCACGGGCCTCAGCCGCAAGAATCTTACTAAGGTGATTCCCCAACGTCCCCCCAATGCCGATTACCTCCCATCCGAGTTGGGCACGAACCGGCATTATGGAATTCCCCGCAAGTAGCACAGGAAATCTCCGAAGACCGCCGATCGGTATAACTACCCACTTGTCCTATTTTTCAACAGACTCCTACGTAAAAATCGCTTGACAAACCCCGATAGTTGGACTAGAATAACGATGTACTCAACGTTTATGACTGACCGATGGGGAGGACCAACCACGTGGGCCGAATTTGCGTGTCTGCACTTGTATTTGTGCTTCTTTCGTGTGCCGCATCCACCAAACAGTACGTCGTTGACTACGACAAACTCTCCGCCGACGCCAAAGCTTACTTTGGCTCCACCGACAATCTGAGTTCCCGACTCTTCATCCTCAGCCGTTACGGACTTCCTTTTCTGACAGGGGATCGGTATCGGTCGTGGGCCGTGTTCAACGTGGAGGACCTGTTTGTCAGAAGCGGGTATCCTGCGGATGAGGAGATCTGGACGTGGGAGGACTGCAAGGTCACGTTCTACTCCCTGGCAACCCTCGATTACTGCTACCTACCGCCGCTCAGTCCGCCAGGACAGACACGACTCGAACTCACAGATACCTGTACTCAAGACAATGGAGACTTCGTTGTCGAGTTCGAAATTGATGGACTCAGAGAAGAGGATCACCGGACGTTGTATAAAGTCCAAATGCTCGCGCGACCTGACCACGGGAAAAAGGACTGGACCTACTTATACGACACTTCACCCATAGTGGGTCGAAATGGATTACGCTCCGTTCACTTCACTGCCCGGCTCAACCCAGCTCTTCTGCACCAGTTGTTCCCGGAGAAGAACAAGAAAGAGAAACGCTTAGTATTCCTGATCGTCATGTGGGACTTTCTGTCGAGCGAGAAAAGGGAAGCCGTATTCGGGCTCTCCCTCAACGGAAGGAGGGGATAGAGATGAAAGCCAGAACGGTCCTGGCATTGCTGCTCATTCTGGGCATTGGTGTTCCTCTGATCTTCTTCGGGTGGGGATCGGCAGAGCAGAGGGTGTCTCAGTACGAGGTATTGGTTCAGGGAGTCCAGCTCCCCACGTTCTTGACGGAGGAAGATGTAGTCCTATGGGTGCAGAATGGTTGGCTGCGGGCAGAGGAACCCAGCACCTTGGAAGCCCCTGACAATCAAAACGAGTGCCATCTGGTATACTACTACTACGGCGATGGGTCCTACTACTGCGACTGCGTGGACGGAGCTGGAGTGATCAGCTGCTTCTGCTCGGACAGCCCACTGCCTCCCAATCAGTAGTTTCTCGGTTGTAGTCATTTATGCTAGCGGGGGCTATCAGATGGAAAGTCCCATGTGATACAAAGGAAGTTCAACAAGCCGAGGCACAATCTGCACAAGATTTCCAGTCCAGGCGTCTCTTGCACGCCCTCGGCGCTTGAAGAGGAGTCTCTCCTGGAATACCTGTGACGGCTCACGGCAATAGGCTGCGCACTCTCTTATCACCGCCTAACCGACCGGTCTCTACTGCGACTTTTTGGCTTGCCGTCGTGCGATGGCGATCTGCTTCCACCTTCTTTTGCTGTTCAGCCGTGCCCTTTGGTCTTTGCGAACGGCCAAACGTGCCAGCTCCCTTTTCAGCTTCAGATAGTTGCCAAGTCTCTTGACATCGAGCAAACCTTCCGAGATGGCCTGCTGCACTGCGCATCCCGGCTCCCCCTGGTGTGTGCAATCTCTGAAACGACACCCCCTTGCAAGCTCCTCCACGTCGTCAAAAGTCCTGGACAACCCGGACTGGTCATTCCACATGGCAAGCTCGCGCATTCCCGGAGTGTCGATCACCACACCTCCCGAGGGAAGCAGAAAGAGTTCTCGACCACTGGTGGTGTGACGTCCCTTCTTGTCGTAGTCACGCACCGGGGTCACTCTCACACGTTCAGCTCCCAGTAGTGCGTTTATGATGGTCGATTTGCCGACGCCTGAGGAACCGAGAAACGCTCCGGTCTTTCCTACGCTCAGGTATTGCTCAAATACGGACAACCCCTCATTCTTGGCCGCGCTTATCGTGTGGACCGGCACTCCCGGCGCAATGGACGTCACTTCACGGAGAACCCGCTCCACATCGGGACAAACATCCGTTTTGTTGAGCACCACCACGGGAGCCGTCATGCTTTCCCAGGCTACGCTCAGATAGCGTTCAATGCGGCGCAGATTGAACTCACCGTCCAGCCCGCTGACCAGAAAAACCGCGTCCAGGTTGGCGGCCAGGACCTGCTGTTCGGTTCTTCCGCCCGTGTCGGGCATTCCCCCGGAGAGCACCGCCTTCCGCGAGAAGCAACTCCTTCTGGGAAGAATCGCATGTATGATGGCCTTCAGTTCCCCCGGCCTGACCGAAGCCGCCACCCAGTCGCCCACTGCCGGGAATCCCTCACGGGAGTCGGCCTCATGCCTGAACTTACCTGAGACCTCCGCCTGCATTTGGCCTCCCTCACAGTAGACCACGTAATGCTGCCTGTGCTCCTGGGCCACCCTGGCGGGAACCAGACCTTGGTTTCTAAAAGGCTCGAAGTTCTGCTCGAAGAAATCGTTCCAGCCTAAATCCGTCATATTCATTGTCGTTTTACCTTTCCGCGAAATCCTGATAAAGTGTCATGGACTCGGACTTCGTTTGACCGACTGTAATTGCACCCTGCCAATCGGAAACAAAACGAGCCGCGAAACTCTGGCCGCGGCTTGTGGGGATCTCACCCTCTGAAGCAAAGCCGCGGACGCATCACGCCCGCGGCTTTCAGTCGACAAAAAAAGCGGCCGGGCTTCAAGGGCCGGTCGCTATTTGCTCTCGTCAATCAATCTGACTTCAGAAGCGACTCCTCCCCGGGCGTGATAATCCTCCAACCTGTCTCTCTCTGGCTTTCACGAATCACGCCTCCTTTCCGGTTAAATAGCGAGTCGCTTGTTCACAAGCTTTTCCTTAATCTATCGTCATTCTACGTGATGTCAAGGAAAATGTTTCTCAAAGTCCCCAGCGGGTCAAAGGGTCGCCGAAGAAGTAACTCTGAAATCCTCAAGCCTTGCGTTTTTATGGGTTGACATCCATCGAAAATGGATTAACATAAGTGCTAACTGTGACGGGATAAGAGCCGTATTTATCTACAACCCGGTTTTTGAGCCTAAGATGATTAGGATAAATAACTTAACCAAAACATACCGCGATTTGAAGGCAGTGGACGATGTCAGCTTCGACGTTCCCACCGGCCAAATCCTGGGTTTCTTGGGACCCAACGGCGCTGGGAAAACCACCACCGTCAGGATCATCACCTGCTACATGCTGCCTACCTCCGGCCGCGTGGAAGTGGATGAGCTGAACGTCTTCGAACACTCTCTCCAGATCAGGCAGAAGATCGGATACCTACCAGAGAACGCCCCGCTTTATTCCGAGATGACCGTGCTGGACTATCTCCGATTCATCATGGGCGTCCGGGGCATCGACAGGCATAGCTGGAACCGACGAACCGGCGAGATAGTTGATATCTGCGGCCTGGGCACGGTAGTCAACAGAAACATCGGCGAGCTATCCAAGGGATTCAGGCAGCGGGTGGGATTAGCCCAAGCCATGGTTCACGATCCCGAAATTCTCATTTTAGACGAGCCTACCAGCGGGCTGGATCCCAACCAGATCGCAGAGATCAGGGGTCTGGTCAAGGAACTGGGCAAGGAAAAAACTGTCATTCTGTGCACGCACATTCTCCCGGAAGTGGAGGCCACCTGCGGACGGGTGCTGATCATAAACCAGGGCCGGATCGTGGCGGATGGTTCTCCCGCCCAATTACAATCCAGCTTTCAGGGGAAAGAGTCCGTTTACCTGCAGTTGAAAACCACTGCCGGGGACGTGCAGGCCAAGCTTGAGGGGCTGGCGTGCGTGGACAAGGTGGAGCAGTTAGGCCCGGATCGGGACGGGGTGAGGGAGTTCACGGTCGAGTGCGCCCAGGGCACCGATCTGCGAGAGACGCTCTTCCATATGGCTGTGGAGAACGGCTGGGTGCTTCTGGAGATGCACAGGGAACAGGCCAGCTTAGAAGACGTTTTCCGCCAGTTGACCACTTCCTGAAGGTGAAGCAAAATGCCAAATCATACAGCCGTTTTTTATAAGAAGGAACTGAAAAGCTACTTTGATTCCCCGGTGGCTTACATAGTCATCACCATTTTCCTTTTGATCTCCGGCTGGTTCTTCTTCAACGATCTGTTTTTGGTGAACGAGGCTTCGGTGCGAAACCTGTTCAGCATCATTCCCTTCA
>CAZWAO010000126.1:0-7861 GCA_964631815.1 uncultured Ignavibacteria bacterium | reverse complement strand
CCACTTTGATGGAATACGCGGTTTCGGGCAAAACCGCGAAAAGATCTTCATCCGTGCGATCGTCTCCCATGGCCATAACAAAACCCCACTGCCTACGGGAAAGCCAATGCAGGGCGGCCCTTCCCTTGTCGATGCCTACGCTCTTTATCTCCAGGACTTTGTTGCCGTCCAATATCCCCAGATTGAGATTGGAGGTCAACTGCAAAAGCGCCTCCTTCAGATCCAGCGCCCTCTGGGAGGCCAATCTGGGATCGGCCTTTCGGTAATGCCAGACTAAGGAAAAGTCCTTTTCCTCTATGAAGGAGCCGGGAGTCCGATCCTCGTACCATTCCAGGACGGGTCTCATCTTATCCTTCCAGTCGTCCCTCAAAGGCTCGATGGTACTCCAAGCCCCCCCCTTCTCCTTAATCCACACGCCGTGCTCGGCGATCAAACCCAGCCTGCTTTGGCCGAACCACTTGTCCAGGGTTTCCTTGTCCCGCCCGCTTATAATAACCACTTCTCCTTTGGGATTGTCGGCTAAGGAGTTGAGCATATCCAAAAGCTCCTCGTCGGGCCTGGCTTGGCCGGGCTTATCTGCAAAGGGGACCAGGGTGCCGTCGTAATCCAGAAGCACAATACTATTATCGCTTTCTTCATAACTTCGGATTAGTTTTTTCTGGGCATCCTGCGTTAATTTTCGTACGAACAGCTCCTCCTGCAATTTTCTGACCGAGGACAAAGCGTCCAAAAAATCGGTGCTCCAGCGAACGACATTGTACCTCTGAAGCCTTTTCTGCATGTTTCTGTTTCTCTCGATCTGCTCTTCCTCCCGCATGGTCAGAGCCTGCTTGAGGGCTTCGGCAATCTCCTCCTGATTGTTGGGATTCACTATCAGCGCCTCTCCCAGTTCCTTGGAAGCGCCCGCCATCTCGCTTAGAATCAGGACTCCTTTTCCGTCGCTTCTGGCGGCCACGTATTCCTTGGCGATGAGATTCATCCCGTCCCGCATGGGGGTCACCAAAGCTGCATCCGCCACCCGGTAAAGCGCTGCCAAGCTTTTGAAAGGTTGGAACCTGTACAGGTACCAAATGGGCATCCAGCCTATGGTTCCGAGCTTTCCGTTGATCTTGCCCACCAGCTCGTCCACGGTTCTCTTCATCTGGGCATAATGTTCCACTCCGATGCGCGAGGGGACCACCACCAGAACCAGGGTCACCTTCTCCTTATACTGCGGGTTGCTCTCCAGGAACAAATCAAAGACCTCCAGACGCTGGGGGATGCCCTTGGTATAGTCCAGCCGGTCGACGGACAGCACTATCTTTCGATCTCCCAGCTTCTTTTTGATCCTGGCCACGTTCCGCTGCACCGATGGATCTTCCGCGGCGGTGGAAAAGCGCTTGTAATCGATCCCCATGGGGAACACATCGGCCTTTATCACCCGGTTGGCCGCCGTGATCTGGCCGAAGGAATGCTCGTATCCCAGGAGACGATGAACGCTGTCCAGAAAGTGGAGCACATAATCATTGGTGTGGAAGCCGACCAAATCCGCTCCCAGGATTCCCTCCAGGATCTCTTTTCTCCACGGCATAAGCCGGAAGACCTCGAAGGAAGGAAAGGGCACGTGCAGAAAGAATCCTATGCTGGATCGGGGAAGTTGCTCTCTGATCATTGCCGGAAGCAGCATCAACTGATAATCGTGAATCCAGATCGTGTCTCCCGGCTCCGCCACCTCCACCACCATGTCCCGGAAGGACTGATTCACCCTCCGATACGATTCCCAGAAGCTTTTGCTGTAGGACGCGTACAGGGGAAAATGATGAAACAGCGGCCAAATGGTTTTGTTGCAGAATCCCTGATAGTAGTTCTCGGCGTCCTTCTGGGAGAAGAAAACCGGATAGCACTTCTCGCGGCCCAGATACTCCCGAATCTCATCTTTTTCCTTGTCCCTCAACTTCTCTCTGGCTATTCCGGGCCAACCGATCCACACGCTGTCGTGCGATTTGTAGAACGAACTCAGACCCGTGGCCACGCCTCCCGCAGTGGGGTCGAAATGGAGTTTCCCCACCTTTTTGGTTACGTTAACCGGGATTCTGTTGGAGACTATCAGCAGTTTGCTCATGGAAATCTCTCAAAACATTGCCGTCGCCGCCCGGCTGTTCAAGACACTGGCAGACTCCAATGGACCAGTGAGCGATGTTTCGGCGACGCCTTTTTACGGGACAGGTTCGAACTCCGGGTTCAGGCGTGGCGCAGACATTCATTCGTGTGGGTTAGCCGAACGATCCCCGCTCATTTTTTAATATCATCAATTCTCGCCTGCCAAACAAGTGTTTTCTAAAGAAGATTCTCCGAGCGCAAAGAGGGCAACCAAAGGAGCTTGCAATATGCTTTGCAATCATCAGTCAAGCACACACGTCCAATGCAGTGGGTTAAGTCGCAACCTGAAGGCTATTGGCGCCGGGGACAGTCTTGTGTTTATCTTCACTTTCCATCGGCAAGTCGCACACTGAATTTCTCAGAGAAACGATCCGGGTTATAAGAAAGCTTGGCTTTCCTAAGCCCCGGCTCTCCCAAGTCCTGCTCCCGATTAACAAAGGGTACGTTGGGCCACAAATTTTCACAGCACTGCTGGTTTATCACCGCATACAACTCGGGGATCTCCGGGTTCGCCTTCTCCGCATGTACCACCGCGGTCTCTGGTTTCAAAAGCTCACCCAGCGCAAAAGCCCCGACTTTGCCGTCTACTAAAATCACCCCTCCCTGGAGCTTGAGCGCATTCATATTCTTCAAGGCCGTCTCCACCGCCTCCCATTCGTCCAGGAGGTTCATATCCTCTTCGCAACGGTGCCACTGGCACCAGGTTTCGGCCAAATCCAGGCAGGCATCGACGTATTTACCGGCCATAGCGTCGTAGACGAATGAATGCTCGCTCCGAAATTTGTTCACGTGATTCTTTTTGGAATGATACTTCCTGCCGGCAAGCCGAATCAGATCGTGGGTACGATACACGTAATCGAAGTGATCTCGCGTCGGTTCGATTGTCAAATCCGTCGCTCCTTGCAGCTCCGAGATCAGCCGCCCATCCGCACGCTCAATGCGCGGGTTCGGCACTCCCCTTTCCTCTCGAAGCCACCTCAGAAGCATTCGCACAACCTCCGAACGCAGGGAAGCACCAACGGGCTGGAAGAAGTATGAGCCTTGAGCTTCGGTCGAAGATAACACAATCAACTGGTCCCCGTGGGTACACCACTGAAATCCATAATGCGAGCGCCAGATGAACAGATTGGTGAAAGTCCACTCCGAGGTCTCGGGCTGATAGGCATCCAAAATGTTTTGGATGCTGTCGCGATCTTCAAGCTCGATGGGTTTGAATTCCGGAAACTGTGGCTGCACGGGCAGACCTACCTCCTCCCAATTGCTTCAGGTGCCCCAAGCTTAGCTCTTTCGAGAAACGCTTGGGCTTATGGGACTGTCAAGGTTATCTTTTCGCCGATGTTGCTATTATTCCAGAATGCGACAGGCTAAAGCAAATGCTGGTGATGGTCTTCCTATTACTCCGCCGGGCTTTGCAGTCAACCAGCCTGCTGCCGATGATTAACCCTTTTCCCACACAACGCCACCCAACCTATTTGCCATTCCTGCCCCTCAGGTAATCGATCATGGGCTGCGTGACCAACGGCACCAGGTCGTCGATCATGTGCGGCATCAGCCGATCCATGACCTGGGGCATCAGCTCCGGCATCTGCTGGGCCATATAGTCCGGCATGGGAATTCGTTCGCCCACCTTCTTCAACATCACCGGCATCACCTTGGGCATCATCCCCGGCAGCAGCATGGGAAACAGCACGGGAAACAAAGGCTTCATCAGGGTCAGCGGCCCGGGTATTTTGCCCATGATGCGCATCATGGTGCCCATACCCAGGGGCATGGCATCCAAAAGCTCCGGCCACATGGTGCCCATCAGATCGGCAAAGCCCTGGGGAGTCATCAGATCGATCATGGCCTCGAACACCGCCCACTGCTTCCGCACTTCCGGATTGGGATCGGGGAACTCGTGCCCCAGCGCGGAAGCGGCGAACCGGGCCAGATCCACTGTCTGGACGGGCAGCTTCTTCTTGTCGGCGGTCACCCGGAACTGGAATTCACAGCAGGGACACAAAGCCAAGACTTTATCGGCTCCGGCTTCAACTGCCTCGTTTAGTCTCATCTCGCCGATATCCGCAGCCACCGGGGGATCCTTGAGCAAGTTCAGCACCGAACCGCAGCAATGGGCGTTGCGACGATTGTGGCTCATCTCCACCAACTTGGCCCCGGGAACCGCTTTAATAAGTTCACGGGGCGGTTCGTACACTCCCGACACCCGGCCCATATGGCACGAGTCATGCCAGGTAACCGTGCCTCTGTCCTTCCCGTCATCCGGGAATTTGAACTCGCCTTTTTCTATCTTCTCTGCCAGGACCTCGCTGTAATGCTTAGTCTTTATGCCGAACTCTATCCCCAGCTTCTTGGCCCAGGTGGGATAGTAATGCCGCCACATCATGTCGCAGGCCGGGCAGGAGGTGATTACCGTATCCGCCCCGGCCGCTTTGACGGACTCGATGTTGGCCCGCATGATCCTCTCGAAAACGTCCCACAAGCCGGCCACCAGCATGGGCGTACCGCAGCAGTTCTCCCTGACTCCCACGTGGGTGAAATCCACCCCGGCAGCATCCAAAAGCCGCACGCTGGCCATGCCGATGTCGTGTTCCACATAGCTAACCGTACACCCGCCGAAGTAGACGTTCTTGGCTTTCACTCCCGGGCCATGTTTGGCCAAAAGGTCCTCCGGGAACCAGTCCAACCGGTCTTTTCGCAGTCCCGCCCAGATGTTGCCTTGCGACCTTAGGGCCGCAGCCATCATCTCGAACGGCGGGAAGGTCATCTGTTTGTCCTTGTCGATGAGCTTTCCCCGCAGCTTCATCCAGGAAGGCTCGATGGGAAGCGCGGCCGAGCAGCGCAGGTTGCACAGCTCGCAGGTGGTGCAAACCAGCATGGTATCCACCATGAACTGATCCCACTCCTCGCGTCCCTCCATGTACTCTCTCAGCCAGTACCATTTGCCCCGGGGGCTTTGGCTTTCCCAACCGCGGCCGTAGAACTGGTCGCACTCGTCCACGCAGTAGCCGCACTGGGAGCAGCCGTAGGCGTACCAGGCCACGTCCGCGGGAATTCCCCGCACCGGCTTGGTGGGACGTTCCCCCAGTTGGGTGATGACGTAATTTCCCAGCGGACGAGCCGCAGGCTCGAAAACCTCGGCCACGCTCAGTGCAGTGGCCGCCAGCCCGCCATCCAAGACTTTCCCCGGATTCAGAATCCCCGTAGGATCGACTTCCTTCTTGAACTTCGCCAGTCGCTCGGCCCGCTCCCGGCCCATGATCTGGTTGATCTTCTTGGTGAAATACATCCCCGTGGAATAGGGCCTGCCGCCGTGCCTTTCGGCTATCTTCATTATGGTCAGCACCAGGCTGAACACGAAGTTGTACTTGAAGCGCCGCTGGTCGCTGGGGATGAACCCCAGGATCACCACTTCCGGCCTGCCGCCTTTCCCCTGGCGGATGATGACTCCCTCTTTCACCACCGGCTGGTTGACTTTCCGCTCCACCTGATACATGTAGTCCCCCAGCGCCGACAGCGGAATCACCACCTCGGCCGGAACCAGCGACGGCCCCAGCCGTTTTACCACCATCAGCTTGAAGCGGTGCTCCCACTCGTGCTGGGCGATTCGGTCGCTCAAGATTTCTCCCTGACACGGGTCCAAAAGACCGGGCAGTTTGCCCATCACCGCGTCATGATCTTTCTTGCGAAAGGCCAGGGTGGATACATATGCCGCCGGAAGCAAAACCCGCTCCTCGGCCGGATGACCATAGTGTTCCATCAGCGGAGACCGGTTTTTCATCTCGGCCATGGTGGGATTGATGAACACCAAAGACCAGATGGGCAGCTTCTCGGCGATGACCGACTCCACGAAACGCTGGAATCCGAAGGCATCGGCGCAGCCCACGGAGATCACCTCCATCTCCTCCAAGGGCCGCACCCGCAAGGTGACCTGGGAGATCAAACCGGTTATCCCCTCCGCGTCGGCAATCAGATCCAGATCGTCGCCGGAGAACTCGCGCACCTCGCCGCTGGGCAGCACTGCCCGGGCGCTGATTACGTTGTCCCGATACCATCCGGCTTCGTACGATCCGAAGCCCGTGCCGCCCTGGGCCAACCATCCGCCGGCCGTGGAGGATGGATAGCTGCTGGGATAAAGCCACAGGGTAAAACCGTGTTTTGCCAGTTCCTTGTCCAGCGACTCCCACACCATTCCCGCCTCGACCGTGGCGGTTCCGGCCTTGCGATCCACGCTCAAAAGGTTCTTCATTCGATAGAAGTCGACCACGACGCCCCGCTGGGTGGGGACTACCCCGCCATAGCCGGAAGATGCCTTGGCCCGCGGCGTCAACGCTATCCTGTTGGCAGACGCCCACCGAGCCAGATCGACCAAGTCCTGCTCGCTGGTGGGCTGCACCACTGCCTCAGGCGTGGTATCGCCTATCAGGGGCTTAAACAGGCTGGGCATGGCGGCTATGTCATGTCCGTAGAGTTTTCGCTCCTTCAGGCGAAACGAAACCCGCGTGCCGAATTTATTCTCCAGCCATGAACGACGCTCTTTATTTAATGCTGCCATCGTGACTCCTCTCCATTTCGAATTGAACTATCCCGCTCAAGTTACAGAATAAATGCGACAACAATTGTCTTGTTTACTTCCATTATACGTCCACCGGCTGCTATTGATGGACTCGCACATATGTCATACAGGCTTGCAGGGTTCAGATTGACGACTCGCTTGGTATCCTTCCGGAGCCCCGCGCTTCCTCCCCTGGTTCCAAAATTCACCATACCTCCGCTACTCGAATCATCCGGAACACAGATTAAATACCGGTTTTCCTTTTCAGGATCAAGTGCAAAATCACAATTCCTTTCTCCCGGTAGGCGGGGCATCCCGCCATTCTGCGCACAGGCGGACCACTCTTCCTTCTCCGGGTATGCGGGCCATGCTCCCGCCTTTGGGTAGGCGGGGCATCTTGCCCCGCTACAAAGGCATTAGAGGCAATCCACTTCTGGAACCTCTACAACAATATCATCAAAAGACGATTCCTGTCAAGGCGGGCAGATAGCGTAGCGGTTGCGTAGGTGATCTACGTAAGCCGACAATATGTCAAACCCCTCTCAAACCAATGCCAGCAAATGAGGTTCGCCCTTTTCCTGCAACCCAACTCATCTCCACGGGCCTGAGAATACCCTCAAATCTGTATTTTGGAGAACAGATAACTCCCGATGATCAGCGCAATGGTGGTTATCACGCTCAGAACCAAAAAATCGGTCAGAAGCCCGAAATGCGCTCCGCCTGCCAACGTACCCCGCAGCCCGTCCACGCCATATGAAAGAGGATCTATGGAGGCCACCACCACCAAAAACTTGGGCAGTCCTGTAAGCGGAAACAAGGCCCCGGAGAGAAAGAAAAGCGGCATCACCAAAAAGTTCATTATCAACTGGAAGCCCTGCATATCCTCCAAAAGCGAGGCGATGGCGGTTCCCAGCGCGGTAAAGAAAAGGGCCACCAGGGCCATGAACACGAAGGACACCGGCACCAAGTGCAGGCTGACAGGTTTGAATCCTATTATCGTGGAGATTCCGAAAACGATTATGCCTTGCAGCAGCGCGGCAGTCCCTCCGCCCAGGGTTCTGCCTATCATGATCTTCATGCGCGAAACCGGCGCCACCAGCGTTTCCTTCAGGAACCCGAACTGCTTGTCCCAGATTATCTCGATGCCGGAGAATACCGCGGTGAAAAGGA
>CAZWAO010000125.1:0-7877 GCA_964631815.1 uncultured Ignavibacteria bacterium | reverse complement strand
GCGGCTTCGTCCGTACAAATTTCTCCTTGGCCATAAAAACCTACCTCCGGAAATTGCTCACCTGTGCCTCTGCCTTCGACAGCTCGCGTTCCTTTGGACTTTTTCTCAAGTCCTGCTAAGGGATCTCATCAGTATCCCCGCACCTTGCCGATCAACTCCTTAAGGAGGTTCTCCGGCACCGGCTGGTAGTGATTGAACTCCATGGTGAAAATGGCCCGACCCTGGCTTAAGGACCTCAGCCGGGTGGCGTAGCCGAACATCTCCGAGAGAGGAACCACCACCCGCACGGCCTGCACGTCGCCCTTGCGACCGATGCCCAGGATATTGCCCCGCCGGGAATTCAAGTCGTTTATCACGTCTCCCAGATTCTCATCCGGCACTGTGATCTCCACGTCCATCACCGGCTCTAAAAAAACCGGAGCCGCCTTGGCCGCAGCCTCCTGAAAGGCCAGCGAACCTGCGATGCGATAGGCCAGCTCGGTGGAATCCACCTCATGATACTTGCCGTCGACAAGCACCGCCTTTATGTCCACCATGGGATAGCCGGCCAGCACGCCGTTTTGCATGGATTCGGCGATTCCTTCCTTTATCGAAGGGATGAACTGCCGGGGCAGGGTGCCGCCCTTGGTGGCATCCTCGAATTCGAAACCGCCGCCCTTGGGCAGAGGTTCCAGCCTGATCTTAACCCAGGCATACTGGCCCTTTCCTCCGCTCTGCCGTATGAACTTGCCTTCCGCCTCGGCCGGAAGGGTAATTGTCTCCTTGTAAGCCACCTGGGGTTTCCCCACGTTGGCCTTGACCCCGAACTCGCGGGTCATGCGCTCCACCAAGACGTCCAGATGAAGCTCCCCCATCCCCGAGATTATGGTCTGCCCGGTGTCCTGGTTCATGGTCACCGTAAAGGTGGGATCCTCCTCCGCCAGTTTGGCAAGCGCTTCGCTCAAATTGTCCTGATCCGCTTTGGTTCGAGGCTCGATGGCCACCGATATCACCGGCTCGGGAAAGCTCATCTTCTCCAGAAGGATGGGGCTTTTCTGATCGCACAGGGTGTGGCCGGTGGTGGTCTTCCTTAGGCCCACCGCCGCCGCGATGTCGCCGGTGAACACCTCCTGCTTGTCCAGTCGCTTGTTGGCATGCATCTCCAGCATGCGTCCAATCCGCTCCCGCGTCTGGGTGTTGGCGTTCAACACCACGCTTCCCACCTTGAGTCGCCCGGAGTAAACCCGGAAATAGATCAGTTTCCCCACGTAAGGATCGGAGGCGACTTTGAAAGCCAGCGCGCAAAACGGCTCCTCGTCGGACGGCTTTCTAATCTCGTCGGTTTCTTTGTTTGGTTTTATGCCGTTTACCGGAAGAATGTCCGCCGGGGAAGGCAGAAAATCGACCACCGCATCTAAAAGTTTCTGCACTCCCTGATTCTTGAAGGCCGATCCGCAAAGCACGGGGAATATCTTCACTTTGAGCACCGCTCTCCTCAGAGCACTTTTCACGTCGCCCGGGGAGACCGGTTCGTCGCCCAGCATCTTCTCCAGAAGCTGGTCGTCATGCAGGGTCAAGATTTCCAGAAGCTCTTCTTTGGCCTTCTGGGCAGCCGCCAGCAGATGCGAGGGAATGGGAAGATCGTCGAAGGTGGCTCCCAGGTCTCTTTGATGATATATGCGATAGGTCATTCCGATCAAATCGATTATTCCGGCGAAGGTCGCCTCCTGATGCACCGGCAGCTGAATGGGCACGGCGTTGGCGCCCAGCCGCTCCCGGAGCATGGCCACGGCGTTCTCGAAACTGCAGCCGACTCGATCCATCTTGTTGACGAAGACGATCCGGGGAACCCGGTATCGGTCGGCCTGTCTCCACACCGTTTCCGACTGGGGCTCCACTCCTCCTACCCCGCACAGAACCGCCACCGCACCGTCTAAGACCCTCAAGGATCTCTCCACCTCCGCGGTGAAATCCACGTGTCCCGGGGTGTCGATGATGTTGATCTGGTGGCCCCCCCAGAAGCAGCTGGTGGCGGCCGAGGTGATGGTTATGCCGCGTTCCTTCTCCTGGTCCATCCAGTCCATGGTGGCCGCACCGTCGTCCACCTCTCCCATCCGGTGGGTCTTGCCGGTGTAGTACAGGATCCGCTCGGTGGTGGTGGTCTTGCCGGCATCGATATGCGCCATGATTCCGATGTTACGCAATTTCTCTAATGCAATGGACCTGGGCATATAAGCCGACCTTCCGGATATCTGACGAATCTGATTAGTTTTCATTCCCGACACTTGACAATGTTCTCACAACGTCTTGGGCGAACTTTGTGCCGCCCGGATTTTTGAAGTAATTCCTTCCGGCCTGATCCGAACCACTTGCAGGCGACAGCAGCGCCTTGCCGGCCCGGACCTTTATCTTACCATCTGAAATGGGCAAAGGCCTTGTTGGACTCGGCCATCTTGTGGGTATCCTCTCTTTTCTTGATGGATGCCCCTTCGTTTTTGGAAGCGGCCAAAAGTTCCGCGGCCAGTTTCTCTGCCATGGACTGCCCGCTTTTTTCGCGGGCGTAACCAATTATCCACCGCATGGCCAGGGCGATGCTTCTGTCGGATCTGACTTCTATGGGCACCTGATAAGTGGCACCGCCGACCCGTCGGGGCCTCACCTCCAGCACCGGCCGCACGTTATCCATGGCTTTACGGAACACGTTTAACCCGGGCTGGCCGGTTTTCTTGGCCAGGATATCAATCGAGTCGTAGAATATACGTTCCGACACGCTTTTCTTGCCCTTGCGCATCAGGTAGTTGATGAACTGACCGGCCAGTGCGTCCTTATACTTATAGTCCGGCGTCCTTTCCCTTTTCGTCGCCGCCTTTCTTCTCGGCATCTGTCAATCCTCAAAAAAAGAATCGTTCTCGCATATAAAAAGCGCCGTCGAACTGAAGCACTCGCATCTTGCGGGTATCCTCTCTCGACGCGCTTATGCTGCCGCCGTCTTCTTGGGCCTCTTGGCTCCGTACTTGGATCTGCCCTGCCTCCTGTCTGTCACGCCGCTGGTGTCCAGCGTGCCCCTGATCACGTGATACCGCACTCCGGGCAGGTCCTTCACCCTTCCGCCCCGGATCAGCACGATGGAATGCTCCTGAAGGTTATGTCCCTCCCCCGGGATGTAGGCCGTCACTTCGATGCCGTTGGTCAGCCTAACCCGGGCCACCTTACGCAGAGCGGAGTTGGGCTTCTTGGGAGTGCTGGTGTACACCCGGGTGCATACCCCGCGCTTCTGGGGACATCCCCGCAGAGCGGGCGTGGAAGGTTTGGTCTTTATCAGTTTCCTTCCTCTGCTGATGAGTTGATTTATGGTCGGCAAAAACTCTCTCCTTGTGCTTCCGTTGACCTGTCCGCGTTCCGGACCACCGGCCGGTTTGACAATTGATAAGCATATGGCCGGAGGTCGCCCATCCGGTCCGCGACGGAGAAACCAGATTCACATAATATCCGCTTTTCCTCAGATGTCAAGCTTTTTCTTCTACTATTTTCGTTGCTTTGCTCGCCCGTCTCTCCCACCCCATCCTTCCTCCCGGGGCGTTGGGAGAATCTCCATTCCGGGGCGCTCGGCCATGAGCCGTTTTGCACAAACCCGGTCAGGGAGTCTCCTCCAGCACCTCCACCTCCTCCTGTTCCTGCTGTCTTTCCTTTATCCTTATGCTTCTGTATTTCTCCAGGCCGGTGCCCGCGGGTATCAGCTGCCCGATGATCACGTTCTCCTTCAGACCCAGAAGGCTGTCGGTCTTGCCGTTTATGGCCGCCTCGGTGAGCACCCGGGTGGTCTCTTGAAACGAAGCCGCGGAGATGAAGCTCTCCGTGGAAAGCGAGGCCTTGGTGATCCCCAAGAGCAGAGGTTGGAAGGTGGCCGGCTCGCCGCCCTCGGCGATGACCTTCTCGTTCTCCTCCCGGAATTTATGCTTGTCCACCTGCTCACCCTCCAGGAAGTTGGTGTCTCCTATGTCCTCCACCTTCACCTTCTGCAGCATCTGTCTGACTATCACCTCGATGTGCTTGTCGTTGATCTTCACTCCCTGCAGCCGGTAAACCTCCTGAATCTCGTTCTCCAGGTACTCCTGCACCGCGTTTACCCCCTTGATCCGCAGGATGTCGTGGGGATCGATGGGACCCTCGCACAGACGCTGGCCGGCTTTGACCGAGTCGTTGTCATGAACCCTCAGGTGCTTTCCGTGAGGTATCAGATACTCCCGCACCTCACCCCCAAAGCCGTTGACCAGAATCTGACTGGCGCCCCGGATGATCTTGCCGAACTCCACCGTTCCGTCGATCTCCGAGACCACGGCCGGATCCTTGGGTTTGCGGGCCTCGAACAGCTCGGCCACCCGGGGAAGTCCGCCGGTGATGTCGCGGGTCTTGGATATGCCTCGGGGAATCTTCACCAGAAAATCCCCGGCCTCCACCTTGTCGCCGTCGTGCACCAGAAGGTGCGCGCCCGTGGGTATGGAGTAGTTGCCCAGCCTCCTGCCTTTGGAGTCTTTCACCTGGATATGGGGACGAAGCTGCTTCTCCTTCTGTTCTATGATCACCCTCTGCCTCAATCCGGTGCTCACGTCCAGCTCTTCCCGGAAGCTCTCGTTCTCGATGATGTCCACGAAATGCACCTGGCCGGGGTGTTCGGAGAGGATGGTGTTGGTATAGGGATCCCACTCGAAAAGAGGGGAATCCTTTTCCACCTTGTGATTGTTCTGTACTTTGAGGATGGCCGAGTAGGGAACGTTGT
The DNA here is from genome assembly GCA_964631815.1 of uncultured Ignavibacteria bacterium. Lineage (GTDB taxonomy): Bacteria > Zixibacteria > MSB-5A5 > MSB-5A5 > SM1-73 > SM23-73-3. The sequence continues at coordinate 3,121 of CAZWAO010000125.1, read as the reverse complement.
ATCTGGCCCTCACCCTTCCTTTGTCGTCCACCAGCTCCAGTTCTCCCTCTCTGCCTAAAACCACCATGTCGCCGCTTTTCTTGCTGACGAATTTGAGGTTCCGGTACACCACCTTGCCTTCGCTTTTGGCGGCCACTCGAGACTGCTCGGCTATACGTGCGGCCGTGCCACCGATGTGGAAGGTTCTCAGGGTAAGCTGGGTTCCCGGCTCGCCGATGCTCTGGGCGGCGATCACCCCCACCGCCTCTCCCAGATCTGCTGTACGGCCGGTGGCTAAGTTCCGGCCGTAACACTTGCCGCACACGCCCCTTTTGGATTCGCAGGTGAGGATGGATCGGATGCGCACCGCCTCTATGCCGCTCTCGTCGATGCGCACCGAGGCCTCCTCGTCGATCTCCTCGCCCGACTTGGCCAGAAGATCGCCGGTGATGGGATCGTACACGTCCTCCAAAGCCACCCGGCCCATGACCCTGTCCCGGAGCGATTCGATCACCTCTTCCCCTTCCTTCAGGGCGGTGACCGAGAGACCCAAAATGGTGCCGCAGTCCTTCTCGGTGATGATCACGTCCTGGGCCACGTCCACCAGCCTGCGGGTGAGGTAACCGGCATCCGCCGTCTTTAAGGCGGTATCCGCCAGACCCTTGCGGGCGCCGTGGGTGGAGATGAAATACTCCAGCACATCTAAGCCTTCCCGGAAGTTGGCCACGATGGGAGACTCGATGATCTCTCCGATCTGCCCGGTGATCCTCTTCTGTGGTTTGGCCATCAGGCCCCGCATACCGGCCAGCTGCCTGATCTGCTCCTGGCTTCCCCGGGCTCCCGAATCGGCCATCATGTAAATGGGATTGAACCCGTCGTGCACGCTCTTCAGCCTTTCGAACATCACCTCTCCCACCTCCGAGGTGGTCCGGGTCCAGGTGTCGATCACCTTGTTGTATCTCTCGCCGTTGGTGATGATGCCCTTTTCGTATTGCTTGAGTATCCTCTCCACCTCTTTGTGAGCCTTCTCCACCAGAACCTGCTTCTCCGGCGGAATCACCATGTCGTCCACGCCCACCGTGACACCGGAGAGGGTGGCGTACTCGAAGCCCAGCCTCTTGAGATGGTCCAGAAAGATGGCAGTGCGATAAGCGCCCAGCTTGCGATAGGAGCTGGATACCAGATCTTCCACTTTAGACCGGTTGGCCAGCTTGTTGAAATAGCCCAGCTCGGGAGGCACGATCTGGTTGAAAAGCACCCGACCCACGGTGGTCTCGATGATCTTGCCGTCGATTTGCACCTTTATCTTGGCGTGCAGCCCCGCCTGTTTGGCATCATGGGCCGCTACCACTTCATCCGGGGAGGAAAAAATCTTCCCCTCGCCTTTGTCCCCGGGTTTTTCCTTGGTGAGATAATAGCATCCCAATACGATGTCCTGGCTGGGAGTGGCAATGGGCCTCCCGCTGGAGGGGGACATGAGATTGTTCTCCGAAAGCATCAAGAGCTTGGCCTCCAGCTGGGCCTCGAAGGAAAGGGGTACGTGCACGGCCATCTGATCCCCGTCGAAGTCCGCGTTGAAGGCGGCGCACACCAGCGGGTGCAGCCTTATGGCCTTGCCCTCCACCAGCACCGGATAGAAGGCCTGAATTCCCAGCCGGTGCAAGGTGGGCGCCCGGTTCAGCAGAATGGGATGATCCTGAATGATCTCCTCCAAGATATCCCACACCTCCGGACGTTCCCTTTCCACCAGCTTCTTGGCCGATTTCACGGTCTGAACGTAGCCTTTCTCCTCCAGTTTCATGATGATGAACGGCTTGAAAAGCTCCAGGGCCATGGTCTTGGGCAAGCCGCACTGGTGGATCTTCAGTTCCGGTCCCACCACGATGACCGATCGGCCGGAGTAGTCCACTCTTTTGCCCAGAAGATTCTGCCGGAATCTCCCCTGCTTGCCCTTGAGCAAATCGGAGAGCGACTTAAGCGGCCTCTTGGAATCCCCTCTCACCGATTGGGAGCGTCGGCCGTTGTCCAACAGAGCGTCCACCGCTTCCTGCAGCATCCTCTTTTCGTTTCTAAGGATGACCTCCGGAGCCTTGATCTCCATCAGCTTTTTGAGCCGGTTGTTGCGGTTGATCACCCGGCGGTAAAGGTCGTTTAAGTCGGAGGTGGCGAACCGCCCCCCCTCCAGGGGGACCAAAGGACGCAAATCCGGAGGAATCACCGGGAGAACGGTCATGATCATCCACTCCGGTTTGTTCTGCGACTGCCGGAAGGCCTCGATCACCCTCAGCCTCTTTAAGGTATCCTTCTTCCTCTGGGCCGAGGTCTCGATCTTGACCTGGGCGCGCAAGGATATGGAGAGCTCCTCCACGTCCACCTGCTTGAGAAGCTCCAGTATGGCTTCCGCTCCCATCCTGGCCACGAATTCCTTGCCGGCCTCCTCCTGCTCGGCATACTGCTCTTCCGAGATTATCTCCTTGTATTTGAAATCCGTGTTGCCCGGATCTATCACCACGTACGACTCGTAATACAGGATCTTCTCCAGCTCCCGGATGGACAGATCCAGCAGGTACCCGATTCGAGAGGGGATGGACTTGAAAAACCAGATGTGGGAAACCGGCACCGCCAGCTCTATGTGTCCCAGCCTTTCCCGGCGCACCTTGGACTGGGTCACCTCCACTCCGCATCGGTCGCAGACTATGCCCCTGAATCGCACCCGCTTGTACTTCCCGCAAGAGCACTCCCAGTCCTTCACCGGGCCGAAGATCCTCTCGCAGAAAAGCCCATCCCTTTCGGGCTTGAAGGACCGGTAGTTGATGGTTTCCGGCTTGGTGACCTCCCCGAAAGACCAGGACCTTATGGTCTCGGGAGAAGCCAGCTGGATTTTTATCGCGAAGAAGTCCGATGGTCGCTTAAAGCTCTTGGGCTGAAACTCAACCATCAGTAACCTCCTTTCCCCAATCGGGGATCAAAAGAAAAATAAATCTTTTGTTGATCTGATCGTTTCATGTTGCCGCCGGCGCCGGGGAGGAATCCTGCCTCTAACCCTCCACCAGTTCCACGTCCAGTCCCAGGCTCTGCAGCTCCTTAACCAGCACGTTGAAGGACTCCGGGATTCCCGGCTCGGGCGCGTTCTCGCCTTTGA
>CAZWAO010000124.1:0-7954 GCA_964631815.1 uncultured Ignavibacteria bacterium | reverse complement strand
AGAATCCTGGGGGAGGAGAACTGATCTCCTTCCCCTGATCTGTCGGCGACGAAGGCAAGCCTGCTGCCCACCCGTAGAATGGGGGCGCAGGTTTGCACATGATTGTAAAACATGGTAAAGCTAAAATCGCGAGAGCAAGCTCTCGCACTCCAAAAGAGAAAATCGAAATCAAGAGCCGGAATGAAACGGGTTTAATAAAGAAAGAAAATAAAAAGAGAGGATGTGAGAGATATGAGTAAGATCATAGGAATCGACCTGGGAACCACCAACTCGTGCGTGGCAGTGATGGAAGGGGGCAATCCGGTGGTGATCCAGAATGCAGAGGGGGCCAGGACCACGCCCTCGGTGGTGGGCTTCGCCAAGACCGGTGAGAGACTGGTGGGCCAGGTGGCCAAAAGGCAGGCTATCACCAACCCGGACAACACGGTCTTCTCCATCAAGCGCTTCATGGGCCGGAAGTTCAAAGAGGTGGAATCGGAGATAAAGACGGTTCCATACAAAGTTGTCCAGGGGCGCAACGGAGACGCCCGGGTGAAGATCGGGGAGAAGGAATACACGCCGCCGGAGATCTCCGCCATGGTGTTGCAGAAGATGAAGCAGACGGCGGAAGAGTATCTGGGCCAGAAGGTAACCGAAGCGGTGATCACCGTTCCGGCATACTTCAACGACAGCCAGAGACAGGCCACCAAGGACGCAGGCAAAATCGCGGGTTTGGAGGTCAAAAGGATCATCAACGAGCCGACGGCCGCATCCTTAGCTTATGGATTGGACAAGAAAAAGGACGAGAAGATAGCTGTGTACGACCTAGGTGGAGGAACCTTCGACATCTCCATACTGGAGCTGGGTGACGGAGTGTTCGAGGTCAAATCCACCAACGGCGACACTCACTTAGGCGGAGACGACTTCGACAAGCGGGTGATCGACTGGATAGTGGCGGAGTTCAAAAAGCAGGAGGGAATCGATCTATCCAAAGACCCCATGGCTTTGCAGAGACTGAAAGAGTCTGCGGAAAAGGCCAAGTGTGAGCTTTCGAGCACCATGGAAACCTCGATCAATCTGCCTTTTATCACTGCCGATGCCTCCGGTCCCAAGCATTTGAACCTGACCCTGAGCCGAGCCAAGCTGGAGCAGCTGGTGGACGATCTGATCGAAAGAACCATCCAGCCCTGTCGGCAGGCTTTGAAGGATGCCGGGATGTCGGTTTCCGACATCGACGAGGTGATTCTGGTGGGCGGAATGACGCGCATGCCCAAGGTTCAGGAAACGGTCAGGCAGCTTTTCGGCAAGGAACCGCATAAGGGAGTCAATCCGGACGAGGTGGTGGCCGTGGGTGCTGCCATCCAGGGAGGAGTGTTGGCCGGCGACGTCAAGGACGTGCTGCTTTTGGACGTCACACCTCTGTCGCTGGGCATCGAGACTTTGGGAGGGGTCTTCACCAGGCTGATCGAGCGCAACACCACCATACCCACCCGCAAGAGCGAAGTTTTCACCACTGCGGAGAACAACCAGACCTCGGTAGAGGTTCACGTGCTCCAAGGCGAGAGACCCATGGCGCCGGACAACAAGACCATCGGCAGGTTTCACTTAGACGGCATACCGTCTGCACCCAGAGGGATGCCGCAGATCGAGGTGAGCTTCGACATCGACGCCAACGGCATACTGAACGTTTCGGCCCAAGACAAGGCCACCGGCAAGCAGCAGGGCATCAGGATTGAGGCCTCCAGCGGGTTGAGCAAGCAGGACATAGACAAGATGGTGAAAGAAGCCGAGGCTCATGCCGACGAGGACAAAAGCAAACGCGAACAGGCCGACGCCAGGAACCGGGCAGATCAGATGGTCTTCGAGACCGAAAAAGGCTTGAGAGAATACGGCGACAAACTGGATACGGATACCAGAGCCAAGGTGGAGGCCGCAGTCTCCCGGGTGAAAGAGACTCTTAAGGCCAGCAACGTCGACGAGATCAAGTCGGCCACCGAGGCCTTGACCACCGTGTGGCACGAGGCGGCGGGAAAGATGTATCAGCAGGCCCAGGCATCCGGACAAAAAGAGCAAGGAACAACCGATCCAAGGGCACGCTCGGAAGGAAAGTCCGCCGGAGACGAATCCCACTCGGGCGGAGGGACCGGAAAGGATGAGCCGGTTGACGCAGACTACGAAGTGGTAGGCTGAGCGCGTTAACCGTCATCTGGGTCCCAGATGCAGACCGGAGGTGCATCATCCGATCGGCGGGGATGCACCTCCGCGGCTACGCCGCGGAGCGCAAACCGGGTTGGGAGACGAGATTGTGCAATAAAAGGGACGATTCGAGCCGTATATATATTTTACGGTTTAGCCGAATAGGAGGTGAAAGGCTGTGCCTAAGTACTTGAAAGACGTGGAGAAACTGAAAATCAATCGCTACAAGCAGGTGATAATCGCGGCCAAGTTCGCCAGGGCAATGAACGCTGAACTACGGAAAGAAGCGGAGCCGTGGCAAGCCGAGGGAATGCAGGACGAGAAGAAGAATGCCCCGGCATCTTCCAAGATAGCCCAGGAGGCGCTGGATGCCTTGGTCGACGGAGAAATAGACTACGAGGATTGACCGGGCGTGGTCCGGAAGCATCGGACCTGAAGGCAGGAGCAAAAGACGATGCCCACCTATGAATATGAATGCGACGATTGTCATCATCGCTTCGAGAAATTTCAGAACATAACGGATAAACCCATCAGCGTTTGTCCGGTGTGCGGCGGAAGCGTCAAACGGCTGATCTCCGGAGGCGCAGGGCTTTTGTTCAAGGGAAACGGCTTCTACATCACGGATCATCGCAGCGAGTCTTACAAGAAGAAGGAGAGGGAGGAGAAGGGTTTCCCCTCGAAGAAGGAAGAGAAGAAGGAGAAGAAGCAAGAGCCTGCGAAAAGCTGAGACCGCGCAGACAGAGGAAATATTTTGTTGCCAGAAGGCGGGAGTTGTCTCTCGCCTTTTTGCGTTTCGGAGAAGTGACGGTCTCGATAGTTCCTTCTCCCCTCTGGTATGTACCATACGGTTCATACCAGAGGGGAGGCATACGGCGTAGCCAAGGTTAGGATGAGGGGGAGAAAAGGAATTCACAGCTGATTAAGCTGATGAAGCGGATGGACCATCCGAGCGGGAATCAGCTTAATCCGTCCAGACGGACGCCCGTCCGGGCGTTTAATCTGCTGTGAGAGATCTGATGGTTAGGCGGGCATGGGTGCCCGCCCTACGTCGTGTCTCGGTGCCATTCAATAAAATGACATGTTGATGACGGCAAGGCGAAAACGCTACATTCGGGCGAATCATGGGATATTGACAAAACCCTGACGGGTGATTATTTTGATTTGCCTTGTGGGTTAAGCTGGATGAAGGAATAACAGGAAACAGATGGCTCAGAAAGACTATTATGAGATTCTGGGGGTAGCCGAGGGGGCCAGCGACGCCGAGATAAAGAAGGCTTACCGGCGGCTGGCCAAGAAGTACCATCCCGACTCCAACCCCAATAACAAGATGGCCGAGGAGAAGTTCAAGGAAGTCTCCGAGGCTCACGAAATCCTCAGCAATCCGGAGAAGAGGAAGCAGTACGACCAGCTTCGGCACATGGGCCGTTCCGGGTTTACCGGATTCGGCGGAGCTGAAGGAGCCAGGGGATTCGAGGACCTGTTCGGCCGAAGGGGAGCAAGAGGACGAACCTTCACCTATGAGGATCTGGGCGGTTTCGGCAATATAGGAGACCTTTTCAGCAACATCTTCGACATGGGGGAGGCCAGCCGAAGGCAGAGATGGGGTCCGCAGAAAGGCGCCGATTTGTATGCCGAGGTCGAGATTCCCTTCGATTTGGCCATCTCCGGCGGCAAGACCGCAGTGGAGCTTCGCAAGGAAGAAGTATGCCCGGTGTGTTCAGGAACCGGAGCCAAGCCGGGCACGTCCATGTCCACCTGCCCGCAATGCGGCGGCTCGGGAATGGTCTCCTTCAGCCAGGGAGGTTTCGCGGTCAGCCGCCCCTGTCCCCGATGCTTGGGAAGAGGGAAGATCATCACTACTCCTTGCCCCCGATGCGGGGGACGAGGCCAGGTTTCCGCTTTGCGAAAACTCATGATTACTATCCCGGCGGGCATAGGCGATGGAACTCAGCTTAGGCTCAAGGGCCAGGGACAGCCGGGAACTGCAGGAGGACCGGCCGGAGACCTGATGGTCAAAGTCAACGTGGGGCAGCACCGGTTTTTCGAGCGCCGGGGAAATGACGTATACTGCACGGTTCCCATCAACATAGCCCAAGCAGCCCTGGGAACCAAAATCAGGGTGAGAACCTTGGACGGCAAGGTGGAGCTTAAGATCCCACCCGGCACCCAGAGCGGAACCAAATTCAGGCTCAAGGGTAAGGGAGTGAAGGCCAACGGCTCCAAGGGAGATCAGTACGTGGAAGTGGCGGTGGAAATTCCCAAGCGCCTCAGCCAGAAACAGAAAGAGCTTTTGGAACAATTCGCCAAGGAAGGCGGCTTAAAACACTAAAACCGGATCGAGCAACAGGCCCGATCGAAACAGCATCCGAGTGAAAGGAGCACCCAATGCACGTGATCGAAAGCATCAGGGCAAAGGCCAAAACCAAAAGGAAAAGGGTGGTTCTGCCCGAAGGTACAGAGGAACGAATGATCCTGGCTACCAAGACCATCCTGGCCGAGAAGCTGGCCGAGGTCACCCTTCTGGGAGACGAAGACCAGATCGGGAAACTGGCCCGATCGCACGATCTGGATTTGAGCCAGGCCAAAGTCATCTCACCGGAGAGCTCCCCCAGGCTGGAGGACTATGCGCAGGAGTATTATGAGTTGCGCAAACACAAGGGAATGACTCCCGAAAAGGCCAAAGAGACCCTGAAGAATGTTCTGTTCTACGGGGCCATGATGGTCAGAAAAGGGGAGGTCGACGGATTGGTGGCAGGCTCGATCAATACCACTGCAGACGTGATGCGGGCGGGAATCCAGATCATCGGCACTGCTCCCGGCATCACCTCGGTGTCCAGCTCATTCATCATGATTCTGCCGGAGTTTCTGGGAGTCAAAGACAAAGTGTTTGTGTTCGCCGACTGCGCAGTGATCCCCGATCCCGATCCTGCGGCTTTAGCTTCCATCGCGGTGTCGTCTGCCAAGACCATGCAGGATTTAATCGGCGAGGAGCCGAAGGTGGCCATGCTTTCTTTTTCCACCAAGGGAAGCGCCGAGCACGAGCTGGTGGACAAGGTCAGGGAAGCCACCCGAATGGCCAAACAGCTTAAGCCCGATCTGAAGATCGACGGCGAGCTGCAGGCGGATGCCGCCATCATCCCCCAGGTGGCCAAGAAGAAGGCGCCGGGCGGCCTGATTCAGGGAGATGCCAACGTGCTGATTTTCCCCGATCTGAATTCCGGCAACATCGCCTATAAACTGGTGCAGAGAATGGCCAAGGCGGAAGCCATCGGGCCGGTGATTCAGGGGTTGGCCAAACCGGCCAACGATCTTTCTCGCGGCTGCAGCGTGGAGGATATAGTGAATGTGGTGGCTATAGCCATGACTTTGGCTTAAACTAACCTCTCCCCCTCCAGTCCCCCTCTCCACAAAGTGGAGAGGGGGATCAAAGGGCGCGAAGCTGAGAGAGTACGATGAAACAAATTAACTCTTTTTTCCTCGCGGGTATAATTCAAGGATCGAACACCGGCAAGGTTCTACACAGCCAGGACTACCGGGACCGGATCAAGTCCATTCTTCGAAAACACTTTCCCGATGCCAAGATATTCGATCCGGTGGAAAAACATCCCGACTCGGTCAACTACGATTACCGGACCGCGGAGTCGGTGTTCATGGGCTATATCAAGCTGGCTACCGACTGCGACTGCATGATCGCCTATCTTCCCCAAGCCTCCATGGGAACTGCCGTGGAGATGTGGGAGTGCTATAAGAAGGGGGTGCCGGTTTGGACCATAAGCCCGCTTAAGGACAACTGGTCGGTGAAGTTCCTGTCGAAGAAGATATTCGATTCCTTCGAAGAATTGGAGAAGTACCTGCAGACCAACTATCCGCAGAAATCGAAGGATTGATTGTCGGGATTGCATCAATGAATGAGTTACTGGCAAGGGGCGGACCCGGGTGTCCGCCCGTGTCTTAGGTATTGACACGAAAGGTCGAATCCCCGCATCGAGACTATGATCCTCAACTCCACTCACATATTCTGCCTGGTCTCGGAGTTAAAAGAGACGCTCCCCGGACTTCGAATCGGGCAAGTGTCGATCTCTTCCGACCAGAGAGAAATTCTGCTATCTCTGCGGGGACAGAAAAAGAAGTTAGACCTGCTCTTCTCCTCTCACTCCGAAAACTGTCGGCTGGAGGTGTGGGAAGACAAAGAAGCCGAGTCTCGCCGCTTGAGCTTCGAGAAGACCAATCTTCTTTGGTATGCCGTCGGGGCTCATATTCGAGAAGTGGAGCAGGTGGACTTCGATCGCATCATCAGAATTTCCTGCCAGAAGAAAACCCAATTCGGATCGGGAGACCGCTTCGACCTGATATTCGAGCTGACCGGAAGGAACAGCAACTTGATTCTGGTCAAGCCCGATGCCACCGTCGTGGACTGCCTGCGCAAGATCGACGCTACCAAAAGCAGATTAAGACGGGTTCTTCCGGGCGAGAAATACGTTCCTCCTCCCACTCCCAAGAAAAAGAATCCTCTGATAACCGAGAGAGCCGATTTCGACGTGTCCGTGAAATTAGCCCCAATCCCTCTGATCGAGTTGCTGCGGTCTGCATTTATGGGAGTGGATCATTTCTCCGCAAAGACTATTGTGGATCGATCCGGATTAAACGGACAAAAGAAAGGCGACGATTTGAGTGAGGAAGAGGTGGAGCTGCTGTGGAATGCCTTTCGTGGATACTTCGACGATGTTTCAAGTGGCCGGTTCAACTTCCAAGTGGTTCCAAGCGAAGAGGGCGAGCCTCTGGCAATCGGCTGCGTGGATTTGCCTTTCGTCCCGGACGGACGCAAACTTCGCTGCGAAAGCATGAACTTGGCCATCGTCACTTTTTTCTCCCAAAGGATCGAAAAGCAGACAGCAGGCAAAACGGCGAACCGGCTTCATCGAATTGCCCGGCGAGGATTGTATAGGTTCAAAAAGAGAGAAGAAAACATTCGGGAAGACCTGGGGCAGGCGGAGAAATTCGAGCAATACAAGAGATTCGGCGAACTGTTGATGATGAACAAAGAGAGCATCAAGAAAGGACAAACCACAGTTGAATTGACCGACGTTTTCGATCCCTCGCAGCCAGCCGTGGAAATCACCCTCGATCCCAAACTGGGGGCGACCGCCAACGCGCAGAAATACTTCAAGAAGCACAAAAAGGCCAAGGAAGCACTCAGTACCATCAGGCTACGAAAGTCGGAAGCCAGGAAAAAGGTGAGCTGTCTGGAAGAGGTAGTCGCACGATTGGACGACCTGAAGAGCGAAACGGACTTGGAGGAAATCGAAAAAAGCCTGGCGGATCTGGGCCTGCTGAAGCAGACCAAGCCGTCGCCTTCCAAGCGCGGCGAGGGAAAGCGGAGGTTCAGGACCTTCCTCACCCGGTCGGGCTGGGAGATCCTGGTGGGCAGGAACAACCAGGAGAACGACTTCCTGACGTTCAAGGTCGCCCGGCCGGATGAGCTCTGGTTTCATGCCCAGGGAGTTCCCGGTTCGCACGTTCTGCTGAAAGGAAAGGACAAAAAGGCGGAACCATCCTCCTTCGAAATCCAACAGGCGGCAGCGGTGGCAGCCTATTTCAGCAAAGCCAGGGGCGAGAGCAAGGCGGAGGTAGCCTATACCCGGGCGAAGTATCTGCGCAAGCCCAAGAAAGCCAAACCAGGACTGGTTCTGGTGGAAAACGAAAAAAGCATCCTGGTCAAGCCGGGATTGCCGGAGAAAAACGAAGGCTCTGGTGAAGAGTAGCAGGAAGTTTCAGCTTT
>CAZWAO010000123.1:0-7963 GCA_964631815.1 uncultured Ignavibacteria bacterium | reverse complement strand
CTCTTCCGCCCAGCAGCCGCAGGTCGAGCCGCGCGTGTATCGCGTTGTCCCGCCCCAGCAGGAGAAAGACGATTATCGCAAGAACATCGACCTGGTGAACGCGCTTATCCGAGAAGGCAAGGCTGCGGACGCGCTGCAGGTGCTGGAGCAAATGAAAGCTGTCTACGGCGAGACTAAGGACATACACCAGCTCTACAAAGAGGCGTATCTCTCGGCCAAGCAGTACGACAAGGTGGAGGAGATCATCAAAGCCGACATGGACCAAAGCCCGGACAACTGGCGGCTTTATACCGAGCTGGGGAATCTGTATCTCAAGAGCGATAGGGAAGAGGAAGCCAGGCAGAACTTAAACCATGCTATCGATCTTTTACCGGAGGGGCCGAACGTGTATCGGGAGGTGGCCAGTGTTTACCTGGCGAACGGTTTGACTTCCGATGCCATGGATACCTACAAGCGCGCCCGCATGAAGCTGAACGATCCCAGCCTCTTCTCAATTGAACTGGCCAGCTTGTACGAAGCCATGTTCGACTATAAGCAGGCCGTGGACGAGTATTTTCTGTTCATGGGCAACGATTCCACCAGGTTCAACGTGGTGGAAGATCGGGTCATGCGGCTGATTCAGAGCGAAGAGCACTTGGATCAGATCGAGGCCGCCCTGGGCGAGAGAGTTCGGAATAATCCCAAGGACCTGTTTTCGCAGAGGCTGTACGGCGACCTGCTTTTCGGCAGAAAAGACTTAGAAGGTGCATTCGAGACCTACCAGAAAGTGGACCAGCTTTCCAATGCCGACGGAAAGCTGATCCTGACCTTCATTCACATGTGCCACACCAGCGGGTATTTCGACGAGGCGTTGAGGGCCAGCCAATTTCTGGTCTCCTCCAAGCCCTCGCGGGGAGTGGTGGTTGCGGCGAAGCTATACATAGGCTATGCCCAGGAAGGACAGCAGAAATATCAGGATGCCATTGGGACCTACCAGTCCATAATCGACGACTACTCAGCGGCCTTTCCTCTGGAGACGGCTCTTTCACATTACCGCATCGGCCAGATCGAGCTGTACGATCTGAAAGACCCGGATTTAGCCTATGGCCACTTTCAGATGATCATCTCCAGCTTCCGGGATGCGCCGCAATATCCCATCGCACTGGTGCGGCTGGGTGACTGCATGATGGCCGAAGGAAATCTGGACAGCGCTCAGGCGCTTTTCGAGAAGGCGCTTGAGAACCCCAGGTCCGAGACCAGACAGGAGGAGCTTAAATATAAGCTGGCCGAATTGGAGTTCTTCCGGGGCAACTTCGAAAACGCGCTGGCAGGATACGGCCAGATGTTGGAGGAATTCCCCAAGGGGCTGTACGTCAACAACAGCCTGGAAAGAAGCATGGTCATCAGCGAGAACCAGGAGTTGGACCGGCCGCTTCTGACCAAGTTCGCCCGGGCGCTCTTGGACAACGTGGAGGGCGATTCCGACTCGGCCGTGATCAAGCTGAACGAGTTGATCTCGGCGAAATCCAAGAAACTGTCGGATCTGGCTCAATTGGAAAAGGCGAAGATACTAAGGCAGGATAAGAAGTTCAACGAATCGCTGAAATCCTTCAACGAGCTTTTGGAGAAGTTCCCCGAAAGCCTGTACCGCGCCCAAGCCCAAATGCTCATCGGCGACGTGTACAACTACGATCTCCACGACAGACAGAAGGCCATCGAGGCATACGAGAAGCTGCTGAAGGATTATGACCGCTCGGTTTACGTGGATGACGTGCGGGACAAACTCAGGGATTTGAAGGCAGAAAACGCCCCTGTATCCTCGGGATAGCAGAGGAATTATGTCAAGTCGGGTCCCATCCGACTTTGGTTCTCATAAGAAAGTGTTTTTCCCACCGAATCTTTAACTTACTTCCACTTTCTGCTTTCGGTTCAGCTCCGCCACCTGTTTTTCCAGCTCCTCGATCCGCTGTTTCTCTCCCTCTCTTCTGGCCAGCCTGATCTTGGTGCTGACTCTGACCAAAAGCCCCAAGGAGACGAGCATGAACAGAACGGAGTTGATCTTTCGGAATATCTCGCCAAAAGTGAAAAGCGAATCCAGGAAGGCGGCGACTCCCAGGAATAGAAGCACTCCGCACCAGACCAGCATACGACCTCCTGATATGGGTTGAAGTCTGTGTCCCTCTGTCCTATTTCGGACATTTTGGGTGGAGATTTAATGTTTTCTGGGGTAGTCCAGATGGGAGTGCGCCGGTTTGCCGGCGCGGTTTTTGGCGGGTCGGATGAATCCGACCCCTACAAGAAACATGTCGGGGCTGGGAGCCCCGACTACGAACTCATCCCCTGACCCCTTCTTCCCGCCTCTGGCGGGATCTTCGACTTACAAAGAGAAGGGGAACCTGAGGTTCTATCCCTTTAGCGGGAGGTTAGAATGAACAACACTGCGTAGGACGGGCACCCCTGCCCGTCCAATCATGTCGGGGCTGGGAGCCCCGACTACGGACTTGTGAGGAGAGGGGGAGGAAACCGCGAGGTGGTTTTTGGATTGACAAACGGCTGGATCGACCTATATTGCTCTAACCATTTAGGATGTGAATACCAATCGGCGTTGTTAACGGCTCAGGAGCACAAGATTGAGCGACGGTTTGCGCAAATGGTATGACAGGCAGGATAAGGTTTCGCTGCTGATATCCTTCTTCGTCTTCCTGTTCAGCTTCGGCATCTATTTCAAGACTATGGCTCCCACGGCTTCCTTCTGGGACTGCGGGGAGTTCATCGCCTGCGCCTACATTTTGGGCATTCCTCATCCTCCGGGAACCCCCCTTTTCGTGGTGATGGCAAGGATATTCTCGGAGATCCCCTTTTTCGACCAGATAGCGGCCAGGGTTAATCTCCTCTCGGCCATTACTTCAGCTCTGGCGGTCTGGCTGACCTATTTGGTGATAGTGAAGCTGGCGGGCAGGTGGAGCAAAGGCCAGGAGAGCCTGTGGATCACCATAGGCCGCTACGTGGCCGGGATCACGGGAAGCTTGTTCGTGGCCTTCTCCATGACCTTCTGGTCCAATGCGGTGGAGGCGGAGGTATACGGCCTGTCCATGTTCATGATGATGCTGATGTTGTATCTGACTCTCATCTGGATGGACCATCTGGCCGAGCCGAAGGGGGACCGGCTTCTGGTGCTGATCGCCTATCTGGCCCTGCTCTCCACCGGCATTCACATGACGGTGTTTCTGGTGGTTCCCGGGCTGTTCTTGTTGATCGTTCTGACCGACCGCCGCAAGCTTTTGGATTGGCGTTTCTGGATAACCGGCCTGGTGTTGGCGCTGGTGGTTCACCGGGTCGTGCCTTTTCTGGCGGCATCAGGAGCCTGGCTTTTCATCACTCTGATGTTCAGCCTTTCGGCCGGAAGAAAAAAGGCCTGGACGCTTTGTTTTCTGATCACCTTAGCCGGTGTGGCGGGCTATTCCTGCCAGCTTTTCATTCCCATCCGATCCTCCCTGGATCCGGCCATAGACGAAAACGACCCGGACAGCTGGTCCAGCTTCAAGAGCTTCTTGGAGCGGAGCCAGTACGGGCAGCAGAGCATGATCAGCCGGATGTTCTACCGCCGCGGCACCTGGGCCAATCAACTGGGAACCAAGGAGAGGATGGGATTTTGGGGATTCTTCCGCGAAGAATACATGCACAAGGGTTTGTGGTTTATTCCCACCTTCTTGGGACTATTCGGGATATGGGAGCTGGTCAGAAAGAGGAAGAGGGAGGGGGTGGTGCTGATCTTTCTGATTTTGGCCTGCACGCTGGGTTTGGTCTTCTACATGAACTTCTCCGACGGCACCAGACCGGACCCGCTGACCGGGCAGATCATCCGTTTGGAGGTGCGCGACCGGGACTATTTCTTCACCCCCGGATTCATGTTCTTCGCCCTGGCCATGGGATTGGGAGCATTCGGGCTTATCCGGCGCCTGGGCCGCCTGCTGGAGAACAAGTCCAAGATGCTTCAGCCTGCTTTGGGCATTCTGGCGGTGATACTTTTGATCCTGCCGCTTATGGCTTTGAAGAAGAACTACAAGCGGAACGACCGCACGGGCAACTGGATTCCCTACGACTATGCCTATAATCATCTGATGAGCTGCGATAAGGACGGCATGCTTATCACCAACGGCGACAACGACACCTTTCCTTTGTGGTTTCTGCAGAACGTGGAGAAGATCAGGCAGGACGTGAGGATCATAAACTTGAGCCTGCTGAATGCGGATTGGTACATCTTGCAACTGAAGGACATGTGGAAAGTTCCCATCAGCCTGACCTATGATCAGATCAAGGGAATTCCCACCAGGATGCCGGACGGTCAAGTGGTCCCTCATCCCCGGGAACCTTACTGGGATCAAGTCCGGGAGCAGAGGGCGTATCTCTTCCCCCACATGGACGAGAAGACCGGCAAGTTCCTGCGGATTCAAGACCTGGCGCTGGAGGATATCGTGGTGACCAACCACTTCGAATACCCGTTCTATTTTGCACGCACTACTCCGATCAGCAGCCGGGTGGGCTTGGAAGACCATGTGGTCAAGGAAGGTCTGGTGGATCGGCTGGTTCTGGAGACAGGGAAGGATATGCTGGACCCGGTGAAGTTCCACCAGAATCTGTGGGATGTTTACAGATATCGCGGCGTGGCGGATATGAACGTGTACAAGGACGACAATACCATCGGGCTTCTGATGAACTACTCGGAGAGATTCATCGACCTGGCGAACTACTATCGCAACCACGACCAGATGGATGACGCCATCGCCGCGCTGGAAAAGTCCGCTCAGGTTCTGCCGGACTATTATCGCACTTACCTGCAGCTGTATCAGATATTCATAGATCGAGACCAGGTCCCCAGAGCCGATAGCCTTCTGACGGCTTATGAGAGCAGGATGGAGACGCTGACGACCAAGTATCCGGAGCTGCTCCTTTATCATCAGTATCTGGCCTTAGCCTATCAAGCCCAGGAGAAGTTTTTGGATGCTCAGAGAGCGATGGAGAAAGCTTACGATATCAACCCCCGGGACAGGATGACCTTTCAAATACTGAGACAGCTATACATGTTCAACAAGGAGCAAGACAAGCTGGTCCGGCTTCTTGAGAACTGGCTGAAGGCCTATCCCTCCGATCAGCAGACCCGGCAACTGCTGGAGCGATACAGGAACCAGCAGTGATGTCGTCGATCTTTCTATCGGCCGCATCGCGGAAAGGCCCGACGAACTAAAGTCCGGAGCTCTGTGTGTCGATACTTAATATGGGATTACTCCCAACTGATTCTTTCAGTTCCGGACAGGGTTCCGCTGCGCGCGGGACTCTGTTTTTTTATGCCCATGCTGGCTACTCGCCAGCTGTTTCTGAGGGGTTCAATTTCAACTCAAATTGATCCTCTGACTACAAGCACGCATCACCCCGTATAGAGTCAAAGCCGGAAGTCCATTCATGCAAAGATAAAAAAACGGTCAATCCCGCCTGGGGATTGACCATCGCTTGTTTTCCACCGGATAAGAAGCTGCCTATTTTCCGTCTCTCTCCTCGGAGAGCGCTTTGAAATACTCCTTAATCAGCTGCTCGTATTCCTTGGGGTAGGCCTCCTGCATGTATTTGGAGAGGTTGTCCCGGGCAGATGCTTCCCGGGTCATGTCCTCGGGCGAAAGCTGATCCGGGCTTGCCCGAACCACGTCCTCTCCCGCCTCCGCTCTTCTTTGGTTGGAGTAGTCCCTCTCCCTCATGGATTTTTCGGCATCCAAAAGGCGGGAGAGTATCCGGTTTTGCCGGTCGATGGTGCCCTGGTCGACCTGCATCCTCCCGAAATCCCCCACCACCTTTTTCATCTCCTCGCCGATCTTGTCCAAACGGCCGGCGATCTCCGAGCCGCTGCCGAACTCGCGCTCCAATTCGGAGAGGGCCTTTCTCACCGCCTCCTGCTCGGCGGCCAGCCTCTGCATGGCCGCCTGCTGGTCCAGGGACAACTCCATTCCCTGGCCGCTGTTGCACTGGCCCAACTGTGCAGTCTCCTGGTTGAGGCCGCACTGTTTGTCGCACATGCTTTTCATCTTCTCAAACATCTCCTTCATGCCGGAACCGCTGCAGGATTTCTGGGCATTGGCCATGGCCAAGATGAGCTTGCGAGCGGTGAGGTTCAGATCGTAGATGGCCTCTTTTTGCTCGTCTGTGGCGATATCCCTCTGGCGCTCGTCCAGCTGACGCATGGCCTCTTGCATACCAGCCACGGAGAGAGCCAAATACCTGAGCACATCCTGGCTGACGTACAGCGTGACCCGGGAGAGAGCCTCCATATCCTCGGAAACCCGCATGCCGGCGGATTTGAGATTCTGCTGGTCGCCGGCCCGATCCCTGAGGGCTAAGTCCCTTTGACCCAGCAGGCTGATCTGATCGAAAAGCTGCTCCTGATTGTCGGAGAGGGAGAAGACATCGAAAAGCGACTTTCTTATGGCCTTCACGATCTCCTCCTTCTGCGCAGTCTCCATATCCTCCTGGGCGGAGGTCAGCTGGTCCTTCATCTGCCGGAGCTTCTTGTGACAGGAGCCGCCGGAGCTTAAGGCCCCGGACCGGTTCATCTGGGAAAGCTGGGAGTTCATCTGGTCCATGTCCTGCTCAACTCCCGACTCTTGGGGCATGTTTTCCAGATCATTCAGCCTCTCCTGGGGAAGCATGGAAAGTTCGGAAGCCAGATCGGCAAATTCCTTGAGCTTATCCTGGAACTGGCCCAGTTGATCCTTAAGCTGGTTTTCTTCCGAGGTTAGCTTGGGCAGGTCCTCCTTGGCCGAGGATTCCGTATTCTGATTGATCTGAGCCTGCTTCTCCGCCAGCTGTTCGGCCATCTTCACCAGGTCGCTTAACTTCTGCTCGGCCTGCATCCTCTTGAGCAAAGAGAGGGTTCTCTCCAGCCTCTTGAGCATCTCCTCCGCGGAGAGCTGCATTTTCTTGACGGCCTCTTTGATCTGCTGGGGATCCATGTTCTTGAGCGCCTCGGCCAGTTTTCGCATGGCCTCCTTCAACTCGGGGGTGGCGACTTCTTCCATCAGCTTTTTGATTTCCATCATTTTCTCCACCATCTCCGTGGCCGCCAGCTTGTTCTCTTCCAGCTTCTTGATGCTCTGGTCCATCCTCTGGGCTACGTTCTTGAGATCGTCGGCCAGCTTGCGCTGCTTATCCAGGGCATCCTCCATCTGCTGCTTTTTCTGCCAGTCCATATCCAGCCCGGTCCACCGGTTCATCTCCTGCGACAGATCCTCGATTTTCTTTTGCAGCTCCTTTTGCCCGCGGAGCACGGTTTCCAGATCGGTGATCTGGCCTTCCTGCTCACGCTCCACCTCGGCAATGATCTCATCCAGTGAGGGAAGCCGGAGATGGTAGGTTTGGCTTTCGGCCTTCTTGGGACCGGTGAAGGTGTCATTGTCATAGACCACGGCCTGGTATCTGACCATATCCCCGGGGACCAACGGAAGATCCGATAAGCTCCACAGATATTCAACCGAGGCCTGGGGTTGATTCTTCTGCGGAATCTCGATTTCCCGGGTTCTCTCCTCGGCCTCCTGATCACCGGACAGGACCTGATACTTAAGCTTGAGCGAGGAGAAACCATAGTCGTCGGAGATTCGCAGAAGCAGTCCCACCTGCATGCTCTCGCTTAGGTCCTGATCGTGTCCCGGCTCCAGGATGTCCACTGTGGGATATTGGTCGTCGAGCTTGGTGATCTTGTACTCGATGGGATCCTGGTTTTGGTTGCCGCTTTGGTCCCAAAGCCGCAGGTAATATGCGGCGTCCTTTCGGACCAGTATGTCGGCCGAGGCCACCTTACCGTCCACCTTGGCGGGTTTGACCGTAGAATCGGAGAAGACGATTTCCGCCCGGTCCAGAGGTTTGTTGGTTTTGGCTTCGATCCCCACCCGGGTGCCGGCGATGGCGGTTATGTTGCCGTCGTTTTCGTCCACCACCAGCG
>CAZWAO010000122.1:0-7985 GCA_964631815.1 uncultured Ignavibacteria bacterium | reverse complement strand
CGGGCCTGATACACGCCTTAATCGGAGAGAAGTTCATCCGACAGCACCTGGGAGGTGGGGGCTTCTCCCCGGTGCTGAAGGCGACTCTTTTCGGCATACCCCTGCCCATCTGCTCCTGCGGCGTGATCCCGCTGGCTGCGGGAATACGAAACGACGGCGCATCCAAAGCAGCCACCATGGCCTTTTTGGTATCCACACCGACAACCGGCATCGACTCCATCTTCGTGACCTATGCCTTCCTGGGAACGGCATTCGCCATCGTCCGGCCCATATCCGCGCTTGTGGGCGGGCTGTTTGTGGGTTTGCTGGTCAGCCTGGCAATCAAAGAGAAAACCCAAAAGCGGGAATTCGCCTCCGGGCCGGAACATCACCATTCCCTGGGCCAGAGATTGAAGGACGGCTTGGGTTACGGCTTCGGCGTGCTGCCGGAGGACATCGGGAAAACCATCTTCTGGGGAGTTCTGATCGGCGGGGTACTTTCCGGGTTGCTGCCCACGGATATTTCGCAGCAGTATCTTTCCAATCCTCTGATCGCCTATCCCCTGATGTTAGTCATCTCGGTTCCCTTGTACGTGTGCGCGGTGGCATCCGTGCCCATAGCCGCAGCCATGATGAGCAAGGGATTGGTGCCGGGCGCGGCATTGGCCTTCCTGATCGCCGGGACGGCCACCAATACGGTGACCATCGCCTTCGTGGTGAAGAAGTTCGGCAAGAAGGTGCTTTTCATCTATCTGGCGGCCATTGTGGCTCTGGCGCTTGTGTTCGGCGGCCTGCTGGACGCGGTCATAAGCCAGGTGACGGCCAAGCAGATGCTCTTTACGGGAAGGGACCTGCCCCTGGTCCTGCAATTGTCCGCCGTGATCCTATTGGTGGGTCTGGTGGCCAGGGGATTATTGCACGGGAAGAGCAAAACCACAGAGGAACCTGGAATTACCATTTCCATTCCCGACATGAACTGCAAGCACTGTCAGGCAGCGGTTACCAAAGCCATCCAGGAGATTCCGGGAGTGACCAATATCGAAGTATCGTTGGATGATAGAGTGGTCAAGGTAAGCGGCGACGTGGATAGAGGCGCCATCGAGAAGAAGATCAAAGAGGCAGGCTACAACCCGACGGAGTCGGATTCTCCAGCCTGCCCGATTTGAGCCATCCGGGGAGGAGAGACGCAAGAGTGAAGCATGTGATCATAGGAAACGGCGTGGCCGGGACGCAGGCCGCTTTAGCCATCAGGAAAACCGATCCGCAGGCTGAGATCAGCATCGTCTCGGAATCCAGCCACCTGTTTTATTATCGCCCCAGGCTGATAGAATATCTGGCCGGAGAGGCGACTTTGGACAGCTTCACCATCCACAAGCAGGATTTCTATGAGAAGATGAGCATCAAAAACGTGCTTTCGACCGAGGTGGCCAAGATAATCCCGGGTGATAATAGGATCATGACCAAGGAAGGCTCCTCAGTTCCCTATGATAGGCTGCTTGTGGCAACCGGAGCAAGCTGTTTTATTCCCCGGATTGAGGGAGTCGACAAGGAAGGGATATTTTCCATGCGCTCGGTGGGGGACGCGGACAAAATCAGAGAGTATGCTAAAGGCAAGGCCAAGGCGGTGGTGATAGGCGGCGGCTTGCAGGGATTGGAGACCGCTCATAGTCTGAGCAAGCTGGGCCTTGAAGTCACCTGCGTGGAGGTGGCCAAGTGGCTTCTGCCCAGGCAACTGGATGCCGAAGGCGCGCGGCTTTTGCAGCGTTTACTGGAGGAGAAGGGTTTGTCTTTCGTATTCCCCGATTTCGCGGCTTCTTTCGGGGGAAAAGATGGGGTGGAGAGGGTAACTCTAAAATCGGGCAGGCAACTGGACGCGGACCTAGTGGTGATCTGCGCCGGTATCAGAACCAGAAGCCGGCTGGCCAAAGAGGCGGGATTGAAGGTGAACAAAGGAGTAGTGGTGGACGATCACCTTCAGACCTCGGCAGCCGGCGTCTATGCGGCCGGAGACGTCGCCGAGCACAATCAACGGGTTTACGGGCTGTGGCCGGCGGCCAAGGAACAGGGTGAAGCGGCCGGGCTGAACATGGCTGGTCGGACGACCGAATATGCGGGGACGACCCCGTCCAGCACCCTGAAGGTCACGGGCATCGACCTTTATTCGGCCGGAGATTTCAATTCGGGCCAAGGGCGCAGTGTGCTGAGCTCGGACCATGACGGCGCATATAGAAAGCTGGTGTTGGAGGGTGGCCGGCCCATAGGAGCGATAGTGGTGAACGATGCCCAGGCCATGAAAGCGGCCTCGGAGGTTTTCGCGGGAAAAGCACAGATAGAGGAATTCAAAAAATACTTCTAAAGGAGGGACTGATGCAAAAGTACGTTTGTACGGTGTGCGGCTACGTTTACGACCCGGAAAAAGGCGATCCGGACAACGGCGTCAATCCGGGAACGGCTTTCGAGAATCTGCCGGACGGCTGGGTTTGTCCGGTGTGCGGAGCGGATAAGAGCCTCTTCGAGCCGCAGAAGTAGTCGGCGGAGTCAGGGCGGGCGCAAACACATCACAGGCGGAGGAGAACATGACCGAGATCAGCGATCAGGTGCGCGAGGTGATGCGGGAGGCCATCAAGTTAGAGATAAACGGAAGGGCCTTTTTCCAACACGCGGAAGAGGCCACCCACAGCGAATTGGGAAAGAAGATGTTCAAGAAGCTGGCTCAGGACGAGGTCAGGCATCTGGAGACATTCCGAGAGCTATTCAGCCGGATGATCGGCAGCGACCAGTGGGACCAGTTCATCCGGGAACAGCAGATCAAAGGGCCGTCCTCGGTGATCGAAGGCCTGAAGGCCAGAGTCAAGAAGGGCGATAAGTCGGGCGAGTTGGAGGCCATCAGCATAGGCATGGACTTAGAGAGAAACGCCGTGGAGTTCTTCGAAAGATCGTCCCAAGAAAGCACGGATAAGAAGGCGCAGGAGATATTCAAACAGATCTGCGAGGAGGAGAAGCTGCACTACGCATTGCTCCAGGCTCAGCTGGATTCGGTGAGCAACAGCGGATTCTGGCTGGATATGGCCGAGTTCAAGATGGATGGCAAGTTCTGACCGCAATGGCGGACGGGGATTATCTAAGGAAGGAGAAGATCGGATGGCATGCAGAGAGCTGGGAACGAATATCTTCTGCGTGGGGGCCATTGACTGGGACCGCAGGCTGTTCGACGAGCTGATACCGCTGCCTCAGGGCACAAGCTACAACGCCTATCTGATAAAAGGAAGCGAAAAGACGGCTCTTTTGGACACGGTGGACCCCAGCAAGACGGCGGAGCTTCTGGAAAATCTTGACAACTCGGGTGTGAAGACCATAGATTATCTGATTGCGCATCACGCTGAACAGGATCATTCGGGGAACATTCCCACCATACTGGAAAGATTTCCCGAAGCTAAGCTGGTGACCAACCCCAAGTGCAAATCTCTATTGGTGGACCTGCTGCATATCCCGGAGGTGAAGTTTCAGACGATCAACGATGGGGATAAGCTCTCTTTAGGAGACAGGACCTTGCAGTTTATCTTGACTCCCTGGGTGCACTGGCCGGAGACCATGTCCACTTATCTCGAGGAGGAAGGGATACTATTCTCCTGCGATTTCTTCGGCTCTCACTTAGCCAGCAGCGAAATCTTCGTCAAGGATGCGGCCTTGGTGATAAACGGCGCCAAGAGGTACTATGCCGAGATAATGATGCCCTTCCGGGCGGCCATCAAAGGCAACTTGGAGAAGATCAAGAACCTGAATATCCGGATGATCGCTCCCAGCCACGGCCCGGTTCACGACAAGCCGGAATTCATCGTCAACGCCTACCGGGAATGGACGTCGGATGAGGTGAAAAACCAGGTGGTGATACCGTTCGTCTCCATGCACGGGAGCACCAGAAGAATGGTGGACTATTTGATAGAGGCGTTGATGGAAAAAGACATACAGGTTGAGCCCTTCAACCTGACCGTGGCGGACGTAGGGGAGTTGGCCATGTCTCTGGTGGATGCGGCCACGGTGGTGATCGCCACCCCTACGGTTCTGGCGGGCGCGCATCCCAGCGCGGCTTATGCTGCTTTTTTGACCAATGCGCTCAGACCCAAGGTGAAATTTGCTGCCTTGATAGGCTCCTACGGTTGGGGCGGAAAGACCGTGGAGCAGATCAAGGGCTTGCTGGCCAATCTTCAGGCGGAGATTTTGGAGCCGGTGTTAGTCAAAGGACATCCGAAGGATGAGGATTTGGAGAAGCTGGACAAGCTGGCCGACCTGATTCTGTCCAAACACAAGGATCTGGGGATCTGCTGAGGGGAACTTCAGACATGGAGGGTGACATGTTCTTTTGCCGTAGAAAGGTATTTCGACAAATCCTGATGAGTATGCTCTTGCCGTTGGTGCCGCTGATGTTTTCCCTTAGGACGGCGGCCGGACAAACTCAGGAGCCGGCAGCCAACAGCGGCGACACCGAGGGCTGCTTGGGCTGCCACATGAGCATGAGTCCGGGAATCACCGGCGACTGGCATAAGAGTCGCCACTCGCAGGTGACTCCGGCGGAGGCCCTGCTGAAAGAACCGCTGATGCGAAGAGTATCTGCGGACAGCATCCCCGAGCAATATCTCTCGACCACCGTGGGATGCGCCGAATGCCACACCATGAACCCGGAGAAGCATCGGGACACCTTTGAGCACTCCGGCTATCAGGTGCATACGGTAGTCACGCCGGAGGACTGCGCGGTCTGCCATCCGGTGGAGAGGTCGCAATACCGGGAAAACCTGATGTCGTTTGCGCATATCAATCTGACCAATAACCAGCTTTATCACAGCTTGCGGGTTTCCACCAATGGCGCCTGGGATTTCGACGGCAAGAATATGTCGCTTGCCGACCCGGACGAGATGACCGACTTCGAGTCGTGTCTTTACTGCCACGGCACCGAGGTTATGGTCGAAGGCCTGGCCACCCGCCAGACGAGCTTGGGTGAGATGCAGTTCCCGGTGCTCTCCGGCTGGCCCAATCAGGGGGTGGGGCGGCTCAACCCCGACGGAAGCCAGGGTTCCTGTGCGGCCTGTCATACCCGGCATCAATTCCCCATCCAGACGGCCAGAGACCCGCACACCTGCTCCGAATGCCATAAGGGGCCGGACGTGCCGGCTTTTGCCGTGTACGAGGTGAGCAAGCACGCCAACCTGTTTGCCTCGCTGGAAAAGGAATGGAATTTTGAGTCGGTGCCCTGGACTGTGGGGGAGGATTTCACCGCTCCCACCTGCGCCGCCTGTCACGTCAGCTTGACGGTGACCAAGGACCAGACCGTGGTGGCCGAGCGCTCCCATCGGATGAACGACCGGCTGTGGTGGAGGATCATGGGCTTGATCTACGCCCATCCCCACCCCAAGTCGCCCAATACGGCCATCATCGTCAACCAGGCGGGATTTCCGCTGCCCACCGAACTGACCGGCGAGCCTGTATCCGGGTTTTTGATCGACCAACATGAGATGGATGTCCGCCGGGAGACCATGAGCAAGGTGTGCTCCGCCTGCCACAGCAGCCAATGGGTGGGCAACCAACTGGCCCGCTTCGACCATACCATCAAGACCACCAATCAGATGACCTTGACCGCCACCAAAATTGTGCAGACGGCGTGGGATAAGGGCGCGGCGCATGGTTTGCCCCAGCAGGCTCCCATCTTCGACGAGGCCATCGAGAGGAAATGGGTGGAGGAATGGTTGTTTTTTGCCAATTCCACCCGCTATGCCTCGGCCATGATGGGCGCGGATTACGGCTCCTTCGCCAACGGGCGCTGGTACCTCTCCAAGAACGTGCTGGAGATGAAGGACTGGCTGGATTTCAAACTGAAAGACATCGAAAAGTAACCGGGCAACATGCACAGCCCGTGTCTGGATGTGGCACAGGCAGGCTAAGAAGATCGAGGCATGAAGAAAAGAGTTCTCTTCCTATGCGGCACCAATTCCTGTCGCTCCCAAATGGCGGAGGGTATCTTGATATCTCTGGGCAAAGATGAATACGACGCATATAGCGCAGGAGCGGAAGCTACTTCGGTTCATCCTCTGGCGGTACAGGTTATGACAGAAATCGGAATCGACATATCGGGTCAAAGGAGCAAATCCGTGACTGAATTTTCCGGGCAGCAGTTTGACTTCACCATCACGCTTTGCGGCTCGACCAGCAAAACCGTGTGTCCGGTGTTTTTAGGCAAAGTGGGGAAGCGGCTGCAGTGGGACATTGCCGATCCTGCGGAAGCCCAGGGAAGCGAAGAGGAAAGATTAGAAACATTCAGGCAGGTGCGGGATCAGTTGAAAACCAAGATCGAACGGTTCATGGAGAATCAGGGAAGTTGACATCCCAATAAACGTTTGGCAGGAGGCTGGGGAGTAGGAAGAGGCTGTTGGACCAGGAGGATTGACCGGGCTAGGAAAGAGGCCCGTTTGTAACGATGATAAGAGCTGGGTGGAGTTAATCTACCAGGGATTAAGGCAGGAGGTGATTTATGGCAAAAAAGGAAATGTTCACTTTTCTGGTGGCAGGGAAGGCCGGTGAGGGAGTGAGGAAAGCGGGGTCGGTGGCGGCGCACCTCTTCTCGAGTATGGGCCGCCAGGTGTTCAACCTGGACGATTACGGCAGTTTGATCAAAGGCGGACATAATTTCTCCCTGATCAGCACGGCCAACCGAAGGATCACCAGCCATTACGCCAAGGCCGACCTGATCGTAGTGCCCGACCAGAGAAGCTACGACGTTCACCGGGAGGATCTGGCGGAAGGAGGGGTTTTGGTCCACGATCCCGACACGGTGAAGGATGCTAAAGGCATGGCCGTGCCGCTTTCCAAGGAGGCCAAGAAATACCCCAATCCCAACCTGCGGATCGGCGTAGGCACGGTGGCCATTCTGGCGGCGGCGGCGGGATGGAAAAAGGAGAGGCTGAAGGTTCTAATCGAAAAGGAGTATCCCAGGGACAACGAAAACAACGTGGCCTATGCTTTCACCATTTTCGATTTAGTCTGTCCCCAGATATGCGACAAGTTTCACTTAGATGAGGGAGACAAAGAAAGACCCATCCTCACCGGAAATGAAGCTATCGCTCTGGGCGCGGCCGCGGGAGGGTTGGACATCTACTACGCCTATCCCATGACTCCGTCCTCATCCATCCTCCACACCCTGGCCGCAAGCAGCGATCAGCTGGGTCTGGCAGCGGTTCATCCGGAGAACGAGATCGGGGTGATCAATATGGCCATCGGCTCCATCTCTGCCGGTGCCCGCTCCATGGTGGGGACTTCCGGCGGCGGCTTCGCCCTGATGGAGGAGGCTTTCTCGCTGGCGGGAATGGTGGAGGCGCCCCTTTTGTGCTGTCTGGGATCACGGCCCGGGCCGTCCACCGGCGTTCCCACTTATACCTCGCAGGGCGATCTAAGATTCGCGGTGAACCAGGGCCACGGAGAGTTTCCCAGAGTGGTGGCTTCGCCCGGAAGCATAGAGGAGGCCTTCTATCTGGCTGCGGAAATGTTGAATCTGCTGTGGCAGTTTCAGGTGCCGGGAATTCTGCTGACCGAGAAGCATCTGGCCGAAAGCCGGATGACCCTGGATTTGGAAGTGGGCAAGGCCAAATGGCCGGAGCCGGTGATGCACCAGGGCGGAGAGTACAAAAGATACTTGGATACGAAAAATGGCGTATCGCCGCTTCTGTTCCCTCCTTCCAAAGAACTGATAAAGTGGGACAGCTACGAGCACGACCAGAAGGGGATCACCACGGAGGATGCAGTCACCATTGCCCGGTCGGTGGAAAAGAGACGGAAGAAGGGGCAGGCGTTGGCGGAGCACATGAAGGGAATGCACACGGTCAACGTTTACGGCAAGACAGGTCCGGTGATCTTAACCTACGGCTCGACCACCTTGAGCGTGTTGGAGGCGCTTAAGGCCGGCGGCATGGAGGCGGTGGTGGTTCAACCCATCTACCTGGAGCCTTTGCCCGTGTGGGAAC
>CAZWAO010000121.1:0-7990 GCA_964631815.1 uncultured Ignavibacteria bacterium | reverse complement strand
ACGGGGACCAGGTGGTGAACCTGGGCGATGCTCTTACCATTCTGAACTATCTGTTCAAAGGCGGGGATCCGCCGCTTTGTCCGATTGGCCGAGGGGATGTGTATCCCGATGGGGCCATCAATGTGGGTGATGCGATATGGATCCTGGGGTATCTGTTCAAGGGTGGGCCCAGGCCGAGATGTCCGGGCATCTGGTAGGCGGGATAGACGGACAGACGCGAGATGTTGTCCACATTTTAAGAGGGAGGCAAAGCAGAAGGGATAGCCGAAAAGGCTATCCCTTCCTGTATCTCGACCCCATTCGTCGATTTGCGCGAACAGGGAAGACCGGTGCGTTCGCCGGGCGTGAATTGATTCCAACGGAGTACCGGGCAGGGCGTTTTCGCTTGACAAAACACTCCGCAGGTCAGTTATTACCAAAAACGAATCTGGCTTCGACAGTGACGTCATGAATCTTCTCCAGATCTTAGATGAATTGAAGCACAACCCCCGCTACCGGGAGTGCATATCGCACTGGGAGGTGATTCCGCCCAGGCAAGCGGTCCTTGCCGAGTTCCCTCTCAGCGTGAATCCCCGCGTCAAGTCGGTACTGCAGAAAAGGGGGATCAGCAGGTTGTACTCTCATCAGGCCACGGCCATCGAGAAGATCCTTTCCGGCAAAAACGTGGTGATCGTAACTCCCACCGCCTCCGGCAAGACGTTGTGCTACAATCTCCCGGTGGTCAACTCGGTGTTGGATAATCCCTCGACCCGAGCGCTTTACCTTTTTCCCACGAAAGCGCTGTCCCAGGATCAGGTGGCAGAGCTTCATGAGATGGTCACCGATCTGGAAGCCGACATCAAGACCTACACCTTCGACGGCGACACCCCTCGCTCGGCCAGGGCCGCCATCCGCACGGCCGGTCACATAGTGGTGACCAATCCGGACATGCTGCACTCCGGAATCCTGCCCCATCACACCCGATGGATCAAGCTGTTCGAGAATCTGAGATACGTGGTGATTGACGAGATTCACCACTATCGAGGCGTGTTCGGCAGTCACCTGGCAAACGTGGTCAGACGGTTGAAAAGGGTTTGCCGATTCTACGGCTCGAATCCCCAATTCATCTGCTGTTCGGCCACCATCGCCAACCCGGCCGAGCTGGCAAGGAAGATCACCGAGGAAGAGGTGGAGTTGGTGGACAACAACGGCGCTCCGCGCGGGGAAAAGCATTTCATCCTGTATAACCCTCCGGTGATAAACAAAGAGCTGGGAATCAGAAGGTCCTATATAAAGGAAGCCCAGAGGATGGCGGAGAAGTTTCTGATCAACGACGTGCAGACCATCGTGTTTGCCCGCTCCCGGCTGCGGGTGGAGATACTCCTGACCTATCTGCGGGAAGCCATGCGCAGGGCCAAGAGGTCTCCGGACTCCCTGAGGGGATACCGGGGCGGCTATCTTCCGCTTCAGAGGAGAGAGATCGAAAGGGGGTTGAGGGAGGGCAAAATCCGCGGCGTGGTTTCCACCAACGCCCTGGAGCTGGGAATCGACATCGGGCAATTGGACGTGTGCGTGATGGCCGGCTATCCGGGCAACATCGCCTCCACCTGGCAGCAGGCGGGGAGGGCCGGACGCAGAACCGACGTGTCGGTGGCGGTTCTGGTGGCCAACAGCTCGCCTCTGGACCAGTTCATGATCAACCATCCCGACTATTTCCTGGGGCAGTCTCCCGAATCGGGCATAGTGGACCCCAACAATCTGGTGATCTTGGTCAGCCATCTCAAATGCGCCGCCTTCGAGCTGCCTTTCACCGACGGCGAGGAGTTCGGGGTTGGGGAAACGGAGAAAATACTGGCGCATTTGGAGGAGCAGAGAATCCTCCATCACGTGGAAGGCAAGTGGCACTGGACCTCGGAGGTATATCCGGCCGAACAGGTGAGCCTGCGAAGCGCGGCCATGGAGAACTTCGTGATCTTAGATTCCACCGACAGAAACAGGATCATCGGAGAGATGGATTACTTCAGCGCGCCGGAGTTTCTTTATAAAGACGCCATCTACCTTCACGCGGCCGATCAGTATCAGATAGAGGAGCTGGACTGGGACGGGAAAAAAGCCTATGCCAAGGAAGTGGACGTGGATTACTATACCGACGCCATCACCAAGACGGACATCAAGGTTCTGGAGGTGACCCAGAAGACGGAAGGGGTTGAGGGAGACCGGGCCTTCGGCGAGGTGTCGGTGACCACCCTGGCCACCCAGTACAAGAAGATCAAGTTCGCCACCCATGAGAACGTAGGGTACGGAAAGATAAACCTGCCCGAACAGGAGATGCATACCACCGCCTTCTGGATCGAGCTTCCGGGCGATGTGGGTTCCAAGCTGGATTTAACCGGAGAACAATTGGGGGGCAGCCTGAGGGCTTTGGCCAACCTGCTGCGGAACGTGGTTCCCCTGTGGGTGATGTGCGATCCCCGGGACATACGGACTTTCCCCCAGGTGAAATCGCCTTTCTCGGATCGTCCCACGGTTTACGTCTACGACAACTATCCGGGAGGAGTGGGTTTCTCCCAGAAGCTGTTTTTCCTCTCCCGGGAGATGTGGCAGGCCTGCCGGGATATGATCCGATCCTGCGGCTGCGAGGATGGCTGTCCTTCGTGCGTGGGGCCTCAGTTGGAGGTGGGCGAGAAGGGGAAGGTGGGAGCCCTCAAGCTGACGCAGTGGCTTTTGGGCGAAAGCACGGCCTGACCAAGCAAGCTTTTTGATCTCCACGTACAGGTCTGAACAATACCCTCCCAAACGAATGCTCTCCTCCAGTCTGCGACAAAGCTGCCGGCTACGCCGGCGTCGAACCGATTCCCCGCAAAATTGGGTTTCCCTTCCCGCCTTCAAATCGAGTCACAGCCCGGCGTGCGCCGGATGATCCACCTGGCGTTGCAGCCTCAGATAGGCACGCTAAAATTATCCCGCCGGAATGAAGATAGATTTTTTCCTGCCGATACTATCTCTACGACAAGAGGCTTTTCCGCAAAACGTTCAACTTTTAAGGCCATGAAACAAATACTGGTGGTGGGATCAGATCCGAAGATCTCTCAGGATTTGGACAAACATCTGGACCCGAGAGAATTCAAGCTCTTGGTCTCTCCCCACGGCAAGGGATTGTTCACTTCTCTGGCCAACGTGCAGCCGGATCTGGTGATTTTGGATCTGAACCCGGCCGAGCAGTCGGGGACCGAAACCGTGAACAAAATCCGAGAGCTGAACTCCGATTTGCCTTTGATCGTCCTCTCCAAAAGCCCCCTTCGCCAGGAAAAGGAAAAGAAGGAGAAAAACTTAGCGGTGGTTCCGTCGCCGGCGCATATGGAGCAGGTGGCTTTGATGGTCAAACAGGCCCTCACTCGGGAGCCGGCGGCAGGCAGGCAGAAGGTGCTTTTGGGCTCGGTCCGGTTGTCCACCAGGAAATCCGCTACGGATCACCGTCCGACCGAAGGACACGATCCATCTTCTCCGGCCGCTTCGGGGAACCAGGATTTTCAGCACGTATTCGAGGAAGCGCTGTCGCCCGTTTTCAGTCGGATACTCAAAGAGTGTAAAGGCCACATTTACGACCGTCTGCTTTCGGGCTTGGAGAAAACGGTCATCTCCGAGGTGCTGAGGCACGTCAATCACAACCAGGTACGGGCATCGCAGCTTCTGGGCATATCCCGAAACACCTTAAGAGAGCGAATGAAGAGGTTCGACATTTTCTGAGAGCCTCTGTTGGAATTCCCGCCGGGCAATAATCCGTTTCAATTTCCTCCCACATCATAAAGAGAGACTCCTTCAGAGGCCATTTCCGCCCACGAGGTCAGGGCCGTCGGCTAAAAGGAAAGGGCTTTCTGTCGATAATATTAGTGTGCCGATACAAAGCGACGGATGGGGCACATAGGTGGCCTCTACGGTGGAACATCTCCGGGAAAACGTTGCCGATCTCCACCGTCTGATCCCCCCTTATTTTTCTTTTCTTCTTGCGATTGAGCAGAAGATCTCGGTTGGACAATGACATGAGAGTGCAGGTTATCTCGGTGGCGCCACTTGGCCGCGAACCTTCCACCTCTAACCTATTCCCCGGAGGTTGAAGATGTATGAGTTGGCATTTGACACAGGAATCGTCTTTTTATCCTTGTCGGTTTTGCTCCTGACACTCAGACGGCGAAACCGGCACTTGGAGTACCAGCCGCACAGCCGGAAAGCGCTAGTCACGGGAGCGGCGCTGCTATTCATAGCCGGTGCAGCCAACCTGACCGGTACTCTGATTGCGGACCGGGCCGGCTGGGGGGAGTGGGTGCAGGTGCTTCACACCGGGGGATTGGTAGCTTGCCTGGTGGGTGCA
Source organism: uncultured Ignavibacteria bacterium (assembly GCA_964631815.1). Classification (GTDB taxonomy): domain Bacteria; phylum Zixibacteria; class MSB-5A5; order MSB-5A5; family SM1-73; genus SM23-73-3. The sequence goes on along the minus strand of CAZWAO010000121.1, from coordinate 3,642 downwards.
ACGCTGGCGGTTCTGGGCTTGACCATATGGTTGGGTTCCCTGGTGAAGACTCGAGGCGCCGCGGCCCGACGGCTGCGTCAGCTGGCCTGTTTCAAAGCCCTGCTGACCGAGATAGACCGGCACCCGGAGTCGGACCAGATGTTGAAGGCGTCCCTGTCGCAGTTGGTGAGCGTGATGGGATATAAAATGGGGGTAGCCTACCGCTCCGATCCCGGTTCTTCCGAGATGACGCCGGTGGGTCATGCGGGAGTATCCATCAAGAACGTATTCCACCTTTACGATCTGTACCACAAGAACCAGTGGTACAGTAAGGCTCAAAGATCCGGTATGATCACTACCACGGCCGACGTAGCCAGCCTTCCGGAGCAGGGAACGGTGTTTTCACAAGGGAGCGGCTTGCGCTCGCTGGCCTGCGTGCCCATCACTTTTTCCGGAAAGACCTTCGGAGTTTTGGGACTTTACGATGTTAGGCCGGATCGTTTCTCCTACCAGGAGAATCAGTTCCTGACCAGCGTGGGAGAGATGCTGGGTCTGGCGACCAAACGTAGCCTGGCCCGGATTAAGAGCGAAAGAAGTAAGGATTGCGTTTCCGCCATAGGGAATCTGTTTGCGGTCGCCGGGCAGAGCAATTCTTTAGAAGATGTTTTTCCCCGTCTTTCCGAAGAGATCAAGAAAGTCATGGAATTCGACTGTCTATCCCTGGTGGTGAGCGCCGGTCCCCGACAGGACGTGATGGTCCTGTCGGTGGGGCAGTCCGGCGGCGTGCTGGTGGAACGACGAGTACACCTGGGCCCCGGGAGAGAGGCCGAAGAGGAAGTGATGGAATCAGGAGCCATGAGGGTGGATGCGGATCTGTCCCAAAGGAGCGGTATGGACGGAGACTCATCCGGAGTTCGGCCGGATGGCTTGTTTGGGGGAATCGGGTCGCGCATCATCCTTCCGCTGCGAGCAGAAGGTTTCTTCCGGGGAGCCATCAGCCTGGGCCACCAGAGGCCGCACTTTTACTCCGCCCAGGATGCCGAGTGGCTGCAGCCGCTGACTTTGGTCATCAGCCAGATGATGGTGCAAAACGAGCTGAGGAGGCGACTGGACAAGCAGAGGGCCTTCACCCAATCGGCCCGCGATTTCGACGGCAAGCTGGCGGAAGACCAAAAACTCCGCGATCTGTTAGAGGATGTGGCCTTCAGCCTGGTGGCTCAGCTTCCGCGAAGCTTAGCCAGGGTGATGCTTCTTTCCAAGTCAAAAGACCAATTGCTCAACTGCGCCTGCCAGCAAATCAGACCGGAGGGAATAACCTTAAGAAGCGACGAGCGGTTCCCGTTGGATGAACTTCCCTGGCACCGTCTCACCCTGGAGGCAAAAAGACCCATGCTGGTCAACCAAGTTGATCCGGAAAGCTGGATGTCGGGGCGGGAAGCGCAGTTGATCATGGATGGGGGGATCGGTTCGGCCCTTTTGGTTCCGGTGATGTTGGACGGCGAAGCCGTGGGCATAATCTCCTTAGGAGAAATGCGCCAGTGGGATCGTCAGCCGTTAACCAGACAGGAGACGGAATTCGTCCGTCACAAGGCGGATCAGCTTTCGCTGGCGCTCAAAGAAGCTATCCTGCGGCGCGCCAACAAACAGTTGGGTCAAAGATTGGCACGTCTGAAGACCGAAGGGCCGGGGATTATGTCTACACAGGAGCTGTCGGATTTGAGTTATCAGATCGCCAACCCCCTGACCTCCATTCGAGGCTCGGCCGAGCTTCTGAAGCTGAGGCAGCCGGAGCTTGATCCCCACAGTCTGAGATATCTGAGCAATATCGAACGAGGAGTAGATCGAATTCAGGAGAACTTCGAGAAGTTCCTGTGTCGAGCCAGAACCGGCACAAATTTCCAGAAAAACCAAACCGGTGACTCCCGGCCCGGAGAAGTTTTATCCAATGCACTTTTTACATGAGACCGGGCAGACCGAAACCGAGCATCAGATCGGAATTAGCATGAAATCCCGACCGTTCCCTTCCAGAGGCCTTTCACTTGGAGCCCGGCTGCTTTTTCCTGCATCGCTGGTGATAGCAGCCGGATCGCTTTCGTTTCTAATCCTACGCCTGGTGACCCATCCGTTGTTGACGCCCGGCGTCTTGGCGGTTTCCCTGGTGGTTTTTCTGGTGGGCGCGCTGGGAGCGGCTTTGGGGCTCTACTATAAAAATGTGTTTCCCCTCCGGAAGTTCATGAATGAGCTTGCTTCGCGCCAGCCGGAGCTTTCGCCGGGAAAAAAACCGGCGGCGGCTTTGTCTTTCCTGGCGGAACACGCCCATCGAATGGAGGAGGACCTAAAGGAGGAAAAGGATCAGGCCCGAACGCTGAGAACCAGGCTGGCGGCGCTTAGCGCGGTCACGGCGGTGGTCAGTCAGAATCCCGACATCGACCAGTCGTTGAGCGAAGTTCTGGACACCATCCTGGATCTGACCGGATTCGAAGGAGGAATGATCTTTCTGCGAACAGGGGAGAAGGATCATTGGGACATCCGGGCGTTCAAAGGAATGCCCTTGGAGAACATGTGGGGCGGTGCCTTGGCCCGGGCAGGACAGGCCATCCTGCGTCAGGTAACCAGTCAACGTCAACTGGTCTTCATCTCCGGCTCCGATCCGGAGACACAAAGGAGGACTCAATTCTTCAGGGGCCGGGGCATGCAGACTCTCCTGGCCATCCCTTTTCTGACAAAGGGGCAGGTTTGCGGTGCAGCACTGCTGGTCAGCCCGCAGGACAAGGAAATCAGCCTGAATGAAAACGAATTGTTAGAAGCGATCGGCCAGCAGCTGGGATTGGCGGTAAGCGGCGCCAGCTCGGTCTCGGAGTGGGCCGCCAAGTCGCGGGATTTATCGGTGCGGGTGGAAGCCAGTTCGGCCCTGTTCGGCAGCCTGGATCCGCAGAGGATTTTAAGCATCCTGGGGGAAAGGGTGATGAGAGTGCTGGCTGCGGAATTCTGCTACACGGCAGTTCTGGACGCGGATGGAAAGCATATCATCTTCGAGACCTTCTCCTCGGCCCGGGAGGCAGTACCCTCGGTCAAGCTGGGACAGAAGATTAAGGTAAATCAACTTCCTTTATATGCGAAGGCGATCAACACCAATAGAATGATTCGGATCCGGGGCGAAGGACAACTGAGCCCACCCGAGCGCCAGGTGGTCCAATCCCAGGAAGCAGGAGAGGTACTTCTGATCCCGTTGGGCAGCGAAGAGCGGGCGCTGGGCTTGGTGGGAGTGGGACTGGCAGCATCGGCTGAGCCTGAGGCAGGAACCCTGGCTCTGGCAAAGTCCTTAGCCGGACAAGCAGCATCCGCCCTGCAGAAGGCTCAGGCCTATCAGGACGTTCGGCAGAAGTCAGACGAGCTTTTCTCCCTGTATCAGATGACCCAGAAGCTGTATTCCGTCTTGAACTGGGATCAGCTCTTGGACGAGATTCTGAAGGTGGTGGTGGAGTCCTTCGGCTATCTGAATTCGGCCATTCTTCTGGCGGATACCGAAAAGAGGGAGCTATACGTCAAGGCGGCCCAAGGCTTCCCGGACGAGCGCATAAAGGATCTGAGAATCAAGATCGGGGAGCAAGGCATTACCGGTTGGGTGGCCCAAACCGGACAGCCCTTAGTGGTGGAGGACGT
>CAZWAO010000120.1:0-7996 GCA_964631815.1 uncultured Ignavibacteria bacterium | reverse complement strand
TAATGATGAAATTAGGGGGAAGATAGAGCATGACGAACACGGTAACGAGAAATCTGATGCTGAGAGGAGTTGCCACGTGAACCGATATTCGCTGCTGGCATATTGCGGACTGTTTTGCGGCGGGTGCAGGTCTTATGAGGAGAATTCAGATGTCGGCTGCAAGGGATGCCGAGACGAGAAAACGCTGGTCAATGATTGCCCGACAAGAGAGTGCGCCATAGGCAAGGGGATTCTGCACTGCGGCGAATGCGAGAGCTTTCCCTGCGAGGTGATCGATAGCTTCTATAAGGATGGAATTGCCCATCATGCATTGGCTCATGACAATATCCTCAAGATCAAGCTAATTGGGGCGGAGGAATGGTTGACGCAGCAGGAAACGGAGCACACCTGCACTTGTGGGAAGAGGCGGTTGTGGTTTGCCAAAGAATGCACCCATGACGATAAATGAGCTCAGGTGCCCCACGGCTTGCGACGTGTCGAGATTCATCTAAGGAGAGGCGGAAGGGATTCTCCCGTATGCGTGGCAGAGACGGGGGTTCCTGACGAACAGGGAGTTCTCGGGAACATAGCCACGAGCTTCAGCTCGTGGATCGGAATCGCAAAACAATCCTGGGGTCCTGACCCCTGAACCTGTTGGGCTGAAGCCCGATCGGATCTGGGGATGGTTCTCGTTCCACGACCTGTCGAACGAACCGTCTGGTAAGATGTCCGTCACTCAGGGGAGACTTACGCCAGTTCTTCGAAGAACCTGCTGAAATCCACGTTCCCGCCGGAGAGGATCACTCCCACTTTCTTGCCTGTTACATCAAGTTGACGGGAGAGCAAGACCGCCAGCGGCACAGCGGCGGACGGCTCCACCACGATCTTCATCCTTTCGAAGATATACCGCATGGCGGTGACGATCTCCTCCTCCGTAACCAGGAGGATGTCGTCCACCAAGTCGCGGATGATGGGGAAGGTTTTGTCGCCGAGAGAAGTCCTGAGTCCATCGGCGATGGTATGGGGATTTTGGGAGGGGATGATATATCCTGCTTTTTTGGAGCGATAGGCATCGTCGGCATTCTTGGGCTCGCAGCCCATGACCTTGATTTGGGACTTCAGTTCCTTGGCGGCAATCGCGGTTCCGCTCAACAGACCGCCGCCGCCCACAGGCGCCAGGATTAAGTCCAGATCGGGAATCTCCTCCAGGAACTCAAGAGCGGCAGTCCCCTGACCGGCGATGATGCGGTAGTCGTTGTAAGGATGTATGAATGCGCTTCCCGTTTCCTGGACCACCTTCGCTGCCGTGCTTTCCCGTGATTCGAGCGTCGGCTCGCAAAAGGTGATGATGCCTCCGTAACCCTTGACCGCGTCGACCTTGATCTTCGGAGCATTCGAAGGCATGACGATTCGCGCGGTTGTCCCTCGTTTTGCCGCCGCCAGTGCCAGCGCCGCAGCGTGATTGCCGGATGAATGGGTTGCCACTCCACGAGAGGCTTCTTCATCCGAGAGGGAGAAAACGGCATTGCATGCGCCGCGAAACTTAAAGGCCCCCACTTTCTGAAAGTTCTCGCATTTGAAGGAGAGACTTGTGCCCACCATGTTGCTCAAGGTGGAGCAGGTCAAAACCGGCGTGCGGTTTGTGAACGGCCGGATTCGCTCATGCGCGGCGCGTATGTGGGGAAGGTCCGGTTGGGTTTCCATTCCGCTTCACGGGGAATTTTAATTCCCATTTGGATTGGGGTCAAAACACAATGTGCCGGACGGCGATGTGCCTAATCCCGGTGTCATTCAATGCGCTGGGGAGCTCATCAGCGAGCCGACTTCTTGAGAGCCTCCTCTGCCAGATCTTTTTTCTTCAGATTGGTGTAGGCTATGGCCAGATATCGCCAGGCCTCCCGATCTGTGGGGTCCAGCCCCACCAGCTTCTCCAAAGGAACGGTTGCCTCCTGCCACTTTCTTAAGCGAATGAAAGTGAACCCCAGATACTTGAGGCTCTCGAAATCCTCGGGATCGACTTTTAAGGCTCTTTGGAAAAGGCTCTCTGCCCGGCCGAAGTCGGAATTCTCCCTGTCCTTCTCCGTCTGAATCTGGGCCCGGCTTACGTACAGAAGGCCCAGGTGGAAGTAGGCATCCTTGTCGTTGGTGTCTATCTCGGCCGTGGTTCGAAAGTCGCTTTCAGCTTTGACAAAGAGCCTGTCATAATCTTCCCATGCCGACTGATAGCGGGAAGCCAGCTCCTTGTTCTTCTTGTCGGCTTCCAGGGAATCCTGGTAGGCCTTAAGCACCAGCATCTGCTCCTGGGACTGACTCATGTACAGAAGACCCCGGTTGAAGTAAGCATCCGCATATTCCGGATCGATGGAAACGATCTTGGAATAGGTCTCCTGGGCCTTAACGGTTTCCCCTTTTTGGGCATGGATCATGGCTAAGTTCACCAGGGCATTCACGTTGGCCGGATCGTTTTCCAAAATGCGGTCATACAAACCCAAAGCCTCGTCGAATTCTCCGGCTCGCAGCAGGGTAACGGCGTAATCGTTCATCACGTTGGAATCGTCGGGTTTCATCAGGTACGCTTTGGCGTAGTATTGCAATGCCTTGTCCAGCTCGTCCTTGTGCACGTAATCCGCCGCCAGGTTGACGTAAGGCTCGTACCGGGTGGAGTCGATTTGGATGGCCAGCTGGTAACGATCGAAAGCCTGCTGATCCAATGCCCTCTCCAACTCCTCCAGTGCCGGCTTGGCCTCGCCGTAAGTCTGGTATCTCGCCCAGGTCAGCTTGTTCCCCTCCGGCACCTCCCGGGATATCATTTCAAGAGTGTCCCGGTACTGCGAGTATCCGGAGAAGTCGGTCAAAAGATCCAGCCGGTATCCATCCACCTGTTTGCGCTTGCGCCCCAGATCGATCCCCGAATTCAGCACCTCGGTCCAGGCCCGGGCTTTCAACTGCTTAATTTCCTCCGTCTGCTCGGGCTTAAGCTTGCAGGTCTCCGCCCTGTCAAACTGCTCCAGCATCTCCGGAAACATCTTCTTGTGGTCATATATCTTTCCCAAAAACAGGTGCGCCTCCCCGCTCAAGCTGTCCTTTTGTATGGCCAAAAGCAGTTGCTCGGTGGCCCGGTCGTAGTCCGGCGGGGTCAAACCCATATAGATTTTGGCCGAAGTCAGTGCCGGATTCTTGGCCCCGCAGCCGGAGAGCAAAACCAGAATCGCCAGAGCACCGGTGAGAAAAAAAGCCCACAGGATTCTGATAAACTGGGGAGACTTCATCTTTCCTCCGTAGAAAATGGTCGCTGATCAACCGTCCCACTGACGGCGAGATTTATATTCTTCGCGCCCTGAAAGGTGCGGCTGCAACTTCTTTCACGATCCCGGTCTTGCAGGCGGAAGCTACTTGGAGGCTGCGTCTACCGATAATATCTGACCGTGTAGGTTAGCGGCACCTCCTGGTCCTTCTCCAGCCGAACCTTGAACTCGATGGTGCCGGCGTCCCTCTTCTGGTAGGGCAGGCTGGATTCCCTTATCTCCCACTGGGTGTAAGACTGGAGATGTTCCACCACCACCACCTCCACCGGCTCCTCCTTGTGATTCCGCAGCTTGATCTGATAGGTCTCCTCGCTGATGTCGTTGCTGATCTTCTTGTAATCGGTTCTCTGCCTTTCGCCCACTATGTCGAAGGCATTGCCCAAAAACACCCGCACCTTCTCGTCCTTGGGAGTGTGGTCGATTTTATCCTCTCCCACGAATTCCAGGGCGTTGTCCACGTCCTCCTTGTATACCCGAATCTTACCCTGGGGCAGGGGCATTCCCAGCCCCGCAGCCTCGGAGTTTTTGAACTCCAGCTCCACCCTGACCTTGTCCTGATACATAGCGCCGTCGTATGTGAAGATCTTCTTCACCTGAACGCCGGTGGAGGGAAACAGCGAGATCTGTTTGGTCTCATTATCCCGGATGGTGGACGGCCTTTGGAGGGTGTAAAGATGGTACTCGAAAAAAGCCTTCTCCTCGAATTGCGGAGCGGCCGTGGCCATATCCGCTGAGTACATCTTGGACAGCTGCGGCGCAGCTCTTCCCTCGGGTACCCGGTGCACCTCACCGGCGATGAGCTTCACTTTGGCATCCCGGTAAGTGGCGCCGGAACGGTTATCGATGGATACCCATCCGGCCAGCTCCAAATTTTCGTCTTTCTGATCCACCACCGCCACGTACTCCGCGTGCCAGTTGATCCCGGAGGTTAAGTAGCTGACCTCCGCTTTCTTCTGTCCGTTGACCTGACTCTCTAAAAGCCAAACCAGGGTGGGTCGGGTGATCAGGCCCTCGGGCAGCGTCGGAAAGTACAGATCGGTGATCTCGCTTAATCTGACAATGCGAATGGCTCCGCCCGGCTCCCGGAGAGTGACGTTGTCTCCGGAATAGGAAAGCAACTTGCCTTTGTAGGATTTGGTCTCTCCCATCTGTTCGGCGGATTTGGCGAAAAGCTCGATGTCCTTGTCTATGTATTTTTCCAGTATCTTGCTGGAGCTGACCAGATCATACTGGTAGCTCTGCTCCAAAATGTCGGCCCGATCGGAGGGGCTGACCAGCGTAAAATGCACCGAGGTGGGATCGATCTGGGATGCCACGTCGCTGAATTCCACAATGCTTCGTCCTTTCTGGAACTCAAGCTCCCGCACGTCCTTCACCAGTCCCAGATTCTGGTTGTAGATGGTGACCGACACGTCCGCCCATGCCGGCACCAGTCCCAAAAACAGAATGCCGGCTGCAGCCAGGATCAGACCGGCACACGCTCTTCTGGCAGGCAGGTTTTGTTTCATTTTCTCACCGCCTTTTAGAGTTGAATGTTCCCCTGAGTTTACGAAATGTGGTACAAGCGAGACGACATCTTATTCCCGGAATGTAGTTGCCTGATTCATCAGGCCCAGAGCCTTAATCGAAGATTACGTCCAATGTTTCTTAAGGAACGGGAAAGGCCTGATGCTGCGGGAGAGCGTCCCCCCGCTACCAGCCGACTATTTCCTCTAAATTGCGATTCAGCTTCTCCAGCCTCTTGCCGTATTCTTCCTTCTTGGCTTTTTCCTTTTGGATTATCTCCTGCGGAGCCCTCTTCAGGAAATCCTCGTTGGAGAGTTTCTTGTTGGCCTTCTCCAGAAGCTCGTTTACCCGGCTGATTTCCTTTTCCAGACGACTTCTCTCCTGCTCTAAGTCGATCAAGCCCTCCAGGGGAATGAATATCTCGGCGTCCCGGATCACGGCGCTGGCGGAATGCTCCGGCTTGGCCATATCCCCGCCGATGGTCAAACTTCCGACGGTGCCCAAAGTCACGATGTGACTTCGGTTCTCCTCCAATATCCTCTTGGTCTCCTGGTTCTCCACCCGGATCAAAACGTCCGCCTGTTTGGCCGGTGGCACGTTCATCTCCGACCGGATATTCCGGATGGAGGTCACCGCCTCCTGCACCTGGTTTAGGGCCGACTCCAGGGCTTGGTCTATCATGCTTTTATCCGATGTGGGCCACTTGGTGTTTAAAAGGAAATCCCCGTCGTTTTCCGAAACGTACAGATGATGCCAGATCTCCTCGGTCACGAAGGGAGCAAAGGGATGAAGCAGCTTAAGCACGTGGTTGAGCACGAAATGAGCAACCATTTGTGCGGTTTTGCGGTCCTGGCTTTCCTCCGATAAATTCAGCCTCTCCTTCACCATCTCCACGTACCAGTCGCAGAAGTCGTGCCACACGAAATCATAAAGCGATTTCAACGCGCTGTTGAACCGGTACTTCTCCATCAGTCCGGTCACGTCGTCGATGGTGCGGTTCAAGCGGCTTAAAATCCACCGGTCCTCCAGCTTGTCCACTGTAGCGGGTGGTTCCGGGTCGGATTGAGAGGCGAATTCCTCGGATAGATGCCCCATCACGAATTTGGACACGTTCCACAGCTTGTTGGCAAAGTGTTGGCCCACCTGGAAGGTGCGGCGGGCGATCAGGGTATCCTGTCCCTCCGGGGTCACCAGCATCATGGTGGTCCTTAAAGCATCCGCCCCGTATTGGTCGATGATCTCCAAAGGGTCGATTCCGTTGCCCAAGGACTTGCTCATTTTCACGCCGTGCTCGTCCCGCACGGTTCCGTGGATGTAAACGTCGGAGAAAGGCTCCTCTCCCATGAATTCATATCCTGCCATGACCATGCGTGCCACCCACAGGAAGATTATCTCGGAAGCCGTAAAGAGCGCCCGGGTGGGGTAGAATCTTTCCAGCTCCGGCGTCTTCTGAGGCCAGCCGAAGGTGGAAAAGGGCCACAGCCAGGAGGAAAACCAGGTATCCAGCACGTCCTCGTCCTGTTTGAGCTTGGTACTCTTGCATTTGGTGCACTCCGAGGGCGCAGTTTTGGCCACTATGGTCTCGTTGCAGTCCTGACAGTACCACACCGGAATGCGGTGACCCCACCACAACTGCCGGGAGATACACCAGTCCCGGATATTCTCCATCCAGTACATGTAGGTCTTGGTCCAGCGCTCCGGGAAAAACTTGAGCTTTCCGGTTTTCACCGCCTCTATGGCCGGTTTGGCCAAAGGCTCCATCTTCACGAACCACTGCTCGGAAAGATAGGGTTCTATCTCGGTGCCGCAGCGGTAACACAAGACCATGGGCACCCGGTAAGGCTCCACCTTCTCTAAGAGCTTTTTCTTCTTCAACTCGGCCACCAGAGCCTCACGACAGGCATACCGGTCCATGCCGGCGAACTTGCCCGCGTTCTGGTTCATGGTGCCGTTGGGGTTCATCACGTTGATCTGCTCTAAATTGTGCCGCCGTCCTATCTCGAAGTCGTTGGGATCGTGCGCCGGGGTCACCTTGACCATGCCCGTGCCGAATTCCGGGTCCACGAAGTCGTCGGCCACGATCTTGATCTCCCGATCCAAAATGGGCAGGATGGCGGATTTGCCCACTAACTTGGCAAATCTCTTGTCGTTGGGATTGACCGCCACGGCGGTATCGCCCAGCATGGTCTCCGGCCGGGTGGTGGCCACCATGATGTAATCGTCCGAGCCTTTGAGCTTGTATTTGATGTACCACAGGGAGCCTTCCTTGTCCTCCCTTTCGGTTTCGTCGTCGGAAAGCGAGGTCTGGCAGCGGGGGCACCAGTTGATGATCCGGTTGCCCCGGTAGATCAGTCCCTTGTGGTAGAGGTGGACGAACACCTCCTGCACCGCCTGCGATAAGCCCTCATCCATGGTGAACCTGGTCCGGTCCCAATCGCAGGAGCATCCGATCTTCTTAAGCTGGTTCAGGATGGCGTCGCCGTTTTTGGTCTTCCAGTCCCAGGCCAGTTGGATGAACTTCTTGCGCCCGATCTTCTCCTTGGAGCTTCCCTGCTTGGCTAAGTTTTTCTCCAGGATCACCTGGGTGGCGATGCCGGCATGATCCGTTCCGGGGAGCCATTCGGTCTCGTATCCCTGCATTCTCTTCCATCTGATCAGGATGTCCTGCAGGGTATTGTTCAGCGCATGCCCCAGGTGCAGCACGTCGGTGACATTCGGCGGAGGAATCACCACACTGAACGTCTCCCTGGTGGATTTCACGTCGGCGTGGAACAGCTTATGGTCAAGCCAGGACCGGTACCACTTGTCCTCGGTCAGCTTGGGGTCGTAGTGTTTGGGCAACTCGTTCAGACGCATTGGCTTTTTTCCCTCCGGCAATGGCGATCACGCCTGCTGTCTGGCATCTTTTGGCGCAGGATAACAAAACCCCGGCTGGATGTCAAGTTAATACAGCGTATACGCCGCCAGCCTCAGCCGGGCTTCATAAAGTTTATATCCGGCCGGGCCGATCCACGTTTGCACTTATTTACAGACTATCGGCAGGAATGAGCCGAAGACCAAGCGGAAAACACCGTGGGCCGAGGGAGTGTATCGGTTCTCCGATGCGGTTTCGGATTTCGCATGCCGGATGCCGTGTAGAACACCGCAAGAGCAAGCCCTTGCACTCCGAAGGGATGAGTGCTATAGAGGAGTGCATCGGCTTGTCG
>CAZWAO010000119.1:0-8024 GCA_964631815.1 uncultured Ignavibacteria bacterium | reverse complement strand
GGGCCTGGATCGTCAAGAACAGCTGGGGACCGGGTTGGGGCGAGAGCGGGTTCTTTTACGTCAAGTACGGCGTGGCCAAAATCGGAACCAACGTGTTTCAGATCAATTACCACTTCCATCGTCCCTGGGTCCGCTTCGAGGATTTCGACTACGCCGACGATGAGCCGGGAGGCAACGGCGATCACCATATCCAGGCGGGCGAGACGGTTCGTTTGGACTTCTCCTTAAAGAACCTGATGATCCCTCTGGGAGACGTGGAGGTGACGGTTGCCGCCGAGACCTCGGGAATAGTGATGACCGACGATCATAGTTACTTAGGCAGCATGGCGTCCAAGGACATATTCGACAACTCCTCGGATCCCATGTACTTCTATGTGCCCGAGGATTTCCCTCCCCGCAGGGTTCTCTTCACCTTCAGCGTTTCCGGAGACTCGGGCCTGGGTCACACCTATACCGCCGACAGCACCATCGAGCTGTTCGTGGGCAACGATCTGCTGGTGGTGGACGACGATCAGGGCGGCGAGGAGCCTCTGGCCAATTACGAAAAATACTATACCCAGGCCTTTGACCGGTTCAGAGGGGTGTATGAGACGTGGGACAAGAGCAACCAGCCCGACAGCAACGTCAATCTGTCGGACTACAAGGTTTTGATCTGGTTCACCGGAAACCACAGGGATTCGATATTCTCCCACGCGGACGTCGAGAGCCTGATGAACTTCTTAGACGGCGGCGGCAGGCTGTTTTTAACCAGCCAGGACGCCGTCGAGGCTCTGGACACATCCCCCGATCCTCTGTTTCAAGAGTTTCTGACCGACTATCTGCACCTGGGATACGACGGCAACTGCACCGGGCTGAGTCAGTTGTTTGCGCCCGGAAAGGCGGGAGATGAAATCGGGGACGGCCTGGACATGTATCTGGCAGGCTCCAGTTCGCCCGCCAACCAAACCTCCGCCGATATGCTGGTCCCGGATTCCCAGGCGGACACGGTGTGCAGCTATGCCGATGTCTGGTGGGCCACCACCGAGGACTCCGTCGCCGGCACCAGGTTCATGAACGACTTCTACAAGGTGGTGGTATTCGGATTCGGCTTCGAGGGCTTGAACACGGACGGGCTGATGCACTACGGAAGGGTCACCGATTCGACGCAGGTGGTGCTGCAGAAGGTATTGAACTGGCTGCGCGGTCCCCTGCCGGCGCTGGATGTGCTTTCTCCCAACGGAGGAGAGGAATACTTCGTGGGCGACACCTGCCTGATCCAGTGGGAAACCGTCTCCTTTGACGACAGCGTGGTAATCGAATACTCCACCGACGGCGGCAGCAACTGGCTGCCGGTCGGCCGGGCCAAGGGCGGGTCGTATGACTGGGTGATTCCGGATGCCCCTTCCGACGAATGTCTGGTAAGAGTCTTCGACGTTGACAATGGAATTCCGATCGACGTAAGCGACGACTTCTTCGTCATCAGCGATTACGTTCCCGGCGACGCCAATGGGGATCTGGTGGTGAACGTGGGAGATGCCATCTACCTGCTCAACTATCTTTTCAAAAACGGAGACCCTCCGGTTCCGATAGCATCCGGAGACGTCAACGCTGACTGCGTGTTGAACGTGGGTGACGCCATTTACATCTTAAACTATCTTTTCAAGGACGGTGATCCGCCGCTGCCCGGATGCGCATAGTCCTGTGGCGGGATGAAATTCCTGCTCGAATAAACGCGTGACTTAAGATGTGGGGGCTGGGTGAGAATACCCGGCCCCTTTTGTCACTGGGGACCGGATCACGCGGATGAAGATCTGATGGCGACTTGATCCCAACAGCCGTCCGGAACGAAACGGGTCTTTCCTTTGATGTAAGGAACCATACCAGAACGGAAGGGGAGAAAAAGTGATGAAAGCTCTTAGACTGAGGCAGGCAATAGTGTGTTCCCTGCTGGTTTGGGCAGGGTTGGGTTGGTCTTTCCTGGGGACCGCTTCTGCGGGGGATACGGCATCCTGTCCCACATGTTCCTGGACTTCGGGAGAGACCTCGGTTTCGCATCTGTCCCGTGAGGAATTCCAGGCGCTCTTGGGCGAGAAGCTCCCCCCTGGATACCAGGAGTGGTGGGAGAGTCTGCCTCGGATCGAAGCTTCCAAAGGCGCTAAGTTCGATCCGGTGTTCGACTGGCGCACCCATCCGGGCCCGTATGGTACCACCGGCGTGACCGGGGTTCGAAACCAGGGTTCCTGCGGCTCCTGCTGGGCCTTCGCCGGAGTGGCGCAATTGGAGTCCATGGTGAAGATCTACGCCGAGATGGATCTGAACCTCTCCGAGCAACAGGTGGTTTCCTGCGTCACCCCCGATCACGGCTGCGATGGCTGGTATACGGAGGCGGCCTTTGATCTTTTTATGAACGTGGGCGCCGCATCCGAAGCCTGCATGCCCTATCATGCCGTGGATACCGATCCCTGCATTCAGGATGGCTGTGAGAAGCTGGCCAAGATCAGCGGCTACCGGGCGGTGTCCAGCAATGTCAACTCCATAAAGACCGCGCTGTTGGAAGGGCCGGTGAAATCGAGCATGGCGGTGGAGGACACGTTCAAAACTTACACCGGCGGCTGCTATGATAAGCCCTATTACGGCACCAATCATGCGGTCCTCATCGTGGGCTGGGACGACACCAAATGCGGCGGGCAGGGAGCCTGGATAGTCAAGAACAGTTGGGGTGCGGGCTGGGGAGAGAACGGGTTCTTCTACATAAAATACGGCTGCTGCCAGATCGGGACCAATGTCCTGCAGATCGACTATTACTTCCACCGGCCATTCGTACGTTTCGATCACCTGGGAACCGATGATGCCGGACCCGGAGGCGACGGAGACGGAAAGGTTGAGCCCGGAGAGACCGTGGGACTGGAGTTCGTCCTCAAGAATCTGGCCACGCCGCTGGGCGCGGTACAGGTGACGGTCACGCCGGACACCTCCGGCATTGTGATGACCGACGACTACTCCTATTTGGGCGATATGGATTCCAAGGACATTCTGGACAACTCCGCCGATCCTCTGGAATTTTACGTGCCCGAGGATTTCCCCTCGAGAAGAGTCTACTTTACCTTCCACGTGGAAGGCGATTCCGGCTCGGGGGTCACTTATACGGCCGACAGCACCATCGAGGTATCGGTGGGCAGCAACATCTTACTGGTGGACGATGATCAGGGCGGCGGGGACCCGCACGCCAACTACGAGTCGAGCTACACCGGCGTCTTCGACACTCTGAAGTCGGTCTACGATATGTGGGACAAGAGTAACCAGCCGGACACGGCGGTAGACTACTCGCAGTATGATGTGGTGATCTGGTTCACCGGAGACCATCGGGATTCCATCTTCTCGCACGCCGATGTACAGAATCTGATGGACTTCTTGGACAACGGGGGCCGGCTTTTCCTGACCAGTCAGGACGCCGTCGAGTGTCTGTCCGGCTCAGCCGATCCCCTCTTCCACCAGTTCATGACGGACTACCTGCACGTGGATTACGACGGAAACTGCACCGGCTTAGTCAAGCTCTCTGTGCCCGGCAAGGTGGGAGACGAGATCGGCGACGGCCTATACATGTACCTGTCGGATGCCAGCTCGCCCCAGAACCAAACGTCCGTCGACATGCTGGTGCCCGACTCCCAAGCGGATACGGTGGCGGTGTATGCCGACGTGTGGTGGGCAACCACCGAGGATTCGGTGGCTGCCGTCAAATTCGCCAACGATGTCTTTCGGGTGGTGTTGTTCGGATTCGGATTCGAGGGGATGAATTACGACGGGTTGGCGCACTACGGACAGGTGATCCAGAAACCCCAGGTGGTGATGCAGGGGGTGCTGGATTGGCTCCAGCCGATCCCGCCTTCTCTGAACGTGCTTTATCCCAACGGCGGAGAGGAATACTTGGCAGGCGATACCTGCCTGATCCGGTGGGAGGCTTCTTCCTTCAGCGATAGTGTGACCATCGACTATTCCATCGACGGAGGGAATGCCTGGTCCACCATCGATCGGGCAAAAGGTGACCTCTACGCCTGGCTGATCCCGGATGCATCTTCGGAGGAGTGTCTTATCCGCGTCTCGGATTCCCGGGACGGCACTCCCACGGACGAAAGCGACGACTATTTCGCCATCGCAAACTATGTTCCGGGCGACGCCACCGGAGATCATGTGGTGAGTTTGGGCGATGCCCTACTTCTTCTCAACTACCTCTTCAAGAACGGAGCGGCGCCTGATCCGCCTGCGGCCGGGGACCCCAACGGCGACTGCACCATCACTCTGGGAGATGCTCTGTATTTGCTCAACTACCTGTTCAAGAACGAGGAGCCGCCTCGGCCCGGATGCGCCTAAATCTCAATAAACCGAAGTTAATATCAGTGGCTTCTATGAGGACGCCGGGATCTAATCCCGGCGTCTTCTGCTTTTGATCTTCTTCTATGATAATTACATCCTATCCCAAGATGCCGATCGGGTGAGGGAATGTGAGCTTTAACGGCCGGGTGTCTCATCGGCGGGTTTCAGCTTGACAAAGGGAAGCCCGCACGGTTATTATGGGCTGTGAATTCGGGACGATGAGGCTTAGTTGAGCCCACCGGCTTATGAGCCTGTCCCCACCCGAAAAGAACAGCTAACGACTGCAACTGTTGGATGAAGAGAAAAGCCCGGAAAAAACCGCCCCCTCCTCCCCCTGATGGGAAATGCCCGGTTCTGTTGGTCTCCATTCTCTGCGGCATTATGGTTATCCTTCACGCCGCGGCTTCCTTTTTCCCCAGGGGACGAATCTGGGGTTTCAACCAGTGGGCTTACTTCCCTCCGCTTCTGAGTTTGTCGCTGGGGGTGTTGGTCCTGCTCATGTTCGTGCCCCAGGTTAATGAGCGGTTGCGACATCTGCTGGGTCTCGGGACGACGTTGGTCCTGGCCTCTCCCCGCAGGATCAGGCTGGTGCTGCACAAGAGGGTGTGGTTCGCCATTGGCAGCGTTTTGTTTTTCGTTCCCTTCTGGATCTTTAGAGACCGAACCCACTTCCTGGGGGACGGAGCCCAGATCATCAGCCGGATGAACTCCGGAGAGCTGACGGCCAAGTGGTCGGAGCCTTTGGATATGTTCCTCCATATTCAGACGTTCCGCTTCGCCCACGGCATGTGGCAATTGGATGCGGCTACGGTCTACGCATTGTTAAGCTGTATTGTGGGGGTGCTTTTCATCTTCATGCTTTTTCTGTTCGCCGATTTTCTGGGTGACCGGCGACAGGAGAAGGTGCTGGTCTTTTTGGTGCTTCTGGCCACAGGCAGCATCCAGCTTTTCTTCGGGTATGTAGAGCATTACAGCTTCATGTTTCTTTTCACCGCTGCATATGTCTTTTCCTCTTTGGCTTATCTCGAAGGGAAGTTCAGATGGTTTGTCCCGGTAGGTGCCTGGCTTTTAGCGTCTCTTTCCCATGTGATGGGGCTGTGTCTGTTTCCCTCACTGCTTTATCTCTTCTTCTCAACAAGTGGACATGGGAAGTGGGCATCCGCCAGAAAAATCTCCATTGTCGTCGTCGGTGTGCTGACATTGGGATTGGGCATCGTGCTTTACAGAGTCAATGCCTGGGCCGTGCCTCCGATCTTCGTGCCCTTATCCGTCGACACCTATGCCGCTCCCGGTTACTTGCTGTTCTCGGTTCCCCATATACTCGACCTGATCAATCAGCACCTTTTGATCTCTCCGGTCGGGCCGGTGCTGATCCTGGCTCCCTTGATCTGTTTGGCCTTGGGTTCCATAGTCAAAAGCAAGCTCTTTCGGTTCCTGCTGGCGGTGAGCCTCTGCCAGCTCCTTTTCCACTTCTTGGTCGATCCCGGGCTGGGTGCTCCGCGCGACTGGGACCTTTTCTCGACGGTGGGGTTGGGATACACGGTGCTGGGATTGTTTCTCCTTCTGCGGATGTTCAGAAACAGGCCGGGTCTGGCTTACTCAAGCCTCATCCTGGTGTTCACTGCCCTCTATTCAACGGCGCCCTGGATAGCCATTCAGGCCAATCAAGACAAGCCCGTCAAGAGATTCGAGAATATATTGACCACGGATGTCAAAAGAAGCTACAGCGGACATTTCCTCCTGTTGAAGTATTTCGAGTCGCGAGGAATGGACCGGCAGGCAGAGGAGAGAACCGAAAAGTACCGGGAGGCGTTTCCCGAGCTGGCTCTGATCGCCAATGCTTCTTCCCTGGCCAAATCCGGCGAGCTTGAGAAGGCCGAGCAGATGTTCCTGGAGGCGGAGAGGCTGGCTCCCAAACTGCCCCAGGTACACAATAATCTGGGCAAGGTCTATTTGGACTTGGGCCAACTGACCGAAGCCGAGGGGCAGTTAAAGACCGCTATCCGGCTGGCTTCCTTCATGCCCGATGCATACGTTAATCTGGCCGATCTTTATTTTCTCCGGGGTGAATACGATTCGGCGCTGGCAGCCTGCAAGAAAGCCATCCGGGTGGATCCCCGTTACACCGGAGCATATTCCGATGCCGGCACCATTTACCTGATGAGAGGAGAATCGCAACTGGCCGAGCGTCAGTTCCGGAAGTTGGTCTCGCTCGACTCGACGGCTGTGCTCGGCTATCTCGGTCTGGGCGACGTGTACAACCGGCAGGCCCGCTCGCAAGAAGCTCTCCGGATGTATCAACGGGCCGTCGGGCTTGACCCAAAGCTGGACATAGCCCGATACCGCCTGGGGATGACTTATTTGTCGCTGGGTTTACCGGATAAGGCCAGAGAACAACTGGAAGCATATCTTCAGATCTCACCCCAGGGAGCGCACGCCCAGGAAGTGAGCCAAACTCTGGAACAACTCCGCCAGCAGGAACAGAATCAGTAAGTGAGTTCTCCGCTACTGTCCTTCCTATAGGAAGCTCCCGGCCGACAAACCATCGGCAATCGTGGTCAAATCCATTCGGCTTTTTGGTTGACATTCGTCTGCAGGCGACTTAACTTCACGGCTGGGAGGTCAAATTGCGAGTCGTCTTGCAGAGGGTCAAACAGGCCCAGGTCACGGTGGATAAACGGGTGGTGGGTCGGATCGACAAAGGTCTGGTGATTTTGGTGGGAGCCAAAACCGGCGACAGCCAAAAGGACGTCGATTACCTGGTGGACAAGTGCTTGAACCTTCGTATCTTCGAGGACGACCAGCAGAAGATGAATCTCTCCGCTCTGGATGTGGGGGCGCAGGTTCTGGTGGTTTCGCAATTCACCCTCTATGGTAATACCGACAAGGGCAGGCGTCCCAGTTTTACAGGAGCTCTGGAGCCCAAAGAGGCGGAGCAGCTCTATCTTGAGTTCATCCGACAAGTGAAGGCCCACGGTCTGAAGGCGGAAAACGGCATCTTTGGAGCCAAAATGCTGGTGGAAATTGCCAACTGGGGCCCGGTGACCTTCATTCTCGAGAGCAGATAACCCAGTATCCGGGATTAGTGATACCGACGAGTTTTGCACCTATGAGCCAGACGTTCCAACCGGAAAAAGGAAAAAGCATATCGGAGATTCTAAGAGGGAGAAGACTCGTTCTGGCGTCCAGTTCGCCCAGGAGGGCGAAGATACTGCGAGATGCCGGGGTCGATTTTGAGATCAGAGTGCCGCCGGAAGTGGAAAAGGACGCACCCCGGTCCGATCCAGTCGAGCACGTGCTGGCACTGTCTGAGGCCAAGGCGGAAAGCGTGGCCCGACAGATGAAGGAGGGCATAATTCTGGGCGCGGATACCGTCGTCGTGCTAAACGGCGAGATTCTGGGAAAACCGAAGGATAAAGAGGATGCCTTTTTAATTCTAACCAGACTGGGCGGTAAAACGCACACGGTCTTCACCGGAATCACCCTGGTCAACAAAGGCGATAACAGAGTCCTATCCGACCACGATTCAACCCAGGTTGAGTTCAACCGACTGGACAGAGAGAAGATCGAATCGTATATAGCTACCGGAGAGCCGATGGACAAAGCCGGAGCCTATGGGATTCAGGGCATGGGCAGTTTTCTGGTGAAGGGAATCCGGGGAAGCTTGGACAACG
>CAZWAO010000118.1:6552-8057 GCA_964631815.1 uncultured Ignavibacteria bacterium | reverse complement strand
CGTTGGTGAACCGCGACAACATGCCGGAGATAGCTCAGAAGATCGCCAAGATGCTCAGGCCGCATTTCCCCATATTTTATGACGACAAGGGCGCAGTGGGAAGACGCTACCGCAGGCAGGACGAAGCCGGCACGCCGTTCGGCATAACCGTGGACTCGCAGACGCTTGAGGATGAGACGGTCACGCTACGGGAAAGAGACTCCATGGAGCAGACCCGGCACAAGATCGACGATCTGACCGGCATCCTAAACAGCAAGATTTGGGGAGACCGGACTTGAAGCCCGGCATCGAGATTTCCTAACCTGCCACATGAAAACGGCGCAGGATGAGATCATCCTGCGCCAAGCTTTGAACTTCCGAATCTGTAGTAAAGAGAGACTTCTTAGTTGCCCGATCCCCGGACGGGGCAGTTCACCCCGTCTGGGTGTCTGGTCATCCGGCCATAAGATCAATTCTCACGCGCGCACCACTTCCGTTTTTTCGGTAGCTTTTCTATAAAGCTCTGCATATTTCTTCGCCGATGCAGTCCACGAGAAATCCCTGGACATCCCGTTTTGCATCAATTTCGTCCAGGCCTTCTTGTCTTTGTAGACCTCAAGCGCAAGCCTAATGGTGTTGAGAAGCTCCGAAGCATCATAGTCCTTGAAAACGAAGCCGGTTCCCTGGCCCGTCTTGGGGTTGTAATTCTCTATGGTGTCGGCCAGCCCTCCGGTCTTGCGAACGATGGGTACGGTTCCGTACTTAAGGCTATAAAGCTGGTTTAAGCCGCAGGGCTCATATCTGGAAGGCATGACGAACATATCGCTGCCGGCTTCTATGAGATGAGCCAGCGAATTGTCGAAACGCAAATTCACCGAGATCTTCTTGGGATATTTAGACTGCATCCGGGTGAACAAGCGATGATACTTCTCATCCCCGGTTCCCAAAATCACCATCTGCAGGTCACCGGCCAGAAGCTCATCCGATATCTCCGCCAGAAGATCGAAACCTTTCTGGTCGGCCAGACGGGAGATTATCCCGATCATCGGAACGTCTCGTCTTAGCTGGGGGAGACCGCATTGCTTGCGGAGCTCTTTTTTGTTTTTCGTCTTTCCGGAAAGATCCTCCCGGCTGAATTTCGCCGGGATCAACTTATCGTTCTCCGGCGACCAGACCTGGTAGTCGATTCCGTTCACTATTCCGTATAGGTCCTGGCTTCTGGTCCTTAAAACTCCTTCCAGGCCGTAACCATATTCCGAGCTTGACTGTATCTCCACCGCGTAGGTCTTGGACACGGTGTTTACCACGTCCGCATAGGAGATGCCCGCTTTCATGAAGCTGACGTTGCCCCAGAACTCAAACGGGCTGGTGGGATAAAACAAGTCGCGGGACACACCCAGCTTTTCGAAAGTGCTTTTGGGGAAGTTGCCCTGGTAAGCTAAATTATGAATGGAGAAAACCGTGCCTGTGCTCCTGAAGAAACTATCGCCTGCATACAAGGTTTTCAGGTAAGCCGGTATCAAAGC
>CAZWAO010000118.1:0-6452 GCA_964631815.1 uncultured Ignavibacteria bacterium | reverse complement strand
GATTCATGCCTCCGGGGCAGTATCCAGGTCTCGAAGGGAAACCTGGGGGCAAAAGGCTCCAGGGAGATGAAGTGGTCGTTTTGGCTGACCACCCGCTCGTTGTCCTGGGTTTCCTGCTTTATGATGTCGCAGAAGACGCATCTTTCCTTGTACTCGAAGTAGCGACCCGCACCCTCAATCTCCTCTATCACCCGCTTGGGGACTATGGGAGTGGCAATCAGCTGGCTGTGGCTATGCTCCAATGAGGCGCCCGCCGCTTCCCCCTGATTCTTGAAAATGAGGATGTACTGGAAACGGGGATCCTTTCTCAAGTCCAAGGTCCTCTCCTGGTAGGCCCAGATTATGCTCTCCACTTGGGCCTGGCTCAAGTCCACCAGATCCTTGTCGTGGTCCGGCGTTTCCACTATCACCTCGTGAGCGCCCACTCCGTTCATCTTGTCGAAGATGCCGATGCCCTCCCGGTTTAAGTCTCCCTCTATTCGCAGCGCGGGATACTTGTTCGAGATGACCCTTAAGGTCCACCCCGGCTTGTTGGGCTCCGACGAATTCGGACGAATTGCCAGAATCTCCGGGGGAGTGGCGGATTCGTTGCCCGGACAAAAAGGACACAGCTTGCTCTCGGTGGCCCTTTTGGCCGTGCCGGAGAAATCCGACGGCCTTTTTCCCCTTTCCGTGGATATGATCACCCATCTTCCGATTATGGGATCCTTTCTTAGCTCTGGCACTGTCTCCTCCTGAAACTCGTGCGCTACCGGGCCGGCCCTCGTCAGGTCAAGCATAGATGATATACTACCCCGGCAGTTCTGTCAACCGAAATATGTTCCTGGGAGTCTGCTTTTCCCGTCTGTTCCGCTTATCACGCCTGTTTGTGACCCTGTGCATCACTTCCGGCTGCAAAAGCCGGGGCCAGCCCTTGTTGTTGTTGGAAAAGTGTAATTTCCTCTCCGAGGGAAGTCACCTGTTGTACACTCCCTACGCGTCTGCCCAAACTCAAGTTTGGGCTTTGGGACCAAAGTGTCTTGATGGTTCTTAAACCCGGAGCCGGTGGTTGCATCCATTCACCAGTATCGGGGACGGCAAGTTACATGGCGCTTTCTGCGCCCGGTCATCCCGCAGCCAACCTCACTTTCCTCTCTCTTTGTCGGTAAGTTCGAACAGCTTCTTGAACAAATCGGCTTGGGCCGCTGACAGCTGTCGACCCCTTCTCCTCATAACCGTTTCCGCCGTTTTTATGGCCTCTTCCAGCCGATAGGTCTCTCCGCCGTCGGCACCTCCCCAGAAGAATGAAGGAATGGATTTCCGTTTGACCATTCCGCCTCCGAACAGGTTGGAGGAGAAGCCGATGGAGACTCCCGTGTTGAGCAGGGTGCCGATTCCGGTTTTCGCGTGATCGCCGATGAAGGCACCCACTTTCGTCTGTCCGGAGTCGACCAGCATACCGTTGACCTCAACTTTGACCGGGCCATAGTTGTTCTTGAGATCACTGTTAGTGGTTGAGGCGCCCAGATTGACCCACTCCCCTACGTAGGAATGTCCCAGGAAACCCTCGTGATACTTGTTCGAGCACCCCTGAAAGATGGACTGCTCCACTTCACCGCCGATCCTGCACTTCGGCCCTATGCTCGTGCCGCCTCTTATCTTCCCCCCTACCAGGATTGAAGTCTCTCCCACGTAGCACGGTCCCTCTATCCTGGTGTGGGGTTGAATGTGGACTTTCTCGCCGATGATGATCGGACCGCCCCGAGCGTCCAGAACCACTTGACCGTCTATTCGGGACCCGTGTTCGATATAAACTCGATCCACGTCATAGATCAAAGCTTGGTCGTCCACCTGGCTATGTTCGAACATATGCTTTAGATCCTTGTGTTTCTTAAACCACTCGAAATCCCTCTCGATTTGTGCACCATTCTTCTCTACCAGGTCCCACAGGTAGCTGGGCATTTCCACTTGCGCTTCCACACAATCCAGCGTGCGTTTGAGCTCATCCACCTGCCCCTTTTGGTAAAGCTGGCCGAATCCGGTCGCATGACTTTTGAAAGCCCTGCCGCTTCCGTGCCAGCCCACCATATTGTAGCCGCAGACCAGTAGTTGATTCTCTCCTGAGGAGTCGAGAATCTCACGAAGATCGGAGGGTGGAAAAAGTCTTCCGTTGACCAGATAGATTTCGTCGTCGTCCTCCACGTGCAGGTCGTTCACTCTATAAGACGCATCCCCCTTCTCGTTCAGGACAGGTTCCAGATAGTCCCTGCAAAGGAGTACCCGGTCGACTTGGGTGAAATGCGAAACGATTGAATGTCGAATCCTCCAGGCACCGCACCTCAGCTCGTATGCCGGTCGTGTCCATGTCAGCGGAAAGAACTGGTCGTATCTCTCATCCTCAAAAATGAATAACCTGACCAACATCGTCTTTTCTCCCATCACCGTTTATCCATGTCAAATACGCGCAGCTTGTGCAATATCTCCTTCCTCAACAGTTGAGTCGGTGGATTTCTCGACCGACTTCACATGGCCCTGAGTCTTTTTATCCTCTCCTCTGCCGGGGGATGAGTGGAAAAGAGGTTGTTCAGCCTTCCCCCGTGCTCCAATAGGGGATTGACTATGTATAGATGAGCCGTGGCCTTGTTGGCCGCCTCCAATGGCTCCGTGTCCTTGGATATCTTCTCCAGCGCAGAGGCTAAGCCCTCGGGATACCTGGTCAGAAGCGCGCCGTCGGCATCCGCCAGATATTCTCTCTGTCTGGACAGCGCCAGCCGCATAAGTTGGGCCACAATGGGTGCCAGAATCGCCAACACCAGGGCTATCAACATTATTATTCCCCCTCCCGACCTGTCCCTTCTTCTGCCCCGAAAGAAGAAGCTCCGGAGCATCCAATCCGAGATGAGCGCTACGGTGCCGACCATCACGGCCACCAACATGGCATACCTGATGTCATAGTTCTTCACGTGCGACATCTCGTGAGCCACCACCCCCTCCAGCTCCAGGCGATTCAGCTTATCCAACAGTCCGCTGGTGACGACTATGGCTGCATTTTTGGGGTCACGCCCGGTGGCGAAAGCGTTGGGCGCGGAGTCCTCTATGACATAGGTCTTGGGCGGGGGAACTCCGGCGGCGATGGCCAATCCCTCCACCACGTTGGCCAGATAAGGATTCTCCTTCCGGTCCACCGGCTTGGCCCGGCTAATGCCCAGCACCATCTTATCCCCCTCGAAAAAGGTAACCAGGGTGATGATGACCGCCACGATCAGAGCTATGGCCAACCCCACCTGGCCTGCGCCATAGGCCTGTCCGAAAATCCATCCAAGGAAAAGGAGGAAAAGCATAAAGAAGAAGATCAGAAGGAAGCTTCTTCGTTTGTTGGCTGCGATTTCTTCGTAGATCATGAAATCGAAAACTTCTTTTGCCTGCCTGAAGCCATCCTGTAACGCCGGCCCTGATCTGACGCCGAATGGGGCCTGATTTTAATTCGACACCATCCAGATCGGCACTCGGTATAGTTGTACTTACGCGCTGGTGCTAACAGCCGGAAGAAAAACTTGCCCGACAATCCGTGCGCTCGAACCGACCGGCTGCCTGAGAAGCGAATCGATCTCGACGTGTCTAAGAGTCAATTCGCCCGACAGCGATATTCCGATCGACATAACTCCGCCGGCCGGGCTTGGGAAGATAAACTTGATTCTATTTGAAATCCACTTTGGGGACGTCTCTCTTGGTCTCCTCGATCTCGAAGTACTCTCTGGGCTTGAAGCCGAACCAGTTGGCTATTATGCTTGCGGGAAAAACCTGTTGGGCGTTGTTGAAGGCCAGCACCACGTCGTTGTAAAACTGTCGGGCATAGGCGATTTTGCTCTCGATTCCGGAAAGCTCCTCCTGAAGCATGAGGAAGTTCTGATTGGCCTTGAGCTCCGGATAATTCTCCACCACGGCGAAGAGGGTTTTCAGGGCGCCGGTGAGCATGTTGGTGGCCTGGGCCTTCTCCTGGACCGTGCCCGCTTGGGAGTAAATCGACCTGGCCTTGGTAACCGCCTCGAACACCCCCCTCTCGTGGGCGGCATAGCCTTTCACGGTCTCCACCAGATTGGGGACTAAGTCCGCCCTTTTTTGAAGTTGAACGTCTATCTGATGCCAGGCATTCTCCGATCGGTTCCTAAGCCGGATCAACCTGTTGTAAAGCAATATTAGAATCAGAGCAGGTATGCCCAGCACGATCAGAATGAATAGAATTACTATGGTAACTGCAGCCATTGGTCCTCCTTGGGGAGGGTGAAATCCGAACGACCCACTGCACCAGGTCGCCGGTCTATTTCTTGTTCAATTTCTTTCTGAAAGCATTCAAAGCTGTTCTGACACCACGGTCCGAAAGAGCCAGAATTTCGGCCGCAAATATGGCAGCGTTTTTCGCGCCGGCCTCTCCGATGGCCATGGTGGCCACCGGAATCCCGGAAGGCATCTGTACTATGGAGAAAAGAGAGTCCAGCCCGGACAGCGTCGAGGCGGAAAGCGGCACCCCGATTACCGGCAGGGTGGTATGAGAAGCGATCACTCCGGGCAGATGCGCCGCCATTCCCGCTCCGGCGATTATCACCTTCATCCCTTGCCTCTCCGCTTTCTGGGCTATCCTCTTGGTCTTCTCGGGATTGCGGTGGGCAGAGCTGATCTCGACGCTGTAGGAGATTCCGAGCTCGCCCAGCACCTGTCCGGCTTTGAGCATGACCGGCTCGTCTTTTTTGCTTCCCATTATTATCAATACCTTGACTTCCGGCATCGCTGATTCCTTTCGTCCACAAGACCCCGACTAATATCAACGCTAAAACCACCTCGGAGTTTCACCCTTTACCACATTCTTCTCTTGGCTCCGGTGGCCCTGTGCCCTATGTCCCTTCGGCATTGCATCCCTTCGAAGCGTATCTTGTCCACGGCGGCATAGGTTTTCTGAATGGCCTTGTCCATGCTCACGTCTGTGCCCGTGATCCCCAAAACCCTTCCGCCATCGGTCAGAATCCTCCCGCCCTCTCTTTTGGTGCCGGCGTGGAACACCAGCACGTCCTGCATTCCCCGGACCTTGTTCAGACCGAAGACCTCCTTGCCCTTTTCGTACTTCCCGGGGTAACCGGCCGAGGCCAACACCACGCATACGGCGTAGTTCTCATTCCATTCCACATCCTGCAAAGACAACTCGCCGTCTACGATGGCCAAAAACACCTCTGCCAGGTCGGTCTTCAGAAGAGGCAATACCACCTGGGTTTCCGGGTCTCCGAAGCGGCAGTTGAATTCCATCACCTTGGGGCCTATTTCGGTCAGCATCAACCCGGCATAAAGTATGCCTTTGAAGGTCTTGCCTTCACTCTGCAGGCCGGCTATCGTAGGCTCGAGTATTTCGTCGTAGATGCGGGCCATCAGCTTCTCGTCGGCAATGGTGGTGGGGGCGTAAGCTCCCATGCCGCCGGTGTTGGGACCCTGGTCGCCCTCGAAGATCTTCTTGTGATCCTGCGAGGTGGGCATGGAGCGAATGGTCTGGCCGTCGGTGAAGGCCAACACCGTCATCTCCTCCCCTTCCAGAAAGTCCTCCACCACGATCCGGGACCCGGATTCGCCGAAGGCCTTTTCCACCATTATCCGTTGGATGGTGGACAAGGCCGTGGACGTGTCCTCGACTATCACCACCCCTTTGCCTGCCGCCAAACCGTCCGCCTTTATGACTAAAGGCATCTCCGAGGCCTTGACGAAATCGGAAGCCTGCTCCGGGTTGTCGAAGATCTTGAAGCTGGCCGTGGGGATGTGGTGTTTATTCATGAACTGCTTGGCGAACACCTTGCTTCCCTCGATGGCCGCCGCCTCTTTGGTTGGTCCCAGTATCTTCAGATTTCTTCTTTCGAATTCGTCGACCATTCCCAAGGTCAAGGGAAGCTCCGGGCCGACCACGGTGAGGTCGACGGAGTTCCTCTGGGCGAAATCCGCCAGGCCTTTCAAATCGTCGACTTCCACTTTCACGCACTCGGCCAACTCGGACATGCCGGCGTTGCCGGGCGCGGCATAGAGCTTCTTCACCAGCGGGCTGGAGGAAAGCTTCCAGGTGAGCGCATGCTCTCTTCCTCCGCCGCCTATTACCAAAATTCTCATATTCTATTCTCCAGGGATTGACGTTCGAGGTCACGGTTCCGATTGCCTGAATATAATCCTCCCGCGTCCGTCAAGGCAAGCTTTTTTTGTTGACAAGCGGCCCGTCAATGGACACATTGGTTCAGGTCATTCACCCGGAAGATAACCACAGGCAGGTATTTGCCGCGATCTATGACAAGACCAGCGAGTAGCTTGACCAACAATGGCGTGCATTTCCCCCAAGGCCATTAAATTCTTGAACCTTTGGACTCTTGGACTTTTGAACTATTAAACTCTTGACCCCTGGAACCCTCGAACCCTGGAACCCTTGAACTCTTGAACTCTTGAACTCTTGA
>CAZWAO010000117.1:1918-8165 GCA_964631815.1 uncultured Ignavibacteria bacterium | reverse complement strand
CAAGCTGGACTCCAGTTGGGTCTATTTCCGATATGATACCCAGGGCGATGATGTTCTCTTGCAGTCCAAGAGGGGCGTGGAAAGGGGTGACTGGGTGGACGGAAGCATTTTCTCCTTCGGGACCGGCGTGGCTTGGAGTCAGATCAAGCTGGACGTCACCTTCGAGTTTGCCAGCTATCCCGACGTGGACAGAAGCGTTGTTACAGGCTGGATACCTTACGACCCGGGTCTACGGAAGAGCCTTAATCCGCTGTATACCACAGAGTTCAATCAGAAGGAGAGCCTCAAGTACAGCAGAATCATGGCGAGTTTTACCGGGTTCTTCTAGAATCAAGCGACCGAAAGGAAATTCATGGGTAGACCGGGCATCCTGCCCGGTGGAGAATACATTCTTTATCGCGGGGCGGGACGCCCCGTCTACCCCAATGAAGTGAAATCGATCCGCAATCCAAAGGCGAAGCCCGCCCTCGGTACACAGGAATCGGGCTTCGCTTTTTTTGTATGAGACGGCGACACGAGTCCCATCAGCCGTTGAGTCCGAGAGCCGAATACATTGCCGGAGGCTTGACCGGCGGTCAAAAAGTGCTTGCGCGAACAAGAATTTCTGTTAATTTTCTCAAGGCCGGAGTCGAAAGAGAAGCCGTGAGAGCAGGATGACACAAGCTGGCGAAAGAACGATTCTCCGGATAAGAACCGGCGACGGCAAAAAAGGAGACCAGAATGAGTCCTCAAAGGATCACCAAGAAAGAAATCAAGCAAGACAAGTTCGTGACTTTTTCTTTTAAGCTCAGCGAGTGGATACAGAAGCATTTGAACCAGGTGCTGACGGTGGCCGGGGCGGTGATCGTGGTAACGGCAGTGGTGTTTTATCTGGTCTCCTCCCAGGCGAAGCGGGAAAGACAGGCATCCGAGCTTTTCGGAAAGGCGAATCTCGAGCTTCAGTCCGGAAACATCAGCCAAGCCGTGTCCGATCTGCAGACCCTGGTGAGCCGGTACGGAAGCTCCGAGATGGCGGGCCAGGCCACTTACTATCTGGCCTCAGCGAATTATTATGCAAAGGACTATGCCCAGGCGGAAATCTGGTTTCAGAAATACCTGGACCAATATGGTCAGGACGTTTTGCTGAGTTCATCCTCCCAGGCCGGGATCGCCGACTGCCACGTGCAGATGGGTGATTACGCTCAGGCGGGAGAGGAATTCTCAAAGGCGGTCTCCATGTATCCCGCAAGCTTTTTGGCCCCGCAGTATCTCATGCAGGCGGCCAGCGCATACGCCAAGGCGGATCAAAAGGACCGCGCCAGGGAGGCGCTGGATAAAGTGATATCGGATTATCCTGACTCCCGGGAAGCCCGCCAGGCGAAGATGAGACTGGCGGAGTTACCCTAAACCATCATCCCCATGTCGCCAGAAGGCCCTTCCTCCTCCAAATCCCAAAGCCGAAACTCGGGGACCCTTGCTCCGGCTCTTCGCGTGGCCTTTTTGTGGCACATGCATCAACCCTATTACAAGGATTCAAGAACCGGTGTGTATCAGATGCCCTGGGCTCGGCTCCACGGACTGAAGGATTATTACGACATGGCCGCGGTGCTCGACGAATTCCCGAAAATCCGCATGAACTTCAACCTGGTTCCGTCTCTGGTGGAGCAGATTCAGGATTACGCCCAAACCCAGGTTCTGGACGAGCACCTGCGACTCACCCAAAAACCGGCTGCCGAATTAAGCGGCGCCGACAAGGAGAAAGTGCTGGCGGAGTTCTTCAACGCCAATACGGAGAACATGATCCGGCCTCATCCCAGATTCCATGAGCTATTCCGGAAAAGGGGAGAGGGACCCGGAGAGCTGAAAACCAAGATCCGCGATTTCGACGTGCAGGATTATCTGGATCTGCAGGTTTGGTCCAACTTAGCGTGGGTGGATCCCATATTCAAAAGCGATCCGCTGATATCGGGTTTGCTGAATAAGGGGAGGGGCTTCAGCGAAGAGGACAAGCACAAGTTGATCGAGAAGCAAAGAGAGATATTGGGGCGGATTCTGCCCAAACACAAAGAGCTGCAGGACAAAGGACAGATCGAGGTGAGTTTCTCTCCTTATTTTCATCCCATCCTGCCGCTGATGTGCGATACCGACGTGGCCCGCGTCGCCCTGCCGCAATTGCCGCTTCCCCAGCTTAGATTCGCGCACCCGGAAGATGCCCGGGCCCAGATCGAACAGGGCGCAAACCTGTATTGGGAGATTTTCGGCAAAAAGCCCAAGGGCATGTGGCCTTCGGAGGGAAGCGTGAGCGAGGAGATGGTTCCCCTGGCGGCCGGGGCTGGGGTGAAGTGGATGGCCACGGACGAGGAGATCCTGTTCCAGAGCCTCGGGTACAAAGCCAAAGGATCGGGCAGGGCCGTCTCCTTCGACAAGCGGTCGCTTTACCGGCCCTATGAGGTGGAGGTGGAAGAAAAGAGCGTGCGGGTGGTCTTCCGCGATCACACCCTGTCGGATCTGATAGGGTTCGTGTATTCCTCCTGGAGGCCGGAGGATGCGGCTGCGGACTTGGTCAACCGGCTGCATGCCATAAGGGAGAGCATTCCACCCCGGTCCGTATCGACGTCGCTGGTGAGCATCATCCTGGACGGGGAGAACTGCTGGGAATATTACAAAAACGACGGACACGACTTCCTGCATGCACTCTATTCCAAGCTTTCCCAGGATGATTTGATCCATACCACCACCATGAGCCAGTTCCTGGAGAACACAGCCAGTCCGGAGAAACTCCCTCATCTGTTTCCCGGTTCCTGGATCAATCACAACTTCAGGGTTTGGATAGGACATCCGGAGGATAACTTAAGCTGGGACGTTTTGAGGAAAACCAGGGACGCCCTGGTCAGCTTCCAAAAGAATAAGGGCGGCGATGCGAACGCCGGCGGAATTCTCCAAGAGGCCTGGCGGGAGATATACATAGCCGAGGGGAGCGACTGGAACTGGTGGTACGGCGACGAACACCAGGGACCGGGTACCGAGCAATTCGACCGGCTCTACCGATCGCATCTTCTGCGGGTATTCGAGCTGATCGATCGGGAGCCTCCCGAGGAGTTGTATCACCCCATCAAGTCGCAGTTTGTCTCGACCTATCTTTTTCCTCCCACGGGATACTTAAGACCGGTCATAGACGGCCAGAAGACACACTATTATGAATGGCAGCAGGCCGGCTTCTTCGATCCCGAGAAGGCCGGAGGCACCATGCACCAGGCTTCTTCCCTGATCTCCGGAATCTACTTCGGTTCGAACCAGGATACCGTTTTCTTTAGAATCGATCCCAGTCTGGATAGGAAAGTTATAAGAGAGGAAGGCTACCAATTGATCCTGGAGATTCTGGAACCGCCCCGGTACAGAATCGTAATCAAGGATGATAAGGCAGAGCTTTCCAGGCAGGTGAAGGAGAATCAATGGAAGCCGGTTTCGTCCCGACTCGAATTCGCCTTCGACAAAATCGTGGAGCTGGCCATTCCCATGAACCTGCTGGCCATCGACGGCCAGAAGGGCATCTGGTTCAGGCTGGTAGGGGAGAGGCAGGGCCAACGGATGGGCAAGTGGCCGGCCGTCGACGTGATAAAATTCGAGCTGCCCCATCAGAAGGGAACGCCGATATTCTGGGAGGTATGAACTTGACTCGCCAGTTCGGGAGGTTCTCATAGGAGGAGAGATGTCGGAAGACATATTCGGATCAGATCAGATCAAAGAAGAGCCCGGGGAAGCCGGGAAACCGGAGATGGACGAAGAGACGCGCAGGAAGATGGTGGAGGAAGGCAAGGCCGCGGCCATGTTGGGATACATTCCCTTCATGTGTTTCGTTCCCTTAGTCAAGATGAAGGACAATCCTTTTGCGCTGAAGCACGGAAAGCAGGGATTGCTTCTGTTCATCATCGAGATGGTGGCGGTGATTTTTCTGCTTCCCAAAGTGGGCGATCTCCTCTGGGGCGCGGTTATCGTTCTCTGTTTGGCCGCGGCGGTGGCGGGAGTTTTCTTTGCGCTTCAGGGCCAGGAATGGAAGGTCCCTTTCATCGGCCACTGGGCGGACAAGTTCAAGATTTGAGCACGGAAGCGTCTCCGGATTCTTACGACCGCCGATGTTCGATTAGAGCAGTAGTCGGTTAATCAGAGACTTCCGTCATCAAAAGAAACAAGGTGAGCTTATGATCTATCCAGTGTTTGCCATATCCCTTCTAAGCCTGGCGCTGGCGGTTTATCTGGCCAGAACGGTTCTGCGAGCCGACCGCGGGAGTGCCGATATGAGGCAGATCGCGGACGCGATCAAGGAGGGAGCGGAGGCGTTCTTAAGAAGACAATACCGGACCATAATCATGCTGGGCCTGGTTCTGGCTGTGGTTCTCCTGTTGTTCTATAAATTCAGTCAGAGTCCCAATGTCAAAGGCCTGGGCTCTGCCATCTACTGGAAGGTGGCGGTCTCCTTCGTCATCGGCGCGTCCTGTTCTTTGATCGCCGGATACGTGGGCATGTTCGTCTCCATTCGCACCAATGTGCGGGCAGCCTCCGCCTTGGGAAGCAGCCTGAACCGCGCCTTGAGGATAGCAATGCACGGAGGCGCTGTGTCCGGTCTGTTTGTCGTGGGTATGAGCCTGTTGGGAGTGGCGGGTCTTTTCTGTTTGTACGGAGGGCTGAAACATCCCACCGCGGTCCCCGTGGAAATCGTGGGCTTCGGTTTCGGAGCCAGCTTCGTGGCCCTGTTTGCCCAGTTGGGAGGGGGAATCTATACCAAGGCGGCTGACGTGGGGGCCGACCTGGTAGGCAAGGTGGAAGCAGGGATTCCGGAGGACGATCCCCGAAACCCGGCGGTGATTGCGGACTTGGTCGGTGATAACGTGGGCGACTGCGCCGGCCGCGGCGCCGATCTTTTTGAATCCACCGCCGCCGAGAACATAGGCGCCATGATCTTAGGCATCGCGCTTTTTCCCAAGTTCGGTATAGGGGGAATTCTTTTTCCCTTGTTCGCACGGGCTTGCGGGCTGGTGGCCACCTGGGTGGGTATTTCCGTGGTGAGGACCAAAGAGGATGCGGATCCCATGAAGGCACTCAACCGGGGCTATTACGTGACCACCATTCTGGCAGTGGCCGGATTCTATCTGGCGGTCCGGGAGCTTTTAGGGAATAACCTATGGCTGTTCTTTGCCGGAGTCATCGGAATTTTTACCGCTTTAGCTTTTGTATACATCACCCAGTACTACACCGAATCCAGATTCCGGCCGGTCAGACCCATAGCCGAAGCGTCGCAGACCGGCGCTGCCACCAATATCATAACCGGTCTTTCCGTGGCCTTAGAATGCACCGGCCTGCCGGTGCTGGTGATCTCCGCCGCGCTCTTGGGTGCATATTACTGCGGCCGGGCAGCGCTTCCCGAAATAAGCGGCGCCGGGCTTTACGGAACCGCAGTCGCCACCATGGGAATGTTGGCTCCCTGCGCTTACGTTTTGGCCATGGACACTTTCGGTCCCATTACCGATAATGCCGCCGGGATCATCGAGATGTCGAACTCCCCGGAGGAGACCCGAAAAAAGGCGGACAAATTGGATGCCGTGGGCAATACCACCAAAGCCCTGACCAAAGGTTATGCCATCGGCAGTGCAGCCCTGGCTGCATTCTTGCTCTTCGCCGCCTATTTGAATGAGGTGCAGAAAGTCACCGGAACCCCAATACATGTGGATCTCACCCGCGTGCCGGTGTTCGTGGGCGCCTTGATCGGCGCAGCGCTGGTGTTCGTCTTCAGCGCATTCGCGGTTCGGGCAGTGGGTCGCGCCGCCTATTATGTCATAAACGAGGTGAGGCGACAGTTCAAGGCTGATCCGGGAATAATGGCGGGAACCTCCAAACCGGATTACGGCAAGTGCGTGGACATCGTCACTGCCGGAGCCTTAAAGCAGATGATCGTTCCCGGAATGCTGCCGGTGTTGGTTCCCGTGGCCGTCGGTTTTTCGTTCAAATATCTCCCCGTATCCTCAGGCAGACCAGGGGCCGAGGCGGTCGCGGCCTTGCTGATGGTCGGAACCATCGCAGGCATACTCATGGCCAATCTGATGAACAACGGGGGCGGGGCCTGGGACAACGCCAAGAAATACATCGAGACCGGGATGCTCGGCGGAAAACAGTCCGAGACGCACAAAGCGGCGGTGGTAGGGGACACCGTGGGGGACCCGCTGAAGGATACTGCCGGGCCTTCGCTTCACGTGCTGATCAAGCTGCTGAGCAC
>CAZWAO010000117.1:0-1818 GCA_964631815.1 uncultured Ignavibacteria bacterium | reverse complement strand
AGGATTGACCGGAGTCACCCCTAAAAGCGAATGAAGGGTTAATTTGGTAGGTATCTGAATGTCTAATAACCTACATTATGTCAACTTCCAACTTTTACTGAATTGCTCTTCCATCTCCCCCACCCTTATTTCACAACCAGATTGACCAATTTGTTGGGCACAAAGATGCTCTTTACCACCTTCTTGCCGCTTAGGAACTTCTTGACCCTCTCGTCTTCTAGGGCCAGTTCCTTGGCCTTGTCCTCTGGGGTATTAAGAGGAATGCTCATGGATGCCCTTAGCTTGCCGTTTACCTGCACGACAAACGTGACTTCCTCCTCGATGATAGCATCCCGGTCATAGCTTGGCCACTTTGACCTAAACAGGCTCTCCGTGTGGCTTAGCATTTCCCACATCTCTTCGGCCAGATGCGGCACAAACGGCCCTAGAAGCTGCGTTAGCCTCTCTACACAGAATCTGAATACCTTGGAAGTCTTGGGATCAAGGTCGTCCATGACGTTCAGAAGCTCCATCATGGATGCTATTGCAGTATTCAGTTGAAGCGTCCCAATGTCCTCTTCGACCTTCTTTATGACCTGGTTTATCTTCCTGTAAGCCGTTATATCCTGACCGGTTAGCTGGCCGACCTTAATCTCCTTCTTTCGCGGAGCGTCAGTCGCGGCCCGGGCGAACCTGTAAGCTCTATTCAGAAAGCGGGTTGCACCGACCATGCCGTCCTCGGACCATAGAATCTCGCGTTCCGACGGCGCAGCGAAATACATGGCCAGCCGGGCAGAATCGGCCCCGTGCTTGTCTATTACGTCTCCTGGAGAGACCACGTTTCCCACGGATTTGGACATGACCTGCCCCTCCTTGTCCAAAACCATCCCGTGATTGAAGAGCTCAATGGTGGGCTCATCCACCTTCAGCCAGCCTATGTCGCGTAAGAATTTGGTGAAGAACCTGAAATAGATCAGATGGCCGCAGGCATGCTCTATTCCGCCGATATATTTGTCAACCGGCAGCCATTCTCCCGCCTTTTTGGGAGAGAACGGCTCCTCAGGATTATGAGGGTCCATATATCTTAAGAAATACCACGATGAGCAGACGAAAGTATCCATGGTGTCCGGATCTCTGCCGGCTTGGCCTCCGCATTTGGGACACTTCACCCCCATGAACTCCTTGGAATCGGCAAGCGGAGAACGACCCTTCGGAATGAAATCGATATTTCCCTCCGGCAGCAGGACCGGCAGATCGGACTCCGGAACCGGAACCACACCACATGCTTTGCAGTGAATCATCGGGATTGGCGCTCCCCAATATCTTTGACGGGAGATCAACCAATCCCTGAGCCTGTAGTTGGTCTTCACCCTTCCGAATTCCTTTTGGGCGACGTAATCCTTGACCCAAGATATTCCCTCCACGGAGCCAAGCCCGTCGAAAATGCCGGAATTGACCATGGTTCCAGGCTCCGTGTAGGCCTCTTCCATTTTGTCTGCCTGTAACTTACGATCCGGCGGTTCGATCACTACTTTAAGCGAGATGCGGTATTTCTTGCAGAATTCGAAGTCTCTCTGATCGTGAGCCGGCACACCCATGACGATTCCCGTGCCATAGGTGGCCAGAACGTAGTCCGCCACCCAAAGCTGCACCTTGTCGCCTGAAAGGGGATTGATGGCGTAAACGCCGGTAAAGACGCCGTCCTTTTCCCCTGCCGCCGTTCGGTCGATCTCCGTTTTCTTCCTGGCCTCACCAACATAAGTCTCGACCGCCTTGCGTCGAGGTGCATCCATCTTCAGAGTCTTGAGCAGCTTGTTCTCCGGCGCTATGGCCATAAAG
>CAZWAO010000116.1:0-8230 GCA_964631815.1 uncultured Ignavibacteria bacterium | reverse complement strand
CCTGCCTGGAAGAGAGGGCGCAAAGCTAATGGTTCAGTCGAGACACATCTTTGAATTTTGAACTGCAATTTTTCATTTTGATCTTTGCTTTTTGAATTTCCCAGAGTTCCCGGCCCTCGGATAATCCAGAGCGGACAATCGGACCCAAGTCGCCGGATCAATCCTCAAAAAGCGAATTCCATTTATCCTTCAGATCCTCTTTGCGGCTGGTCGGCTGCGCCTTTTTCACGACGGGGCTCCTGGGACGAAAGTAGTCGCAGAAGTTTCCCTTCTCCTTGTACCTGACCCACTCGGCCTGAGGTTCTCTGCATTGATGGTTGGCCTGCTTGTCATAGAACTGGCAGTTGTAGCAGCAGCGAAGCTCGGAATCGCAGTGAGGACAGACGTCCTTCCGCTGGATCTTCTCCTTGGTTTCTATGGTTTGCCCACACTTCCAACATTGCATAACATCCGTCTCCCTTTACGTCACCTGGTTGATTCGTTGCTTTTCGAACTGAGAAAACCCTGAATGAACTGATCGATCTCGCCGTCCATGACCGCCTGAACGTTCGAGGTCTCCACCCCGGTGCGGTGATCCTTCACCAGGTTGTAAGGATGAAACACGTAAGATCTGATTTGACTGCCCCATTCGATTTTCTTCTTCTGGCTCTCCAGCTTCTCCTGCTTGGCCTCCTCTTTCTCCTTGTAGTGCTGATATAATCTGGATTTGAGAACCTTCAGGGCATTTTCCTTGTTTCGGAACTGGGAGCGCTCGGACTGACACTGCACCACTATCCCGGTGGGCAAGTGGGTGATCCTGACCGCCGAGGACACCTTGTTGACGTGCTGGCCTCCTGCGCCCGAGGCGCGGAAGGTCTCCATGCGGATGTCGTCGTCCTTTATCTCTACGGTGATGTTGTCCTCGATCTCCGGATAGACGAAAACCGAGGCGAAAGAGGTATGTCTTCGCTTGTTGGCGTCGAAGGGGGAGATGCGCACCAGCCGGTGAACTCCGCTTTCGCTTTTCAGATAGCCGTAGGCATATTGGCCGGTTATCTCCAAAGCGGCGCTTTTTATGCCCGCTTCCTCGCCGGCTAAAAAGTCGATGATCTCGTAGGCGTATCCCTTCCGTTCCGCCCAGCGGGTATACATGCGCAAGAGCATCTGGGCCCAGTCCTGAGATTCGGTTCCGCCTGCTCCGGAGTGAATGGCCAGGATGGCGTTTTTGGAATCGTCCTCGCCGGAAAGCACCGCCTCGAATTCGAAATCGTCGACTTCCCTCTTGAGCTGATCTAAACTTGCAGCCACCTCGGCGTCCGCCTGGGGATCTTCCTCTTCCTGGGCCATGCTGTTGAGAAGAACAACGTCTTCGGTCTTTCGGGAAAGCCCCTCCCACCGATCCGACCACCTTCTCAACTCGCTGATTTCCTTGAGCACCGACTGAGCTTTTTGGTTGTCGTTCCAGAAACCGGGTTGAGAGGAGAGTTTCTCCAGCTCCCCGATCTTCTTCTGCCTTCCCTCCAGATCAAAGAAACTCCCTTAGTTTGGCAAGTCTGTTTTTGATGTCGTCAATTGTTTCAGCCAGGTCAGTGGCCATAATTGCCTCCTTGCTTCCGAAAAGCCACGTTTCTTTCGCGTATACCAATTTTCCAATATAAAGAGAAAGCCCGCCAAGTCAAACTCTTTATCTTCTAAAATACGACATCCGGCGATGAACTTAAGGTAAGTCTTTTTCGATTGACAACGGGTAAGCGCAGGGATATTTTGAACTCGACTTGAAACGTCAAAGGAGGTCGGAATTGGGCGAGCCGGAGAGTCACAGAAGGGGAAACAAGCTTTTCTGGGCACTGGTGCTGATAGCCATCGGGGCTTTGATTCTGCTTCACAACCTGGGGTATATCGGACAGGACGTGGTGCGCTATTGGCCGGTGATCATAATCCTGCTGGGGATCAAGAAGCTGATCGACTGAGATCGGTTTTAGTGCTTTTGTTTTAGTCCGAGCAATCCCGAATCGCAGCTGCTGCAATTGTCGCAAGGTTTTGGGGATTTTCGAGGGGAGACTCAATTTCCCGTGATGGAGAATCGCAAGCGTAGAAACTCGCGGATGTTCTTTTTCCTCTCGGAGATTTTGAACCGAAGGGTCGTCGACGAAGAGGGAAAGAAGATCGGCAAAACGGTGGATTTGAGGATCAAACTAGGAGAGCTGTTTCCTCCGGTGGTCTCGATTCGCATCAGACAGGCAGCCGGAAGGAAATTAACGTCCTATCCCTGGACTGCCGTCGAGAGATTCGACGAGGAAGGGATCAGGTTGAAGAAGGAGTCGCCGGGTCAGAGCATCGACCTGGATTTGAAGTCGGGAGAGATGCTCTTGCGTGACGAGATACTCGACGATCAGGTTTTGGACACCCACGGGGCAAGAGTGGAGAGGGTGAACGACCTTCATCTTTTGCTCTCCGAGGGAAAGCTGCGGGTGATTCACGTGGATTTCGGCATAAGGGGTATCTTTCGCCGCCTGGGATGGATCGGATTCGTGGACGTTCTGACCGAATGGCTTTTTGCGTACCGAATCCCGGACAAGCTGCTGTCGTGGAAATATATCCAACCCCTATCCCAGGACCCTCAGAAAAAGGCTTTGAAGCTGAACGTGACCCAGCGAAAGCTCTCCGAAATCCATCCCTCCGACATGGCGGATATTCTGGAAGAACTGGACCAGCACGAGCGGTCCTATGTGTTCAGGTCGCTGGACGTGGAAACCCAGGCGGAAGCGCTGGAGGAGGTGGACGACGAAACCAGGGTTTCCATAATCGAGAATCTGCCGGAGGAACGGGCAGCCGACATTCTGGAGGAGATGGAGCCGGACGAGGCGGTGGACCTGCTGCAGGATTTGCCCGACGAAAAGAAACAGGAGTTGATCGAGGGTATGGAGGAGGAAAAGAGAGAGGAGATCAAGGATCTCATGAAATTCGAAGAGGAGACGGCGGGCGGATTGATGACTACCGACTACATTGCTTGTCTGCAGACCGACCGGGTGGCTCAGGTCATGGAGGCTTTCAAACAGTCGGAAGATCCCCTGGACAATATCTCATACATCTATGTGACCGACAAGGACGAAAAGCTGCTGGGGGTTATCACCCTTCGCGACCTGATTATGAACCCACCGGATACCGAGATCAGCGGGCTGATGAAGAAGGACATCGTCAAGCTGCAGGTGGAGGATTCACTGGATGAGGTTGCGGAGACCTTTAAAAAATACAAATTCCTGGCAATACCCGTGGTCGATGCACAAAACCGGCTGGAAGGAATAATAACCCTGCGGGACGGGGTGGAAGCCACTTTCCCCGAGTTTGGAGAGTAGACAGGCCAAGGCTTCTGATCAGGCGATGGGCAGTCAGAGGCCGGGGAATCAAATCGGAGACGGAACTGTTCCTGGGCACAATCAATCATGGCAAATGCACTGAAAAGCATATTGGGCCGGTCGCGATGGCGCAACCTGATTATTCTCCTGATGGTGATAGGCCCGGGAATCATCACCTCCAACGTGGACAACGACGCCGGAGGCATTGCCACCTACTCCATAGCCGGGGCGAGTTTCGGATACTCTCTGATATGGTCGCTGATACCCATAACCTTAGCTCTGATCATCATCCAGGAGATGAGCGCCCGCATGGGCGTGGTTACCGGCAAAGGGTTGTCCGACCTGATCAGGGAACGGTTCGGGGTGAAGCTCACCTTCTACCTGTTGGTGGCTTTGATCTTCACCAACTTCGGGAACACCATAGCGGAGTTCGCCGGAATAGCCGCCAGCCTGGAGATATTCCACGTTTCCAAATACCTTTCGGTTCCCCTGGGAGCCATATTCGTTTGGATACTGGTGGTGAAGGGAACATACAAGTCGGTGGAGAAGGTCTTTCTGGTGGCCTGCCTGTTCTACGTCACCTACATAATATCCGGCTTCTTGGCCCGGCCCGATTGGGTGGCGGTGAAAGAAAGCGTAATCCATCCCAGTTTGGACTTCAATGTCGGAAGCATGGGCATGCTGATAGGTTTAATCGGGACCACCATCGCCCCCTGGATGCAATTCTACCTGCAGGCAGCGGTGGCGGAAAAGAACATCAAACTAGAAGACTACAAATATTCCCGGGCGGACGTGATCAGCGGAAGCTTCATGGTGAATCTGGTGGCTTTGTTTATCATCGTGGCCTGTGCCGCCACGGTATTCAAGGCGGGGATCAAGATCGAGACTGCCCAGGATGCGGCTATGGCCTTGGCACCTCTGGCCGGAAAGTACGCTTCCACTTTATTCGCCTTCGGCCTTTTGAACGCATCCCTGTTTGCCGCCTCCATCTTGCCTCTGTCCACCGCCTATGTAGTGTGTGAGGGGATGGGTTGGGAACAGGGGGTGGACAAGCGGTTCTCGGAGGCTCCGCAGTTCTATGGTCTATACTCTCTGCTCATCTTCCTGGGAGCGGGCGTGGTGCTCTGGCCCGGCCTTCCCCTGATACCCATCATGTTCATCTCGCAGGTTATCAATGGGGTGGTGCTGCCGGTGATTTTGATCTTCATGCTGGTTTTGATCAATGACGCGGGGATCATGGGAAAGCATACCAACGGCAAAGCCTTCAACTTCCTCTCCTGGCTGACTGTGGCCATCCTGGTAGCCTTGAGCGCAATTTTAGTTCTGATGATGCTGGGGGCGTTTTAGGTCGTCTGAGATTGCTCCGATTCCTTCCTGTTTTATTCTGTTCTTCCGGTCGAAAGCCTTTAACCCTTGACAGGTCTTGTGTGTCCTCATAGATTGGAGCGAAACCAAAGCGAGGATTCGGGAGACGATATGGGTCTTTTCCCCGGCACCAAATTCCTGGCCAATATCCGACTGGGTTATGTAGTCATCATCACCATACTCTTGGCGCTGATTCTTTTCACCATCGCGCTTGTGGGGATAAGGCAGAGCAAATCCGGCATGCTCAATGTGATGACAAGGGAAGGCGAGGCTCTGCTGGAAACCCTTGTCATGTCCAGCGAGAATGCGGTTCGGGCCAATGCCCTGGTGGAAGAGCTGGTAGGGGAGAGGCTGAAAGACATCGCCCATCTGGTGGATCAGATGGACCAGGCCGGATTGGTTAACGACTCACGACTGGAGAGCTTGGCCCGGGAGGCCGATCTCTCGCGAATCGACGTTTTGGACCGAGAGGCCGCCGTGGTATACAGCAGCGACCGTTCGGACAGGGAGATTTACGAGGATACGGCCATCGCGTTGATTCCTTCCTTAACAGAAATCCTACAAGGGGATCAAGAAGAGGCTGTTTTCGGAATAGAAGCCACCACCCTCTTGGCGGAGAAAAGTTATGCGGCGGCAGTGCGAAGATCCAAGACTCGGGGAGCGGTGGTGGTAGTGGCCTCCGCCGCTTACCTGGAGAGATTCAAGCGGGAAATCGGCATCGGCTATTTGATTCAGCAGATCGGGCAACAGGGCGGGGTGGACTACATCGTGCTTCAGTCTCCGGAGGGAATAGTGCTGGCTTCCAGGCAAGTGGGCCGCATGCTCAAAATCGAGGAGGATCCTTTTCTACAAAGCGCACTTGAGGAACAAACCGCCCAAAGCAGGATCACCAGCTTCGGAGACAAAGACGTGCTGGAGGTGGTTGGGGCCTTCAAGTCGGAGGAGATCCCTTCCGGCCTATTCAGGGTGGGGCTGTCGCTGGAGGGATACCAAAAAGTGGCCTCTGCTTTCCAAAAGCAGATGATATTATACTCGGCCATACTCTTTTTCCTGGGCCTTTTGATCATCGGGATAGTCATCGTCAACCAGAATTACTCCGTCCTGCAAAGATCGTATCGCGACATCAAAACGCTCACCGGCAACGTCCTGGAATCCATGCACAGTGCGGTGGTGGCGGTCGACCAGGAGGGGAAGATTGTGGTGCTCAACCGGCTGGCCGAGGATTTGTTCGGGGTAAGCAGCGATCACGCCGTAGGCCGCGACTACAACTCCGTCTTTCCGCAGGACACCTGTTTGCTTAAGCCGGCCCTGGCGGAGAGAAGAACCAGCCGGGAGGTGGAGATTCGATACCGTACCCTATCGGGAGAGGAGAAGACGCTGATCATCGGAACCTCCTGTCTGTTCGACGAGAATAAGGAGTTCAAAGGCGCGGTGGCGGTGATTCACGACCTGACCGAGCTGAAGAGATACGAGGAGGAAGCCAAGAGGGCGGAGAGGCTTTCCGCCGTGGGAAATCTGGCAGCAGGCGTGGCGCATGAAATCAGAAATCCGTTGAATGCCATTTCCATCACGGCTCAGAGGTTGAGGTCCGAATTCGTCCCCCGGAAGGACGCGGAGGAATACAAATCCTTCACTCAACTGATCCTAAACGAGATCAAGAGACTGGACGGCATCATAAACCAGTTTCTCAGCCTGGCCAAGGCGCATGAATTGAATCTGGCGCCGGTTGACATGGACGGGTTTCTGAATGAGGCGGTCGACTTAGTCGAAATCGAGGCGAAGCAGAAAGGCATCCAGGTTTCACGGGATTTGGATCAGCTTCCGGAGATTCGCGTGGATCGGGAGGAGTTGAAGAAGGCGCTTCTGAACATTATGCTGAACGGGATTCAGGCTACGGATTCCGGTGGAAAGTTGACCATTCGAGCTCATGTGGCTGGCGATCATAAGCTGGTGACAATCGAAATCGAGGATTCAGGCAAAGGGATTTCCCCGGAGAAGCTCTCCAGGATTTTTCAGCCCTACTTCTCCACCAAGGAAAAAGGAACCGGGCTGGGCCTTTCCATAGCCTACCGGATCATATCCGATCACAAGGGGAAGATCGAGGTGAAAAGCGAAGTGGGGAAAGGCACGGTATTCACTGTGAAGCTTCCGGTGACCTGAAACTAATCGGTCGAACACACGTCTAAGGAAGTGATAGGAAATATGGCACTGTACAGGATACTGATAGTGGACGACGAGGAATCGCAGCGAAAGCCGCTGGCCGGGTTCCTTGAGAAGCAGGGCTTTGACGTAACCACTGCTGCGTCCGGGCCGGAGGCGCTCGAGGTCTGCCAGGAGCGGCATTTTGAGATAGCCTTAATTGATCTCAAGATGCCAGAGATGGACGGAATTGAGCTTCTCGGTAAGCTCAAAGAGAAAAGCCCGGAGATGCAGGTGATTATGATGACCGCCTATGGCTCGGTCGAGACCGCAGTAGAGGCCATGAAACTCGGAGCCTATAACTATGTAGGCAAGCCTATTAATCTGGATGAGTTAAAGTTAAACATCAACAGGGCTTTGGAGAGCCACCATCTTCTGGCAGAGAATAGGTATCTCAAGGAGGAGTTGAAGGACAAGTTTAGGGACATCGAGATAATCGGAAAGAGCAAGGCCATTCAGGCTGTTCTGAGCACGGTTTCCCGTGTCGCCAAGACCAAATCCACGGTGCTCGTCCGGGGAGAAACGGGCACGGGTAAGGAGCTGGTGGCTAGAAGCATCCATGCTTTGAGCGACCGGTCCGAGCGGGCTTTTATACCGGTGTCCTGTGCCGCCCTGGCGGAGGGTCTTCTAGAATCGGAGCTGTTCGGGCACGAAAAGGGGGCTTTTACCGGAGCCATACGCAGAAGAGAAGGGCGGTTCGAGTTGGCCGATGGCGGCACGCTCTTTTTGGACGAGGTGGGCGATATCCCGCTGGAAACGCAAGTCAAGATCCTGCGGGTAATCGAATCGCAGGAGTTCGAGAGGCTGGGCGGAAAGGAAACCCTTAAAGTGGACGTGCGCATAATCGCCGCCACCAATCAGGATTTGGAGGAGAAGATCAGGGAGAAAACGTTTCGGGAGGACTTATACTATAGGTTGAACGTAATCTCCATCTTCATTCCTCCTCTCAGGGAAAGAAGGGAGGACGTTCTGGTTCTGGTGGATCATTTCCTTGACAAGGCCAATCGCAAATGCGGAAAAACCGTGGAGGG
This sequence comes from uncultured Ignavibacteria bacterium, assembly GCA_964631815.1. GTDB lineage: Bacteria > Zixibacteria > MSB-5A5 > MSB-5A5 > SM1-73 > SM23-73-3. The sequence continues at coordinate 300 of CAZWAO010000116.1, read as the reverse complement.
GATTACCTCCGCGGTGAAGGACCTTATCCTAAGCTACGACTGGCCCGGCAATGTACGGGAATTGGAGAACGTCATCGAAAGGGGAGTGGTTCTTTCGAGAACCAATGTCATCGACAAAGGTGATTTGCCTTACTTCGGACTGGCCGGTAGAAGCGCGGACGAATCCACGGCGGCTTTGCGTTCCCTAAAGGATGTGGAGAGGGTTCACATCCTGAAGATTCTGGATCATGCCGACTGGAACTTAAACAAGACCGCCGAAATTCTGGGTATTCACCGCAACACGCTTCGGCTGAAGATGAA
>CAZWAO010000115.1:0-8297 GCA_964631815.1 uncultured Ignavibacteria bacterium | reverse complement strand
TGGACTGCGTGGGTCTGTTCTGTCCCATGCCCATCTCCATGACCAAAGAGGAGATCGAGAAAATCGAGGTGGGACAGGTGTTGAAAGTGGAGGCGGACGACCCGGCGGCGGAGGAGGACATAAAAAGGTGGGCCAAGAGAACCGGCCACGAAATTCTTAAATTCGAAAAAGAGGGAAATGTCCTGACTTTTTACATAAGGCGCACCAAGTGATGCGCGCGGCATGAGGGATGCGCTCGGATATTCGGAGATGGGAGGGTAAGATGAAAGACGAGAAATTCATACTCTACGTGCAGACCAGCGATCAGCCGGAAAGACAATATTCGCCCCTGGTCCTGGCGCAGACGGCCAAGGCCATGGACTTAAATCCCAAGGTCTACTATCTGGGTATGGGCCTGAAGATCCTCAAACCCGGAGAGGCCGAGAAGATCAAGCTGGGAACCTTTCCCAGCGTGGCGGAGATGATCAAGAAAACGCTGGAGATGGGAATAGATATTTGGGTGTGCGAAGCCTCCAAGCGGATGCTGGGATGGGAGAAGGTGGATTTGATTCCCGGAGTCAAAATCGTGGGCGCCGCCACGCTCAACGATCTGGCCTTGGATGCGTCCGCCACCATGTGGTTTTGACGTCAAGGGAGGAGGCTGTCGGAGGATAGCTTCTTCCGGGAGGTTGGTTAATGGATAGAATATACTTAGATCACGTCTCGGCCATGCAGGTGGACCCCAGAGTATTGGCTTTCGCCGAGAAGCACCTGAAAGATGGATTCGGCAACCCGTCCTCTTTGCATTCGGTGGGATTGACTGGCAAGAGAGCGGTGGAGGAGGCCCGCAAGAAGGTGGCGGAGCTGATCAACGCCGAGAACGAGACCTGCATCATATTCACCAGCGGCGCCACCGAAGCCAACAATCTGGCCATCAGGGGTACCGCCCTGCGCAATGCCTCCAGAGGGAAAAAGCTTCTGGCCAGCGCCATCGAGCATGTCTCGGTGCTAAATCCCATGAAAGACTTGCAGAAGGGCGGCCACGAGCTGACCTTGATTCCGGTGGATTCCACCGGACTGGTTGATTTGGACAAGTTGAAGGAGAGTCTGACCAAGGAGACAGTGGTAACCTCAGTAATGTATGCCAACGGAGAGATCGGCACCATCCAGCCCATTCCGAAGATTAGCCAGATCGTGCACGAGCGAGGCGTTTATCTGCACGTGGACGCCATCCAGGCCGTAGGCCGCATACCGGTGGACGTGCAGAAGGACGGAGTGGACCTGCTCACCCTTTCCTCCAACGACATGTATGGTCCGCAGGGAGCGGGAGCGCTCTACATTAAGCCCGGCGTCAAATTGCAGCCGGTTCTTCCCGGCGGAGGGCAGGAAAGAGGTCTAAGATCGGGTACGGAGAACATCTTTGCCATTGCCGGGATGGGAGAGGCGGCACGGCTGGCCAAACTGGAGATGACGCAGGAGAGCCAGAGGCTTCAGGTCATAAGAGACCAGCTCATTCAGGAGATCACCCAGATAGAAGAATCGTACCTCACCGGCCATCCCAGCCAAAGGCTACCTCACCATGCCAGCTTCCGGTTCACCAGCATAGAGGGAGAGAGCATTCTTTTGAACATGGACTTAAAGCACAACATCCAAATTTCCACCGGATCGGCATGTTCCTCCAAAACCCTGGAGCCTTCCCATGTGCTTTTGGCCATCGGATTGAAGCATGAACAAGCGCATGGCTCCATGGTTCTGACCTTGGGAAGATCAAACCATCTTGAGCAGGTTCCGCAGGTGGTGGAGGCGGTGAAAGAGACGGTTCAAAGGCTGAGGCAGCTTTCGCCTTTGTAAAGAAGGAGTGTGATTTCTATGGCACAGATAGGATACAGCAAGAAAGTGTTGGAGCATTTCACCAATCCCCGCAACGTGGGAGTGATCGAGAATCCGGACGGATACGGAAAGGTGGGAAATCCGGTATGCGGGGACTTGATGGAGATGTACATCAAGGTCAAGGACGACATCATCACCGACATCAAATTCCGCACCTTCGGATGCGGCTCGGCCATCGCCACCAGCAGCATGGTGACCGAAATGGCCAAGGGGATGCACGTAGACGAGGCCATGAAGCTGACCCGCAACGACGTGGCTACCGAGCTGGAAGGGCTTCCCCCGGTGAAGATGCACTGCTCCAACCTGGCGGCGGATGCGCTGCACGCGGCCATCAAAGACTACCGGGCCAAGAAAGGCCAGGCGGAGGGAGAGAAAAAGTAACGCGGCCACCGACCATCGACGCGTCATGAGTAAATCGGTTTGATTAAGAACCAAAGAGCGGGAGAGTGAATCATGGCTGACGAAGAGAGATATTCCTTAGAGGAAGCGCACAAGAAGTTCGCTGTCGACTGTTTCAACGGTGTTTGGAATCTCCTGGAGAAGAAAGACAGAAGCGAAGAGGAAGACGACGAGATGATGCATGCGGCTCACGCCTCCCGCTATCACTGGGGCCAGATCGGCACGCCCGTTCACAAGGAAAGAGGCGAGTGGCAGATCTCCCGTGTTTACGCCGTTTTGAACCGGCCCCAATCGGCCCTGTTCCACGCTCAAAGATGTCTGGATATTTGTGAGGAGCATGAAATCGGTGATTTCGACATCGCCTTTGCACATGAAGCCATGGCCAGAGCGCACGCCGCTGCCGGCAATAAGGCCGAGTTCGAGAAGCACTTCGAGTTGGCGAAAAAGGCGGGAGACGAAATCGAAGGAGAAGAGGACAAAAAGGTCTTCTTCAGCGAATTGGAATCCGGCTCCTGGTACGGCATGAGATGAAGCCGGAAAATGGTCTCGCGCAAAAAAGGAGAGCAAGTGTCATCCCAGGATGAAAAAGCAAAACAAGAGCAGCCTGAACCGCAGGTAAACGTGGTGGCCGACATGGTCGACTATCAAGCCGGTTCCGTGGTGAGCCGGGAGATAATCAAAAGCAAAGCCGGAACGGTGACCCTGTTTGCATTCGACGAGGGACAGGGTTTGAGCGAACATACGGCTCCGTTCGATGCGTTGGTCTACTTAGTGGAGGGTGAAGCGGAGATTACCATCTCCTCGAAGTCCTATCATCTGTTCGGCGGGGAGATGATCATAATGCCGGCCAACCAGCCCCATGCTCTGAAGGCGTTGAGGAAATTCAAGATGCTCTTGGTGATGATAAAATCCTGACCAAAGGGATGGAAAGCCGAACTCGAATTCCACTTGATTAGCCAAGACGGAATTCGGATCGGGCAAGGAAGTTCAAAAATGAACGAAAGACACGAAGATCACGAACATCAAGGTGGGATGAAACATCATCATCACGTGGCGGATGAGCACGCCCATCATAATGCTCCAGCATCCGGGATGATCCAGGGCGACAAGCATCACCACATGGAGCACGGGCATGCCGGGCACGATCATTCCATGCACCATCGGATGATGATTCAGGACTTCAAGAGAAGGTTCATCGTCTGCCTGATTCTGACCGTTCCCATACTGCTTTTGTCCCCCATGATCCAAAAAGGGCTGGGCTTCTCCCTGCAGTTTAGCGGAAGCCTGTATGTGCTTTTCGCCCTGTCCACGTTTGTCTTCTTCTATGGCGGCTGGCCCTTCCTGAAAGGTTTATTCCAGGAGTTGGGCAACAAGACTCCCGGCATGATGACCTTAATCGCTCTGGCCATATCCGTGGCTTACTTCTACAGCGCCATTGTGGTATTCGGGGTGCAGGGCAAGATATTTTTCTGGGAGCTGGTCACCTTAATCGACATCATGCTTTTGGGGCATTTCATCGAGATGAAATCCGTGCTGGGAGCATCCCGGGCCTTGGACCAACTGGCCCGGCTTCTGCCCTCCGAGGCCCACCGGGTGCAAGCCGATCAGATCACGGACGTCAAGATAAGCGACCTGAAACCGGGTGATTTGATCCTGGTCAAACCGGGGGAGAGATTCGCAGCCGACGGGCTGGTGGCCAAAGGCGAAAGCTTCGCGGACGAATCGGTGCTCACCGGTGAATCCCGGCCTGTCAAGAAGAAGCCCCAGGACAAGGTGATCGCCGGCGCCATCAACGGCGAGGGATCGTTGACCGTGAAGATCGAGAAGACCGGGAAGGACTCTTACCTTTCCCGCATAATAGAATTGGTCAACCAGGCGCAGACCGCAAAATCCAAGACCCAGCGCTTGGCGGACCGGGCTGCGTTCTGGCTTACGCTGATAGCGTTGACCGCCGGCAGTGTAACACTGGTGGTCTGGCTTAGCCTGGGAAGCGTGTTTTCTTTCGCCTTGGAGAGGATGGTCACGGTGATGGTCATCACCTGCCCGCATGCTTTGGGTCTGGCCATCCCCTTAGTGGTGGCGGTATCCACCGCTCTGGCCGCCAGAGGCGGGCTTTTGATACGCAACCGAACCGCATTCGAGAATTCGAGGAAGATCACCACGGTGGTTTTCGATAAGACCGGGACCCTGACCGAGGGAAGATTCGGGGTTTCCCGCATAATCCCATTAAAAGATTATTTGACCGAAGAGAAGATATTACGATATGCCTCGGCGCTCGAGCAGAATTCCGAGCATCCCATCGCGTCCAGCATCGTTAGAAGGGCCAGGGAGCAGGGCTTGGAAATACCTGCTGCCGCCGAATTCAAGTCCATTCGGGGGAGAGGCGTGGAGGGGAGGGTGCAAGATGAGCCGGTCAAGGTGGTGAGTGCAGCCTACCTGAAGGAGAACGGCATTCAGGTCAGCCGCGAGGTGCAGACCGATGAGGCCGAGACCCAGGTATTCGTGCTGGTGGGAGACCAACCGGCGGGCATGATCGGGCTGGCCGATCAGATAAGGCCGGAATCGTACACCGCCGTCAGGAAGTTAAAGAGCGCAGGCATCAAATGCATGATGCTCACCGGCGACAATCAGAAGGTGGCCAAAAGCGTTGCGGAGAAGCTGGGATTGGACGGTTATTTTGCAGAGGTTCTCCCGCATGAGAAGCTGGACAAAGTCAAACAGCTGCAAGCTAAGGGCGAGTTCGTGGCCATGACCGGAGACGGGGTGAACGACGCGCCGGCTCTTGCCCAGGCGGACGTGGGCATCGCCATCGGAGCGGGAACGGACGTGGCCGCCGAGACCGCAGACATCATCCTGGTCAACAGCAATCCCCAGGACGTGTCGGCTCTGATTCTGTTCGGCAGGGCCACATATAGAAAGATGGTGCAGAATCTGATCTGGGCCACCGGCTACAACGCCTTTGCCATTCCTCTGGCTGCAGGCGTGCTCTACAGCGTGGGAGTGGTGATTTCCCCGGCGGTAGGCGCGCTTTTGATGTCGGTGAGCACGGTGATCGTGGCCGTCAATGCCAGATTACTTAAAGTTCAAAGCGGGAGGTGAGATGATCAGTTACGGATTCAAAAAGCAGATCGGGCTTTCCTTCCCTCAAGCCGTGGAGACCGTTACCCAGGAGCTGAAGAAGGAAGGTTTCGGCATCCTGACCACCATAGACGTCAAAGCGAAGTTCAGGGAGAAGCTGGGAATGGACTTCCCCGATTACCTGATCCTGGGCGCCTGTAACCCGGATTTGGCGCACCGGGCTATCCTGGAGGAGGAGGACATCGGCCTCTTGCTGCCCTGCAACGTGGTGATATACGAAAAGGACGGGAAGACAGTGCTGGATGTGATCAAACCCTCCACGGCCATGGGAATGGTGGACAATCCGGGTCTGAAGGAAACCGCCACGGAAGTGGAGGCCAAGCTCAAGAAGGTGTTCGATGCAGTGAAATAGAAAGGACGGTGGATTATGAAAAACGGTGTGGTGCTGATTATACTCCTGGCGCTTCTGGCTGTGTTCTTCTTTTCCTTTGTGGGCCACGGGCACATGTGGGGCTGGCAGGGCGGAATGGGCTATGGTTACGGCGGAGGCTATGCGTGGATATTGCTTCTGGTGGTCATGGGCATTATAGTGTATTTGATACTGCGAAACGTGCCCTCCGGCCCGGGGTCGGAAAAGGAGAGCGCCCTGGACATCCTGAAGAAACGGTTTGCCAAGGGAGAGATCACCAAACAGGAATATGAAGAGATGAAACAGAAGCTCCTGGAGTAGTCTTTGGACAGTTACCCCAGTTGACATTCAACCCTTTCAGATCCAAAGGAGGTGCCGGATGAGGATGGGCGTTGTGGTTTTGTCGCTTACGATCCTGACCGTGGCCGCCAGCGCTTTGGGCCAAACCTGCGTTGACTGTCACAGGAAGGTCACCCCCAACGTGGTGTCGGACTGGCAGCTCTCCAAGCACAGCTCAAGCGACGTGAACTGCTCGGTGTGCCACGGTGACCAGCACAAGTCGGCTAACGACGTGGATCAGGTCAACCTGCCCACCCCCGAGACCTGCGCTCTGTGCCATGAGGCGCAAGTGCAGCAGTTCAAAGACGGAAAACACTCCAAAGCCTGGGCCGCCATGAACGCCATGCCCACGGCTCACTGGCAGCCCATGGAGCTGATGGAGGGAATGAAGGGATGCGGTGGGTGCCATAAGATAGGGTTGAAGACCGAAGCGGAGGTGAAAAAGTTGACCCAGGAGGGATCCGGCTTCGGCTTGGCCTCGTGCGACGCCTGCCATACCAGGCACATTTTCTCCACCCTGGAAGCCAGCCAGCCCCAGGCCTGTCGCACCTGCCACATGGGCATCGATCATCCCCAGTGGGAGATGTATTCCTCCTCCAAACACGGCGTCAGGTATCTGCTCAAACAAGTGGGCAAGCTGCCGGAAGAGGCTGCCGCGCCCACCTGTCAGATATGCCATATGCGGGATGGGGACCACGCGGTGAGAACCGCCTGGGGATTTCTGGCCGTGCGGCTGCCCATGCCCCAGGACCAAACCTGGGCGGCTGATCGGCTCACGGTACTGCAGGCCCTGGGAGTTCTGGACCCGGACGGGAATCCCACGGCCAGGCTGGATTTGGTCAAGGCGGCGGACGTGGCCCGGCTCACCCAGCAGGATTGGGACGAAGAGCGAGGCCGGATGCTGGCCGGATGCAGCCGCTGTCATTCGCGCACTTTCGCCCGGGGCGAACTGGAAAAGGGAGACCGGATGATCAAGGAGGCGGATCATCTTATGGCCCAGGGGATACGAATCGTAGCCGGCCTGTATCAGGACAAGGTGATTCCCCAGCCGGAACAGTACGCCTATCCCTTCCCCGATCTTCTGGCCTTCAATGATGCGCCCACGGTGATCGAACAGCGGCTTTTCCTGATGTATCTTGAGCACCGAATGCGCACTTTTCAGGGCGCTTTCCATGCCAACCCGGATTATGCCTTCTGGTACGGCTGGAGTGAGATGCAGCGGGACTTGACGGAAATCCAAACCATGGCCCAGGACCTGCGGAGACAGAAAAAGGACGGCAAGAAATAGAGAGTCTGAGACGATGGCATGCACCAGACGGTGCATGCCGATGCGCCCTACGGGAGCACTGGGGGAAAGGAGGAAGAAGTGACCAGATTTGCGTTGAAGGCGGTTTTTCTGGTTCTGATGCTGGTAACCGTGGGAACCTGCGGCAACCAGGCCCCCAAGGATAGCTCCGAGCAAGCGGAGCCTCGGGAGCTGAGGGAGTACGAAGGGAAGAAACTGTCATCGCTGAGCGACTTTCACGAGAACTCCATCAAAGGCCCCCAGTACGTTGACCGGGAGAAGTACCGGCTGCAGATAACCGGTCTGGTGGATTCCGCCAGGACCTTTACCTACGATCAGGTGGTGAGCCGGCCGAGCATCAAGAAGGTGGTCACGCTGAACTGCGTGGAAGGCTGGAGTGTCACCGTACTGTGGGAAGGGTTTCTGGTTAGGGATTTGCTCTCCGAGGCGGGCGTGGAGACCACCGCCAACACGGTGATCTTCTATTCTCCGGACGGATATTCCACGTCTTTTCCCTTGGGTTACATCATGGGAAATGATATAATAATGGCGTATAAGATGAACGGCCTGACCATCCCGCCGGAGCGGGGTTTCCCCTTTGAGTTGGTGGCGGAGAACAAATGGGGATACAAGTGGATAAAATGGATCGACAGGATCGAGCTTTCGGACAACGACAAGTACAGAGGATACTGGGAAAGCAGAGGATATTCCAACGACGGCGACCTGGACAAGGACTTCTTCGATTAGGCCCGGCCCGGACAATTCTCTCAGTAGCTGAGAAAGAATAAATGGAAAGCCAACGCAATAACCTTTAAGGAGGTGTAATCATGACCAAGAGACTGCAGGTCTACAAATGCGAAATCTGCGGGAACATCGTGGAGCTTTTGCACGAGGGAGCGGGGGAGCTGGTGTGCTGCG
>CAZWAO010000114.1:0-8358 GCA_964631815.1 uncultured Ignavibacteria bacterium | reverse complement strand
CAGAAAGCACTCTGCCTTCAGAGATACCATCACCATCAGGAAGGAGTTCTCCTCGGCTAACCGGCAGGTCCTGGGGGAGGAGAATCAGATCAAACAGATATTCTTGAACCTGCTGGTGAACGCCATGGAGGCCATGGAGGGAAGGTGGGGAGAGATACTGATCACGGACAAGAGCTTGAGTCCATCGGACAGAATCACTATGCAGGAAGATCAGAACGACGAATCGGAATGGGTTCCCGTGGCTGTGGTGGATGACGGAAAGGGGATGACCGAGGAACAGAAGCAGAAGGTATTCTCACCGTTCTTCTCTACCAAGAAGAACGGAACCGGACTGGGTCTGGCCATAGTCCACAGACTGGTGAACAACCTGGGGGGGAAGATAGAATTCCGCAGCCAAGAGGGGAGAGGTTCGGCCTTCGTGGTCTACCTGCGAAAATACGTCAAGGCCAAGGCCAAGCTGCCGGATGCCCTTCCCAGCGTGGATCTGGTCAACCTGGATACATGTCCCTCAGAGCTCCAACAAAGGTGACGCCTCTCCTAGAGGCTTTGAGGATTCCATCCCAGCAACCCTGCGGTATGCGCACTCCCACGACAGTAATCACAGGGCATGCGGCCACAAAACCTCCTTACACTTGTCCTCCTGTGAAGCCCATTGGCGTCCGGTGAACGGATGCAGTGCTTTCTCGCCCCAAAAAAAGAGGATTGAGCTGAAGCTCAACCCTCGTGATGTGTCTTTCTCTCCCAATGGAGTTGCTCAATCTTGTTCGCTCATGCGGATTGCATTGTACAGTCGGATTCGGTTTTCCGCACGGTGGAAGGCCGCCAAGGCACGGGGGATGTCGATCTCCCGGGCCTTCGATCTAAGCCTGTTCTGGGCTCGCTCCAAAGCTTCCTTGGCTCTCTCATAGTTGATCCGGTCGATGGATTCTATGGAATGTGCCAGGATGGTCACCTGATTCTTGAATACCTCCATGAATCCGCCACCAATGGCGAAAATGGTCTCCTGGTTCCTCTGGTCTTTTACCGTCAGTTTCCCAGGCACAAGAGCCGTGATCAGAGGAGCATGGTCCGTCAGGACTCCCAGGTATCCTTCGGAGCCGGGAGCGACGAGGGAGACCGCCTCTCCTTCATAGAAGACCTCTTCGGGGGTCACTATGTTCAGACTATACATGCTCGGTGTTCGACTTCCCGGCGAGGGATGAATTCCCCCGCCTATGGTTATCAGGACTCAGGCTCCGGCAGCGGCCGGGCATCTTGACCTCCGGCAGTTTATGAGGCGCCGCCTTTCTTCATCTGCTCGGCCTTCTCGTATACCTCTTCGATGCCTCCCAGCATGTAGAACGCCTGTTCCGGAATATCGTCCATCTCACCGCTAATGATCTTCCTGAACCCGGTGATGGTGTCCTCCAGTTTGACGTAGCGGCCGTGAGTACCGGTGAAGGCCTCGGCCACGAAGAACGGCTGGGAGAGGAACTTCTGAATACGGCGCGCTCTTCCCACCAGAATCTTGTCCTCATCCGAAAGCTCGTCCATTCCCAGAATAGCTATGATGTCCTGCAGGTCCTTGTATCTTTGCAGGATTGTCTGCACGTCCCGGGCAGTCTGATAATGCGTTTGGCCTATGACCCTGGGATCCAAAATCCTGGAGGTGGAGGCCAAAGGATCTACGGCGGGATAGATGCCCAATTCCACGATCTGACGGGAGAGCACCGTCGTGGCATCCAGATGCGAGAAGGTGGTGGCCGGGGCCGGGTCAGTCAGGTCATCCGCCGGAACGAAAATGGCCTGCACCGAAGTGATGGAGCCGCCCTTGGTGGAGGTGATTCTCTCCTCCAGCTCACCCAACTCCGTGCCCAAGGTGGGCTGGTAGCCCACGGCCGAAGGCATCCGTCCCAAAAGCGCGGAAACCTCCGATCCCGCTTGGATGAATCTGAATATGTTGTCGATGAACAGCAGGACGTCCTGATGTTCCTCGTCCCGGAAATATTCCGCCATGGACAAGCCGGTCAGGCCCACTCTCAGTCTGGCCCCAGGCGGCTCGTTCATCTGGCCGAAGACCATGACGGTCTTGGAGATGACTCCGGATTCCTTCATCTCCAGCCACAGATCGTTTCCTTCCCTGGTTCGCTCGCCCACGCCGCAGAAAACCGAATATCCTCCGTGCTCGGTGGCTATGCTCCTGATAAGCTCCATCACGATCACCGTCTTGCCCACACCCGCGCCCCCGAAAAGGCCGACCTTGCCTCCCTTGGCATACGGCTCCAGCAGATCGATGACTTTTATGCCGGTCTCCAGAATGGAAGTCTTGGTGTCCTGATCCTGCAAAGTGGGAGCAGGCCGGTGGATGGGATAGGTTTTTGCGATGTTCTTCACCGGGCCCAGTTGGTCGATGGGTTCTCCCAGAAGATTGAAAATCCTCCCCAACGTTCCTTCGCCCACCGGAACCTGTATGGCCGCTCCGGTATCGAGGGCGGGCATGCCCCGGACCAGACCGTCCGTGGAGGCCAATGATACGCACCTCACCAGGTTGTCTCCCAGGTGCAAGGCCACTTCCACGGTCAGATCAATTCCCCTGTCCTTATCTTCGATCTTGATAGCGTTGAAGATATGGGGTAACTTATCCGCCTCGAACTCGCAGTCCACCGTGGCTCCGATTACCTGTTTAACCTTTCCGTAGTTCTGGTTCGCCACTTTCCTTTCCTTTCGGCTTAAGTCATTTGGAATCGAAGTCTCCGACGACTTCTCCCTATGGCTCTCTATCCTTTAAGAGCCTCCGCGCCCGTGGTTATCTCCAGCATCTCTTTGGTGATGGTCGCCTGTCGGAGTTTGTTCATCACCAGGGTCAAATCCTCGATCATCTCTTCGGCGTTTTTTGTGGCCGCGCTCATGGAGATCATGCGGGCGGCGTGCTCCGAGGCGAAAGCCTCCGCCAGGGCCGTCTGCACGCGGGTCATACAGTAGCTGGGAAGCAGCGTGGAGAAGATCTTCTCCGGACCGGGTTCAAAGATGTAGTCCACCTGAACCTGTTTGCCTTCCGCCTTCTCCTGACTCTCAATGTTGAGGAACTTGTCGGTGGTCACCTTATGGCTGACGGCGGATAGGAACTTGGTGTAGACCATGTGAATCTCGTCCACTTCCCGAGAGAGGAAGAGATTCACCAGATCGTTGGTGATACTTCTTACCTGACCCAAGTCCAATAGTCCGCCCAGACCCAAATATCTCAAAACGATCCGGCAGGCTCTCTTGGAGTAATAGCTGTGACCTTTCTTTCCCACGGGGATCAGAGAAACTTGATCCGGCTGGTAGCACTTGATCAGCCTCTCGGTTTCGGCAATTACGTTATGGTTGTAAGAGCCGCACAACCCCCGATCGGAGGTCACCACCACGATCCCGATTCTCTTGACCTCCCTTTTTTCAAACAGGGGATGATCCAGCGAGGCGCTGGCCCGGGTCAGATTATCCAGCATGGCCTGCATCTTGGAGGCATAGGGACGGGAGGATTCCACCTTGTCCTGGGCTCTTCTCAGCCGGGCCGCAGCCACCATCTGCATGGCTTTGGTGATCTGCTGGGTGCCCTGTACTGATTTTATTCTTCTTCTAAGATCACGAAGCGTTGCCATTGTCGGCTATTCCATCCTTGAGTACTGTCGCCGGTTTGGTTTGGAGCCTGACCATGCAAACCCGAAGAGACTCACTCCTTCTTGGCAGGGGATTCGCCCGGCGGGCAGGCCAGCTCCTTTTCGATCTCCGCAAGCCTGGACTTAAACTGTTCCTTGAAAGCGGACAATGCCTGGTTGAGCTTCTGCTCGGTCTTTTCGTCCAAGTCCTTGGTCGAGCCGATGCTGTGACCTACGTCGGGGTACTCCTTCTCCACATAAGGATAAAACTCCTTCTCGAATATGTGGACCGTCTCCGGCGGCAGATCGTCCAGATATCCATGCGTAGCGGCGTAGATTATCATCACCTGTTTTTCCACCGGCATGGGGACGTACTGATTCTGCTTCAATATCTCAACAGTCCTCTCGCCGCGGGTAAGATATGCCTTGGTGGTCTCGTCGAGTTCGGTTCCAAATTGGGTGAAGGCGGCCAGCTCCCGGTACTGGGCCAAATCCAATCTCAGCCTTCCGGCCACTTTCCGCATGGCCTTCACCTGAGCCTTGCCTCCCACTCGAGAAACGGATATTCCCACGTTGATGGCGGGTCTGATGCCGGCATAGAAAAGGTCGGTCTCCAGGTAAATCTGGCCGTCGGTGATGGAAATCACGTTGGTCGGAATGTAGGCGGTCACGTCTCCCGCCTGGATCTCCACTATAGGGATGGCGGTAAGCGAGCCTCCGCCCAGATCGTCGTTCAACTTGGCGGCTCTTTCCAGGAGTCTGGAATGAAGATAGAAGATATCGCCGGGGAAAGCCTCTCTTCCGGGCGGACGCCTTAAAAGCAAGGACATCTGACGGTATGCCTGGGCGTGTTTGGTGAGATCGTCATAAAACACCACCACGTGTTTTCCGTTATACAAAAACTCCTCCCCCATGGCGCAGCCGGCATAGGGTGCGATATACTGAAGGGGGGCTGGCTCGTTAGCGGTGGCCACCACCACGGTGGTGTGCTCCATGGCGCCGCCTTCCTCCAGCGTCTTCACCAGCTGGGCTACGGTGGAGGCTTTCTGTCCTATGGCCACATATATGCAGTAAAGATCAGTGTTCCTCTGATTCAAAATGGTGTCGATGACCAAAGCGGTTTTGCCGGTCTGGCGGTCCCCGATGATCAATTCCCTCTGTCCCCGGCCGATGGGAATCATGGAGTCGACCGCCTTGAGACCGGTCTGCACGGGCTCGCTCACCGGTCGGCGCTGCACCACGTTGGGCGCGTCGCCCTCCATGGGACGGCGGCTTTTGGCCACGATGGGACCCTTTCCATCCAGAGGTTCCCCCAGAGCATTGACCACTCTCCCCACCAGGGCGTCTCCCACCGGCACGGAGGCTATGGTTTGGGTGCGGGTGACCCGGTCGCCCTCCTTGATGTCCTCGTATGGTCCCAGAATGGCCGCTCCCACGTTGTCTTCTTCCAGATTCAGTATCATGCCGGTAACGTCGTTGGGAAACTTGATCAACTCGCTCATCATGGCGTCCTCCAAGCCCCAGATGCGGGCAATCCCGTCCCCCACCTGCAACACAGTTCCCACGCTTTCCATCTTGAGCTTGGTCTCGTACTTCTCGATCTCCTTTTGTATGATGGAGCTTACCTCTTCCGGATTGAGTGGCATGAAAGAAGCCTCCTACGTGATTTGGCGTTTCTCCGAAGCACCCGCGTAATGTTCTGTTCCCTGATCAGGTGGATTCATGTACTTTGAGCGCCGACATCCGCTCCCGGAGCTGGTTTAACTGATGCCGCACGCTTCTGTCGATCACTTTGTCACCCACCATGACCACCGCCCCACCTATCAGCCCAGGTTCCAGCTGGGTGTGCACCTCAATTTTTTTGCCGATACGTCTTTCCAGCTCCTCCCGGATTTGATGGCGCAGGGTCTGGTCCAATTCCCTGGCGGTGATCAGCCGGGCATCCAGTATGCCCTGGTTTTCCTTAAACAGTTTTTCGAACTCCTCCGCCATGGACTCCAAATGCTGAATTCTGTGTTTCTCCAATACCAGCAGAAGAAATGAAAACAGCGCCGGGGAGACCGATGGCTTTAAGCTCAGGCTAAGCAAATCCCTCTTTTCCTTCTCCGACACCTGGGGCGATTCCAGAAAATCTTTTAAGCGAGGATTCTTTCTCAGCAGACCGGAAACAGCTCTCAGGTCATCCGAGATGCGCTCCAGCTCGCCCGCATGCTGGGCCGCTCGAAACAGAGCCACTGCATATTTGGCTGCTACCCGCGATCCGATCATCCCAAACCTTCAACGTTTCCCTGTTTCATATCTTCCAACAATTGGGCCACCAGCTCCTTGTCTTTTTCCCGATCCAGTTTCTGGCCGATGACTCTCTCCGTTATCTCCAGGGTCATGTTCACCACGTCGTCCCGCAACTGAACCTTGGCCTTATCCAAGTCCCTCTGAATCTCCTCCCGGGTCCGGGTGACGATCTGCTTGGCCTCTTTTCTGGCTTCTTCCTTTATCTCATTTGCCAGGGTTTGTCCTTCTCTGGAGGCTTCCTGTATCTTGGTCCGGGCCAGAGAGTCGATTTCCTTGAGCTTGGTCTGATAATCATCATACAGCTTCTCGGTCTTTTTGCGTTCCTGCTCCAGATCGTCGAATTCCGACTTGATCTTGTTTCTCCTCTCCTCCAAAATGGACAGAAGAGGCTTCCAGGCGAACTTCTTCAGTATGATGACGGCTATAACGAATCCGATGATATGGGTGATGATCTGGCCAATTTCAAGACCCATGCGCATACTCCTTGCAGGCGGCCGGCACTAAGGCGAACGGAGCCTCAAACCTTTGTACATCTGGTCGACCGACCGCCGGGGAAAAGTTGTTTCTCAGGCAACGGCGGCTATAGAATCTTGCCCTGGAGAACGAACACCGTGACCAAAGCGTAGATGGTGAGAGCCTCGATTAAGGCGCACCCGATTATCATCCCCAACTGGATCTTTCCCGCCGCCTCCGGCTGGCGTCCCATGGCCTCCATGGCCGCCGAAACAGCACGACCCAGTCCGAAAGCAGAGCCGAAAGCCGCAATGCCCAGACCCAGAGGAAGGGCGATGGCTAAGGCAGTTTGGTAAGTCATTTAACCTCCTTGGGAGAAAAGGTTCAGTAGTTAAAAGGTCTAATGGTTAAAAGGTCAAAGGGTTCAAGGGTTCAAGGGTTCAAGAGTTCAAAGGTTCAAGGGTTCAAGGGTTCAAGAGTTCAAGGGACAACTGGTTCAAAGATTCACGAATTCAGATGCACTATCGTTCGATTCCTCAATGCTCCTCATGCGGCAACATCAGTGAAAAGTATATTGTCGAAAGCAAAGTGAATACCAAGGCCTGGATACTTCCAGTCAAAAGGGCCAAAAAGATGAAGGGAATCTCCAGCGGCAGTCCTACGGGTAGATGCAAGAATCCTACCGCGCTTACTCCCAGCCCCACGAAGACGGCTATTAGAACGTCCTCACCGGTGATGTTCCCGAAAAGTCGCAGCGACAGACTTAAGGGTTTGGCCAGCTCTTCTATTATATGAATGGGGATGCTGAGCGGCACCAGAAGCCAGGTGACCACGTCCCTAGGGTCGCCTGCCATGTGTTTGAGATATCCCACCAGTCCCAGGCTCCTTATGCCGGTGTACTGAACGTAGAAGAACACGCAGATGGCCAGAGCCAGAGTCTGGTTCAAATTGGCGGTGGGCGATTTCATTCCCGGAACCAAACCCCAGAAGTTCATTATCAGGATGTAGATGAACAGGGTGCCCAGAAAAGGCGTGAATCTCCTCCCCTGGGGTCCCAGAATTCCGCAGACGAAGTTGTCCAAAGACTCCACCACCAGCTCCACGGCGTTCTGCCATTTGCCGGGCATCATGGACCTTTTGCGATACACTAGGTAGGAAACCAGACACAGAAGGGTGGCCACCATAAAAGAGAAAATCAGGTTTTCATAATGGTGAAGAAACCCCACCCAAGCGGCTTCCCCGAACTCGTGATACAACAGGCTGATGAAATTGGGCAGCTCGGGCGCTCCCGATTGCGTGGTTTCCGCTGCATGTTCTACCAGTTCTTCGGTCAACATCAGTCCCAATACCTTCTCTTCCTAAGTTCATCGCGCCCCGGACAATCATGCCGGTTTGCCGATGCGCATACTAGTATCAAATCTGCCGTGATCACGTTTCTTCGTTTGGTCAGCATTCTGGTCGACCGGTTCTTCCACACATGGAGCCTTGGGCCGTTCACCCGGGTTAAGTGAAAGCACCCATCTTCCCAGGGCCTTAAGAAGCATCACCAAAAAGATCAGGGTGAAACCTAAAAGCAGGCTCTCCGCCGGGAAGTATTTGATGGCCAACAAGACATAACCTGCAGCATACAACAGGGGGAACTTGACTAAGGCTATGCGGATCACCTTTCCCTTTATCACCCTTTTGCCGGGGGAGAAGACCTCGCTGATCAGGTTGGTTAGAAACAGCAGATTCAGGCAGCCCCATATGGCACCTGCCAGAATTCCCCCTCCGAATCTGAAATCGTAGTAAACGGTGATGAAGAGAAAACCCAAGACAGACAGCACCAGTGAAGTCTTGATCACTCTGTGAATGAATTCCAAACCCATGGACGAAACAACGATTTTCGGGTTTTACTCGCCGGCCTTTTTGATCAGGTTGTAGACGCCTTTGCCTGCGGCGGCGAATCCGAGAAATATGAAAACCACCATCAAATAGGGACTGGTGCCCAGCTTGC
>CAZWAO010000113.1:3013-8390 GCA_964631815.1 uncultured Ignavibacteria bacterium | reverse complement strand
TCAGATGCCTTCGAATGACTCGTACTTCCGTATCTTCAGGCTGGTCAGGGAGCCTTCCAGACTGACGCTCAGCCTGTGAGGAGCCTCTTCATAATCCGGGGTCTGGTAACCCTCACCCTTTTCTTCCAGAGTGAGCCAGGAGAAGCTGGTTGAGCTTAGGTTGGTTCGATTTACTATTCTCAGGCCGGTGCCCTCCGGGATGGAGAGCGAGATTTCCGATGATCTGGATTGGATGGTGAGGGCCACCTCCTCCACTATCTCCCCGATCCTGATATCCGTGTCGGACTTGCTAACGTCCAGCTCACACTCTGTCAGCTTGAGGTTCGAGAAGTCGAGTCTTGCATCAACGGATTTCAGGTCCAGGTTCAAGATTACGGGTATCCGGTCGGTCAGCCTGACGTCCCACTCCTTTCTCTCACGAGTGCGACCAATCCAAACCCTGCCGATCCGACCGGAGAACCACTTTCTCTCTTTATCTCTGATCTGGTAATTGATGGTTCGACCGTCGTCGGTCAGCTGCGAATCGACCAAGGGCTTGCGGTTGAAGTAGTCTAAGTCGGCGGAGATCAATTTCTCCGTGCCGGATGAGATAGTCAGATCTCCCGAATTCATCCGGAGGGAGACATTCATTTCCGTGTAGGTGGAGTCGAAATCCTGACTCAGATGATAAGTTTGGCTGGCGTGATGGAGTCGGCCGTAATCGTACCAGCCGTAATCGTACCCGCCGAAGAAAACAGGTCCCAGGATGGCGGCAAAGAAAAGAAGCGGCGAGAGCAAAGCCACGAACGCCAGCTTGGATTTTTTGAACAGAAGCTCGATGCCGATGGCGATCAAAGCCACCGGCCACAGTGAGAATATCTTGAACCACACCACCCAGGGTGTGTGACCGGTGGTGTTGAGCAACAACACCACTCCGGCGGATAGGAGTATGGCTCCGTTTCGTATCCTTCCCACATTCATGTTCGATTCTCCTATGATTTAGAGTCAGGAGGAAGATTCCGTTTTGACGGCTCTAAGCAGTAACGCCACGCCCAGAACGATCAGGAATAGCGGCCAAAGATAGCCGAATGCGAACCAGGGAATTAAGTTGTTCAGCAGGAAAATCAAGCCCACCACGATCAGAAGCAGACCGGGTAGAAGCCGGCTGGATTCGGACTTGGCGGGCGCAGCCTCCTCTGTCTCTGTTTCCGGACGGCGGGGAACGATGGCCCAGGCCACCACATAGGCCAAAAGCCCCAGGCCCTTGGCAAAGATCAAGAGCACGGCCACAACGCGCAGGATGTTGGGGTCCACGCTCAGATACTGCCCCAGTCCCCCGCATACGCCGGCTATCATGGAATTGGTTCGAGAACGATAGAGCTTTCTCTGCATCATAATCTCCTCTTGCTGGTGGTCCACATTTGTATACGAGATGCGACTGTCAGGAGATTCATCAATGTGCAGAGGAGTCTTCTTGGGGAGTAAAACTGGGTCGAATAGCCGCCAGCCTCCGATTGCATGGCGGGTCCTCATTGGCCCCGGGTCTTCCGAAGACGACCGCGTGGCCCCAGTTCTCACTGGTCGGGAGCCTTCTGGTCGGGGGAGCTTTCTTCTTCTTGTGCTTGATCCTCCTCAGCTGCAGCTTCCGAAGGGGACTTTTGCTCTTCCGGTTCCGGGGCAGTTGGTGCGGTTTTTTCCCCCTCGTCCTTCTTCACCTCGTCCACATAATTCACCCGCAGCCCGAATAGGACATGCTCCAAGAATTTCTTTTCGTTTTCGGAGAGGCTGCCTTTTGTCCGGTTCTCGATCATCTCCAACATGTCGATGGAGAATCGGGCTTGCTCTAAGCTGCGCTCCACCTTCCGGGTGATGGGATTTTGAACCTTTCCCATCTGCTGCATGGCGGCAGCCTGAAACATCAGCACCAACTGGATGAAAAGAGCCTCATCTTTGTTCTGCGGTTTGTCTGGGGACATTTGGGTTTCTCCTTATTAGGGCTCCGACAGGGCGGCGGATTCAGCAGGGTAGGGCTGACCGTCGCCTTTTGTTACCAGAGAAAATCCTACTTGGCTTTTTTTCTCTTTTTCGGCTTCCGCTCCAGTCCCTGAGCCAGTTTCATGGCGATGCTCAGGTTATGCTGTGTGTCTTTGAACTCGGCATCGATCTTCTTCAGAAGCCGCTCTAAGTCGTAGTCGTCCACGTCCCGAATGATCTTCTTGACCATCTTCACCAAATCGTAGGTTTGCTCGAGAGCCTCGGCCAGCATCTCCGTGGTTTTCATCAACTCCTCCTGTTGTTTTCGTGGACTCGGTGACCAGGGGAAAACGGATGGGCTTTCCCCGCATCGATCCTAAACCGGGTTGCCGACTACTGCATCCTTCTGGTCTTGCAGAGCTTTTGGGCAATCAGCCGCATGTCCAGCCGGTACTGATCCATGACCGCCTGGGAGACATCATGGGGGTCGATGCCGTAGTCGTCCAGACCTTTGCTTTTCACCGGCGTATTCTTGCTGGAAACGTTTATGCCCAGATGAATCTTGGTGGAGACCGAGGTTCTGAGCGTGGCGGAGACGGTGAGCTTATATTCGGTGTCGAACAGATCGTCTCCCCACCTTTGGAGCACCTCGCCGTTTAACCGGTGGTTCACCTTGTCCTTGAGTATGTCCACCAGCAGCTTCTGCCTAAGGATGGCCCTTTCCAGGTCCTGATCGAAGTGCTCCGCCAAGAAGTGGAGCATGCGCTCGCTCTTGATCTTGGTTTTCTTCTTGAAGTGATCGATCCCCACGATGTACTGTTGCTCCACGTCGCAGGGGCCGATGAAGGCCACTATGTTGTCCCCCAGCACGTCGAAGTGCTCATAGGCCCAGAAGGAGCAGAGTTGCTCTCCGGTGAACAGGATTTCGTCCTTAATGAAAAGCGATCTCATGGTTTCACCCTTTCATCGAGTTCCGGTGAATGATCTTCTCCACAAGCTCAACGCCTTGTCCCCGGCCTTCCCGGAACCAGCGTCGATCCTTGTGGCGGGGCTGAATGCCCCGCCCTATGCAGAATTGGAAATCGGATTGTTCCTTTCTTGAACCACATTGATTGATCCCGACGAGTATTGTTCGTGGCTCGCGACTTCTCTCATCCGATGTCGACTAACGCAAATCTCTTTTTGTGTTTTCGCTGAAAAGTGGATTTTATGCACCGGTTATCAGGCCGTTTCAGGCCCGGGTCCTCTTCCACCGTCTTGAAAGCCCAATCCCTGGCCCGATAGAGCAGTTGGGCGTCGGTGACTATGTCGGCGATCTTGAGCTCCGGCAGGCCGTGCTGGCGGGTGCCGAAGAACTCGCCCGGTCCCCGCAGCCTTAAATCCATCTCCGATATTTTGAACCCATCGTTGGTGGCCGCCATGGTCTTTAATCTTTTATCCGCCTCCTGTGACAATGGCGGGTTGGCCATCAGTATGCAGAAGGATTGCTCCGCCCCTCTGCCGATTCTTCCCCTCAATTGGTGCAATTGCGACAGCCCGAACCGCTCCGCATGCTCGATCACCATCACCGTGGCGTTGGGAACGTCCACTCCCACCTCGATGACGGTGGTGGCCACCAGGATGTCGTATTCCCGGTTGCGGAAGGCCTGCATGATGGTCTCCCTTTCCTTGCTTTTTATCCTGCCGTGCAGAAGAGCCAACCTTCGGTGAGGGAAGATCTCGGTCTTCAGATGCTGGTAACTTTCGGTGGCGGCTTTTAAGTCGGCCTTCTCCGATTCCTCCACCAGGGGATAGACTATATAGGCCTGACGCCCTTTCTTCAACTCGCCCTCTAGGAATTGATGCATCTTTGATCTGGAACCCTCCGTCCACAGCGAGGTCCGGACCGGCTTCCTTCCAGGCGGAAGGGAGTCTATTACCGAGACGTCAAGATCACCGTAGGCGGTAAGAGCCAGGCTGCGGGGTATGGGTGTGGCGGTCATCACCAGAATGTCCGGAGATTGTCCTTTTTGCTTGAGCTTGGCCCGCTGCATAACCCCGAACCGGTGCTGTTCGTCGACCACCACCAATCCCAGCTTAGAAAATTCGACTTTCTCCTGAATCAAAGCATGCGTGCCGATCACCACCCGGGCTTGGCCGTCCTTTATGCTCGACAGAACCGTTTCCCGATCGACTTTGGTGACCGAGCTGGTCAGCAGGACCACCTTAATGCCCAACGAATCGAGCATCTGATGCATGGTTATGAAATGTTGTTCTGCCAGTATCTCGGTGGGCGCCATCAGCGCCGCCTGGTAGCCGCTCTCCACCGCCATGAGCATGGCCACCAGGGCCACTATGGTCTTGCCCGAACCCACGTCTCCCTGCAGCAGCCGGTGCATACTTTTCTCCGAGGTCATATCGGAGGAAATTTCCCTTAAAACCTTTCTTTGAGCATCGGTCAACTTAAAACTGAGCAAGGCCACAAGCTTTCTCACCAGGTCGCCGGGCTTTTCGAATGCAATACCCGGCTCCTGCCGGGTTCTGGTTTTTCTTAGAGCCAGCATCAACTCCAGGTAGAACAGCTCGTCGAAGGCCAACCGGTTTTTTGCCCTTTGGGCCGAGTCCAGATCGTCCGGGAAATGAACCTCTTTCAGGGCTTGAGGAAGCGGGAGCAGCTTGAGATCGGAAATGATCCTCTCGGGCAACGATTCGCAAACCAGATCGGGAACCTTTTCCAAAAGTGGCTTCAGAACCCGGCGGAATCCACGACTGTCTAACCAGACCTTCTTCAACTCAGCAGTGGACGGATAAAGAGGAATCACCCGGCCGGTGTGAATCAGCTCGTCTTCCGAGACGTCTTCCTCCGATTTCTTGGAAAGGATTTCGAATTCGGGATGCACCATCTGCAGGCCATGATAGAAGGTCACTTGACCTGCAGCCACCACCAGATCGTTCTCCTCGAAGAGATTGGCCACCCAGACCAGCTTGGAAAACCAGACTAATCGAATGATTCCCGTTTTGTCTTTCAGAATGACCTGGTACTGGGGTTTTCTGGTTCTGGCTCTGCCGAAAGCTTCCACTCTGCCGATGACCGTCACCTCGGAACCGGGCCGCACCTTGGCCATAGGCAGTATGGTGCTCCGGTCCAGATATCTGCGGGGGATGTGGTAGAGCAGGTCCTCGACGGTTTCCACTCCCACGGTCTTGAGAGCCTTGGCCCTCTCCGGGCCGATGCCCTTAAGATATTGGACCGAGTCGGCTAAGTCCACCCGATGCGGCTTTGACGGTTTGGCTTTTGCGGTTGCCAAAGAGACTCCCAGGCTGGTAGAGGTTTAATCGAACACCCAGGCTAATATAAGCGGGATTCAAAATTCATGTCAAGGACATTCGAGTCCGCCTGAGGTCGATTCGCGCATTCACCATCATTTGTGTGGTGATTGAGATA
>CAZWAO010000113.1:0-2913 GCA_964631815.1 uncultured Ignavibacteria bacterium | reverse complement strand
TGCCGCAATCCAGTCTCTACGACAATACCTTTCGAATCAAACTCTATCGATTTTTCAGGGACAACATCCCGGTATTGAATTCGGCCATCTGGACCTGGAGCAGAATTTGCGCTTCTCCCAGTGACTTTGAGCTTAAAGGAACAGACGATCAATCCCTGCTGGACGAGGCCAGCCGGATAGTCCGGGACTTAGATCGCCGCATCTACCAGCACAGTTTTCACAAGTTCGGCGGCACTGATGCACTGCTATCGCAGTTCTTCGGCTCTCTTTTCACGGATGGGGCGGTTTGCGGTGAGCTGGTCTTGACGCCCTCACGGGACGGGGTGGATAAGTTCTATTTCATCGATCCCTGCACGGTCAAGTTCAAGCTCAGAGAGGAAAAAGCCTGGGAGCTGGTGCAGGAGGTGGACGACACGGTGGTTATGCTAAATCCGCATTCCACTTTCTACACGGGCTTGGATCCCGATCCGGACGATCCCCGGGGCAAAAGCATTTTGGGCTCGATTCCCTTCGTGGCCCGGGTGGAACAGAGGCTCTTGGAGGACATGCAGAAGACCATGCATAATGCCGGCTACCACCGACTGCACATCAAAGTCAAGCCCCCGGACAGATTCTCGGGCGAATCCGAGGAGAACTATCTGTCCCGCGCTAACAAATACTTCGACGAGACGGTGGACATGGTCAAACAACTGGCTCCCGAGGACAATCCCATAACCTGGGAGGACGTGCGGATCGAATACATCGGCCCCTCCTCGCACGTCTCGTCATCCCAACACTGGTACATCAGCCACAAGGCGCTGATAGAGGACATCTGCGCGGGGGTGCATCTGGACCCCTTCATCCTGGGCTACTCCTACGGTCCTTCTCAGAGTTGGGCCCAGTGTAAGTATGAGTTGATCCTGCGGAACGTAGTCTCCATCCAGATCTGCGCCCAGAGATTCTTGGAATGGATTCACAACATCGAGCTGGCCCTGCACGGAATTCCTTTAGAGTGCGTTCATCATTTCGACAACCGGAAGTTCTTCGGCATGCTGGAGCAGAGGGAAGCGGAAAAGATTCAGCTGGACAACGTGATCCGCAAGAAGGAGACCGGGCTTATCACCCAGGATGAGGCCAAAAGAGAATTGAGCAGTACCCGGTAGACAGACATCGGACGGGATGTCTCCCAGCCTGGCTGCTTTGGCTTTCGTTTGACGGTCTCGTGTAGAAATCCCACGTTCAACATATGTTCCACACGACGGGCTTCACCAAGGCAAATCCATTTCGGAAAAACAGACACTGCGCAGAATAGAAGTCGGAAAGACAGACTTTGGTCGTTCGATTCTCCTGTCAACGAATGAAACGGATTGGAGAATCGGCGGATTAGGCGTATCGAAAGAGGCGAGATCGGAACCCGACTTGAGCCGGGTTCCGGTCTCCCCATTCTGATTATGACTCGGACCAGAAATACCCTGCTGCCAAAACTGAGCGATGACTTTTGGCGCAAGGCCATAGACAACCCGGTCCTCTTTGCCCGGGAGTTTCTGGAGATCGAACCGCATCCCGGACAGGTGAAGTGGCTGCTTGGTTCCACCAGGCCGGAAAACGCCCTTCACACGGGCAATCGTTGGGGCAAAAGCTTAGCCCAGGCCATCAAGATCCTCCATCGCTGCATCCTCAAGATCAGAGACCCACAATGCAAACCTGTCAAAAAATACGAGGCGGTGAACGCCTCCATCACGCTGGATCAGGCCAAGATCATCTTCGAAAACGTGCTCCGTCTGGTGAAGGACAGGCCTCATTTGGAGGGTTTGGTCAGGACCGTGAAATTTACTCCTTTCCCTCAGATAGTGTTCGGCAACGGCGCCGTTCTCTGGGCCAGGTCCACCCAGAGAAGGGGGGAGTATCTTCTGGGCAGGGATTACGACTATTTCAACTTCGACGAGGTGGCATTCGAGCCGCATCCCGAGTACGTGGTGAACCAGGTGATAATGATGAGGCTGGCGGATCGCGCCGGAATGCTGGACTTCACCTCCACTCCCAAAGGTAAGAACTGGTTTTACCGCAAGTGCTGCGAGCTTAAGAAGAATCCGGACATGGGTTATGTGCAGAACGGGGATTCACGCGATAATCCGTACATCAGCCAAGAATATCTGGAAAGGAAACTGAAAAGCCTTTCGCCCAGCAAGATCGAGCAGAACATCAAAGGACTGTTCATCGACGACGTGAACCAGGTAATAAAGACAGAGTACATCAGCAACGCCATGAGCCTCTCAACCGGCCTGTCCGAGCCGGTCCAGGGCCGCCGGTATTGTCACGGTTGGGATCTGGCTCGCAAGAGAACCTTCACCGTGGGCGTGACGCTGGATATTACCGAGAAGCCATATCAGATGGTGGCGCTGGAGAGATTCCAAAGAGAGTGGAAAGACGTTTATGCCGCGATAAGGAAGAGGCATAGGGAATACGGCGGTGCGGTGATGGTCGATTCCACCGGATTGGGCGACGTGGTCATCTCCGAGCTTTCGGACATCAAACCCCAGGGCTTCAATTTCGGACAAAGAGGAGGGAAGGCCAAGTCGGAGCTTATTGCCAATCTGGAAAAGGTGCATGCGTTGGGTCAGGTGGCTTACCCCTATATCGAAGAGGTTCAGGAAGACGGAGAGCTGTGGACTTTGCAAGATGAGCTGCAAAACTTCTACTGGGACAAAAACTCCGAATGCGATGCCGTGATGGCTTTGGCGCTGGCTTTGTGGGTGGTGAGAGATAAAGGAGAGATGCCCTTGATCCTCTCGCCGCGGGTGGTGAGAATTTGAGACGTCCACCGACGACCGACCACCGCAAAGATTCCAGGCCGGACTAAGGGAGTCGGTCAACGGATGAAACGGAGAGAGCTGACGAGTCAATGGTTCGTGTCAGTGCTCATAACGAAACCGC
>CAZWAO010000112.1:0-8408 GCA_964631815.1 uncultured Ignavibacteria bacterium | reverse complement strand
GAACGATTTTCCATGCGGCCAATTACGGCGAGCAGTTGAACGCCTATTCGGACAGCTTCCAACAGACGATTTTGAGACTTCAACACTTTGCCGTCCAAGCGACAGGCGGGACCGCCAGCCAGGCTGCGGACAAGGCCCAGGCTCTTATTTACAGCTTCGTTCAAAGTCAGGCTTTCATTCGGGCGGTGGACGACATATTTCTGATATCCTCCATTGTAGTCCTGGCCAGTGTGGTCCCGGCTTTGTTCTGCAGGACCCGCAAAGGCAGAAGGAAGAGAAGACCTGCGGACGCCGGGCCAATCCGGTCGCCTGCACGTGAGTGATGTAGAAGGCGAGGATTTCAAGAGAGATGCTGCGACAGGAGTTTCTCTCGACGAACAAGCCAAGAATCGGTCAACGGATTGATCGGATGAAGCGGACAAGATTCTCGTCGGCCACGGAAGAGCGTTTCTCACCTGCCCCTGGCCTCCGATTAGAAAGGTAAGTCAGGAGGACAGAGAGAATAAGCAGCTTATACGCGTGTATTAGCATATGATACAAGATGACAAAGAGAGTCTGATCTGATCGGGTAGCAAGATAGATGGTCGTGATCTCGTGGCTGCCGATCAGTTCTTTCAGAGGAGGAGGGAACAATGACCAAGAGAACAGGTCTTCTCATCATCTCGCTGATTCTGATGATCGGGGGGATCGGACGGCTGGTGGCCAATGAAGCCATCTTTCGAGCTTTTCACATGGGCCAACTGTGGCTAAGCCAGCCGTTTGCCTGGTACAATTACAAGCTTCTGGGGGTGCTCGTTCTGTGGTTGGGAATAATTCTGTTCGTCTGCTCCAGGGACGTAATCAGGTATCGGGGTGTAATCAGAGCGTCCATTTTGGGATTGCTCTTGTTTCTCGTGGTCAGCCTGGTGACCGGATTTGCGGCGGGTTTGGAGATTCGATATTTCCTGGTGGACTCCATTTTCTCTTTGATCCTGATCGTCCTTTTTCTTATCATTCAAAAAGAATGAGTGGACCCGGCCACGCCGTACTTGAAGAAGATTCGGTCGAGCCTGGTCAAAGCTGCAACAGGGTGATTTAAGGAGGTGAGCAGTTCGATGGGAAGAGGAAAAAGGGAGTGTCCCAACTGCGCCGTGGAGGTGCCCAAACATGATGAGCGATGTCCCATCTGCGGCTACGAGTTCCCTCAATCCAAGCCCGGATTCCCCAAGTGGATTGTCGTCGTCCTGATCCTCTTGCTTCTGACCCTCCTTTTTCTGATCCCCCTGACCCGTTTTTTTACTGATCTGTTGTAGTAACTCAATAAAAAGCGGGAAGCAGCATCACAGGTTGCGGGCATTCTTGTTCCAAAACAGAACAGAAGTCCAAGGCGGGCAATCTACTTCCGGGACTGGGGAGAGTTGGAGGGGGCATGTTGTTCTGATGATGCCGCATTAAGTTCCCGCAACCCGGCTTGTGCGTTACGATCGTTGGGGTCCAACTCGAGGGCTTTCTCCCAAAGTCTTCCGGCTTCGGCTTTGTCTCCCAGCATGTAGTAGCTCAAGCCCAAAAGTCCCAGCATCTCCGCAGACTCCGGCTTTTGGGCAAGGAATCGTTGGACTACTTTCTGGGCATCGGCCCATCTGTTGAGGTTCATGTAGGTCTTGGTCATGATGACCACGAAGAGGCGGTCGTCGCTCAGTTCGTCTTTCAGGCCTTCCAAATATGGCATGGCCTTTGTCAGCTCGTCTTTCTTAAGATAGTTCTGGGCCAGGCTGAGCCTAACCTCCGGGCTTTCGGGTTCCAGTTGGAGTCCTTTTTCCAGGCAGGCTATGGCTTGGTCATATTTCCCCTGAGCATAGAGATTATTTCCCAACAGCGAGCAGTAGACTATGCTCCGCGGGTTTTTCTCCATTCCCAGCCGGTAAATGTTTTCAGCCTCCCGGACGAGACCGGCCTTTTCCAAAACCCTTCCCACGGTCCACAACCCGCCGCTGGAGGCGCTGAGGATGTGTTTGTCGTTTGTCGTGGTCAGGACGTAACGATCCAGGCTCATTTGGGGATTGGCATTCAGCCATACCCAGGGAACGACATGATAAAGGCTCACCGCAATCAGAATGATCCCATAATGTTTGAACCTGGCCCAGCCTTGTCCCCATCTGACGAAGAAGAGAATCCCGCACAGCGTGAAGAATAGTGCCGGAAAGGCCCTCAAATCCCAGTCGGCATTGCCCCATCGGCCGTTGTAAACGAAGATCAGAAACAGACCGGCCAGGCTGGAGACCAGCAGGAAGTTCAGGTAAGGGTCTTTCCGGAATCCCGGTTTGGTGAAATAGAAAAGGGAAAAGACAAACAGCAGTATCCCCACCGGAGAAAGAAGCAGAAGCTGGTTGACGAACTCCACAAAGTGCGGCCAGCCGAACATGGTGAAACCATAGTTGGTCGAGGAAACGATGGGAAGGAACTGGCCGAAACGGTTTCCCTCTCCGGGCATCAGGAACACCTTACCTACTGCCAGGGATACCATGGCCGCGCAACCTGCCAGGCAGATAAGGGAAGACACGTCAGGCAGCTTTCGCCCGGTGCGACGCCACTTCCAGAATATAAGATAGAGCAGAGCCGGCAGCAGGACTATGCCGGAGACATGAAGGCCGATGCTCACGGCCAACGCCAAAAAGGGCAGCATCACGTTCATTTTGCCCTGAATGCAAAGGAGGGAAAGCACCAGAAACAGGGTCAGGCCGATCAGCAGGCCGGTGTAGGCCTCCACATATCCAAAGAAGAGCTCTACCGAGCCGAGCGACAGAAGGACAAGGAAGATCAAAGCCCTCTGAAAGCCGGTACTCCCCAATTTGTGAGATAAGACTAAAAGCAGAAAGACGAATATGCCTCCGCATATCACGCTGGGTATGGTGTAGGCCAACGAAGGGGCTGCGTTCGGAAAGACAAGGAACAGAAGCTTTTGGAATTGCTGGTGAACCATTCCGTCCAGCGGCTCGGTGGCGGTGATGATCTTCTCGGCCAGGGCCTCGAGTTTGAAATATCCGTCCCCCAGAAGAAAGAGCCTGGTCCTGGCTGCCCAGAATATCGGTATGGAAAAAAGACCGGCCAGGGCAAAGAGAAGATAGCTGTTCACCTTGCCCAAAATCCCTGCCAGACGCCCCAGGGTTGATTCCCATAAAGCAAGGACCAAGCGGTTGGGGCCGGGAACGAAGAAACACAGGGTCAGAATGGTCAAGCTCCAGGCCAGCCATGCGGGGAAAAAGTATAGAAAGTGGATTCCCCATAACTGCGGGGTCTTCCAGTATACAGACAAAAGGTGGAGCAATACGGAAAAACCTACAAGCGGCAGGAGGATTTGTCGGAAAGCCGTTTCAGACACCCGGTCTGTTACTTCGGGTTTTATCTTCCGGCTCCGCTCCATCTTCTCCTCCGCAACCAAGAAGTCTTGGTTTTTTTCTAAGATATCCCTGCCAATGACCTGGTCAAGTCAAATTCCTTGACAAGCGCCTCACTCCCTTTTATTTTGCTTGGGGATCGATCCATGCCAGGGGGAGGATAAGGTGGACATTTCCGTAATCATACCCATTCGGGACGGCAAACACACCCTGCGTTTCTGCCTGGATTCTTTGAAAAAATCGGAGCTGCCCCCATCGGAGGTCATCGTGGTGGACGACTGCTCCCGGGAAGATTGCTCCGATCTGGTGCGATCCTATGGATTCAAATTCCTCCGGGTGGACCGGCCGCAGGAGGCGGAAAACGCCCGAAACATGGGGGCCGAGATGGCCAAAGGAGACATCCTGGTGTTCACCGACTGCGACATGGTGATCCAACCCGATGCCTTGGGCAGGATACGGAAGAGCCTTTCCAACCTTCACTACGCCGCCATCTCAGGAGTGTGCACCCCGGAGAACGATCAGAGGAACTTAGCCGCGCGCTACAAGAATCTCTGGCTCTACTACAGCTACGCCAGCTCTCCCAAGGATTTCGATTACTGGATTTCGTCAATCGGCGCGGTCAGGAAAGATGCCTTTTTCTCGGTGAAGGGATTCTGCACCTCATTCCAAAACAAGTATGGGGGCGGGGATCTGGAGTTCGGCCGGCGACTGAAAAAGGCGGGATGGAGGATCCGTTTGGATACGAAAATACAGGGGAAGCACCTCAAACGATACAGCCTGTGGAGCCTTCTGAAGAACGACTACAGCCGGGGCAAGGGCTGGTTTAAGTTTGCCTTCAGAGAGCGGATTCTGACTTACGTGGTCAAAAAGCTCAGGATCGCCAATATCCATCCGGGATTCTTACTCTCAGTGGTCATCTCCCTGGCCCTCATTCTATCTTTGCTTCTGATCCCCTTTCACAAGATCTTCGTGGTCTGCGCCGCCTTTTTGGCTCTGGCCTATTTGCTGGTTAACTACCCTCTGCTTAGGTTCTTCAGACGACGGGCCGGGACCTATTTTGCTCTGAAAGTCCTTCCTCTGATTTTGGCCGATCACCTGGCTGCCGGTCTGGGCGTGATCCGGGCGGCAGTGAGCTGCCTGGGCTGGCTGCTGCCTACGCGCTCCATCCGACTGGGCGGGCGCTCTGAATTGAAGAAAGAGTCGCTGGAGCTGGACGGCCAAACTGAGGCGTAGTCGCTTACGAAGCTGGACTCTTCCCCTGACCTGTCATTCGAAATTCGGGAAAAAACAAAAGCCAGCACCCCACTCGAGGCGGATGCCGGCTGATTGCAGCGAAAAAGGAGAGGTTGAAGTCTATTTTTTCTTCTTGGTCTCGCACAATTCCGCGGTCTTGGCCTTGATCATCTCCTTGAGGTTCTCGTTGGCCATCATCATATCCATCATAGTGGCTGCTTTGGTGGAATCGGCCACCAAGGACTGCTTCAACTGATTCATGCTCTCCGGATCGTCCATCACCATCTGAACCAACTGCTGTTTGGTGGCGGGCGTGTTCCAGAGCTTGTCCATAATCAACTGGGACATCTGGGGATCGGACATCAACTGTTCCATGGCTTTTTCCCGGCTGCAGCCGGCGACCAGCATAACCGAAACCAAACCAGCCAGAATCAAGAAGCAAACGGCAACTTTCTTCACTTGTTTCACCTCCTCCGTGGAATGAGATTTGGATTCGCTGCCTCAATTCTATTCGTTTTGGGCGGGGTTGTCAAGAGAATTTTGTGGCCTGCGCGTTCACGCTCGCTCAGACTTCTCCTACCTGACAACTCATCTGGGTTTGGCTACTTGATGGGCACTGGGGTGAAGGAGAGGATGAAGATGAGCATGGCCAGCCAGCCGATGACCTTCCGCTTGGTATCCAGAGGGAGCTGATCGTTCATGGTGGGCGGATGACCCACCTTGATCAACAGGACCAAGGCCACCCACACGAACCAGCCGGGCCACCAGAACAGCCCCAGGGGAATCAGGCTGGCGGTGGCTGCCGTCGCCACCACTCGCTGTTTCTTTCCCAAGAGAGCATACATGATGTGCCCGCCGTCCAGTTGCCCTATGGGGAGTAGATTGAGCATGGTCACCAGAATACCGGCCCAGCCGGCGAAGGCGGTGGGACTTAGAAACACACTATGTCCTTGGGGCACCTCTTCGAGCACCAGCCAGGAGAGTATCTTGAATATCAAGGACTCTCCCAGTTGGAAACCCTGTCCGGAAATCTCTGCGATACTGGACTGAGAAAGGCCGACAACGATGACCACCACTGAGACCACAAAACCGGCAATGGGGCCGGCAGCTCCCACGTCCAGAAGATCGCGCCTGGTCTTAAACGGCGACTTGGACCTGATGACCGCTCCAAAGGTGCCGAACAGAGTGGGTCCGGGAATAAAATAGGGCAGGCTGACCTTGATTCCGGCACGCCGGGACTCCAGATAGTGGCCGAACTCGTGAAATGTCAGAATCAGAAGCAAAGGCACGGCGAAGGACGCTCCTTTGAAGATGAGTTGCGGATGGGTCAGAAGGTTTACCCCGCTCATCAACGCACCGGCCGCCAGGGTGGTGACCACGGTCAGCAGAAACAGCACTATGTTGGTCCAAGGAATCTCCGATTTCCTTTTGTAGCGCGATTCGGCCACATGCAGAACCACCGGGGAAGAAGGGTCGGCCGGGTTGAGCTGGTCGAACTCCACGAAATAGCCTGAGGAGGAGAGTCTGTTGGAGACCACCTCCTTCCAATTGACCACCGCCGGGTAGGGATAGACCTTGATGAACATGTCTTTGCGGCTGTGGTAGACGGCCTGAACCTGCACGAGGTCTTGTATGACCTGGGTTACTGCCCCGATCCGATTTTCCCTTTCGATCTTCTTGCTTTGACGCATGGCTTTGGCAATCTAACGTTTGAAGCGGCCACCAGCCTTCTCCAACGCAGCCGCTTTCAACTCACTCAACCTTTCCTTTAGTGTCTCTCGGGAGATCGAGCGATCCAACTCCAGCAGGTAGATCTCGAAATAGTTGTCCGGCTCGTCCTTTCTCTTGCCGGCAAAGACAATGGACTGGCCATCGGGCGAGAATGATGGGTATCTCTTGGTGCCCCCATCATAGGTTAGCCTGATTTCGTGCGATCCATCCACGCCGAGGATATAGAGGTCCTCTTCCTCCGGATAGCCGGAAACGAAAACGATCCTGTTTCCGTCGGGCGAGAAGGAGGGGAAGTAACAGTCCATCTTTCCATCGGTGAGACGATTCCATTCCCTGGTTTGGACATCGAAGATGAAAATCCCTCTTTGGTCCCATCCCGCGTGCACTGCTATTTTCCTGCCGTCAGGAGAATAGCTGGGACAATAGGGCAGGATCGGTCCCCGGGCATGCCGAAGCAACCCGATCTTCTCGTCCCAGGATTCCTTCATAGACAAATGTGTAATCTCTCCGGTCTTGAGGTCCAGCGTGAAAATGCCGCTTCCGCCGGAGCGGTCGCTCACGAAGATCACCTGACTGTCGTCCGGAGAGAAGCTGGGAAGGCCATCGTAGTCGGCGTCCTGGGTGAGCTTTCTTTCCTCCCCGGTTGACAGTTCTTTAAGGAGGATGTCCCGGTCGGAATTGAAAACGGTGTCGGACAGCCGGGGAGCCGAGTTCTCTTTCTCGTAAACCAGCCATTTTCCATCATGGGAGAAGCGCGGGAATCGCTCGGAGGGCTGGTCATCTCCCGGTGCGGAAAGGCTCCTTCGGTTGCTTCCGTCCGCATCCATCAGCATGATCCTGCTCTTTTTAACCTCTTTCTTCTGAAGGCCGTAATCCTCCAGAAAGTAGCTGGTGTCCGAATGATAGACGATTTTCCTGCCGTCGGGGGAGAAACTGGGGGCGTCATCCGGGAAGAGATCGTTGGTCAGCCTGCTCATCTTCGATTTGCCGCCGGTGAGGAAGGCTACGCTGTCCAGAAGGCTCTGGTCCTGAGTTTGCTCCACCACCAACTGAAAGTCGGAGACGGCCGCTTTCAGATCATCCTTTTTCCACTTCTTCCTGCCTTGTTGGTATTTGATTCGACACAAAAGTTGGACGGCCTCCGGGTTCCCCGGCTCGATCCGAAGACTCTCGGAGCATTCCTTTTCGGCCAGATGATATATTCCGGAGGAATAGTAGGCCCTGGCCAGAAGATCGTGCGGCCGAAAATCCCCTTCATCTTTCTGAATAGCCAAAAGCAAAGGATAGATAGCGGACTCGGGTTTGTCTTGGTCCAGGTACTGCCGGGCCAGTCTCAGACACTCCTCCTTGTCCGTTTCCGGAGAAATCCGGGAGGAAAATACCCCCGAGCCGAACTTAATGACCAGGATGAGCGCAACGCAGACTACAATCAGGGACGAGACCAGAACTGCTCTTTTAATTTTCATACTTTTAATATACGCAGCGAAGCTGTAATACCCAAACAATCCATGTTCAGGCACCGGGGGGTGTCGTTTCTGGATTTTCCATGGTTTGCTGCATCAGTTGATCTAAGGAAATCAGCTTCCGGCAGTTGTGCCGGTAACGACGGCATCCATCGCTTCGTGCTTTCATCAGTTTTCCGTCTGAGCTATCACCCGTCAGAAGAATCCGTGCGATCCACAGAGGTTTTGCTCGACCGGGATTTGAATGGGTTTTACCAGAACCTAGCTTAAGTTAGGTTCTGGCGTTTTTCTTCTGTCGTTCTCCAATAGAGTTCAGCCCTGGGAGGCCGAGATTGAATCTGTCGAAATGTATTGCCAAACTGACAGCAATGGGGCCATAATGGCTTAACTGTTGTCATTATGACATACAGACTTTTGGACCGGGAACAAAACTTAATTAGATAACTCGATGATATGTTAGCACTTATGGCGTATGATAAAACTTGGCACATCCCTTGCAATAGTAGAGATGCGAAAAGTGAAACAGGGCTCAAGTCGAGTCCAATGACAAATGAAAGGAGGGAGCAGTTATGGCCATCACCAGATGGAGACCCTTTAAGGATGTGGT
>CAZWAO010000111.1:0-8416 GCA_964631815.1 uncultured Ignavibacteria bacterium | reverse complement strand
TCTCATCTGCTTTTGGTTCATTGTCGATTTATCCGTCATTCTTAGATGAAGTACCCCACCTGTCTGACATGAACTTCCAGGACTCGATTACCATATAGTAGCAGAAGCAAATAATGAGGGAGCAACAAGATCCCAATAGAGCCGTTGCTCCCTCCTTCCTTCAGCCTGAAGCGGTTAGTACACAGTGTTTCTCTCAGATGGCCAGTTACTCACTGGTATTCGTTCTGTCGGCACGAATGGAATTGAGAAGTCCTTCGACTTCACGGGCTGCAATCTCACGACTGCCAAGACCAAAGGCCAGAGCCGCAGCCACCACTATCCCACCCAAAGTCAGACCAAAGGCCAAATTGATAATGTCGTTAGCGATACCCGTTTGGCGAAGGGCCAACGCAGCGGCAAAGATAACGACAGCTAGCCAGGCAGCCTGGGCAATGAAGCCCGATTGAGCGCTAGCGGTTGAGCGGATCACAGTGCGGGCCAGGTTTGCCAGATAGAGCCCCAGTGTGAATACCACAACTGCCAGAGCAACTTGACCCGCGAAGCTAATGAATTCCGCGGTAAGGTCGGCAACGATGGTGAAGCCAAGCAGGTTGGCAGCTTCGACAGCCGAGAAGAGCATGATGGCAATCA
The DNA here is from genome assembly GCA_964631815.1 of uncultured Ignavibacteria bacterium. GTDB lineage: Bacteria > Zixibacteria > MSB-5A5 > MSB-5A5 > SM1-73 > SM23-73-3. Next base: position 7,786 of record CAZWAO010000111.1, on the reverse strand, counting down.
AGACCAGATAGCCGACGATTTCAGAGGGGGTTCGCTGCCCTTCGCCGGGTTCCTTACCCAATCCAACCCAGGCCAGCACCCGGTTAAAGCCAATGCTTGTGAGGACACTGGTAACTAGGGAGGCGACCAACCGCCCGACAAAATAGGCAATGATCAGAACAATCGCTGCGCCGAAGACGACCGGGACAGCCGATAGGATAGCGCCGAGCATCCGCGTTGCCGGCTCGGAAATGGCCTCAATCTGGAGTGCGTTCAGGGCGGCGATGAGCGCCGGGATCAGCACGAGGGCGTAGACTACAGTGCCAATCACTGAGGAAAGGGTTTGCTCGCCAAAGGCGGTTTGTAGTCCCACGCGCTCACCCAACTGATCCGCGCCTGCAGCGGTGAGCAGGTTCGTGACCACCTGGCGCACAATGCGTGCGAGGAACCAGCCAACCAGCAGCAATAGCCCGGCACCCAGGATATTCGGCAAATAGGCCAGAAGCTGGTCGACCAAACCCTGGATTGGCTCCAATAGGCCCTGCATCTCGAGCGCACCGAGCACAGCGGGCAGGAAGAGCAGCAAGATAAACCAGTAGATGACATTGGCAAGGGTATCACTGAGGGAGACCTGGTCGCTTGTATCAAGACCAGCCTGTGTGCTCAACCGTTCATCTAGCTTGGTCATGTTGAGGACACGCTTGATAAAGAAGCGGACGACGCTAGCGATCAGCCAGGCCGCCAGCAGGATGACCGCCGCGCCTAGAAGTTGCGGCACAAACGCAAAGAGCTCACCCAGCAGGGCATTGATGGGCTGCGTCGCCGCTGTCAATTGCAGCGCCTGGAAAAAGCCGACAAGCACAAACAGCATGATCAGCCAGAAGACTCCGCGGCCTACCCATTTTCCGATCTGGGAAGCCTGATCCGAGTCTGCACCGGTCCATTCAGCGATGCGCTCATGCAGCTTGGTCCGAGTGAGGGTGCCGCGTACGGCAGCCGCCGCCACCAAGGCTATTAACCAACCGACAAGGAGAATGAGAAGAGCAAATGCGAAATTTGTGATTCCGCCACCTAGAGCCTGAGTTATCTGGTCCAGCAACTGTCGAATAAAGTCTTGCATTGTAAGCCTCCTCCTGAGAATGATTTGTCTCTACCTCTTAAGACTCGCGTTCCAGGAAAAAGTCACACAAGACTTGTCAACTCACCCAGTTATTTCTGCGCGACCGTCACTTCGTTTATGAGCAGCGAATTGGGAACGGAGATGTCGCCTTCCTCTGTTCGGATGGTGGCCTTCAAGGTGTCGATGGCCTCCAGGTTGCCACTGTGGTCACCGATCTGGATCGTATCACCCAGGGTGTAAATCTCCCGCACATAGAAACCAGCCAGCAGGTTGTTAAAGATATCTCGCCCTCCCAGGACCAAAGCCAGCCCTAGAACAGCCACAAGTACTATCACGAGATTAATCAGCGCATCCCCAAGAAAATCCACTTTTAGGCCGAATTGTCCGACTGCCAATACGAAGGTCAGAGCCAGCAAGAAGTAACGGACTGCCTGGCCAAGGCCGCCAGCCATCTCAAGTCCGGCCCGTGCTGCAATAGCCTGCACGGTTTGCCCGGTAAAACGGGCCAGTAATGCGCCGCCAATCACGATCAGGACTGATCCAATCAGATTTGGGGAAAAAGCAACCAATGAGCGCATAGCTGCGGCTGCGGCTTGTAGACCTAATGCATCGATGGCTGAGAGCAGAAAACCGAGAAAGAGGAGCCAGAAAATCAGGCGTGACAAAATGGTCGATGCGTCAACGCCAAAACCTGCAGCAGACAGCGCATCTGCAAGCCCGGTGCGTTCCATCAGGTTTTCGAAGGCAAGCTGTTTCAGGACACGCCGTAGTAGAGCGGCGATCAACCAGCCGACCCCAAAACCGACTAAGAGCAGCAGCAAGGCTGAGAGTAATCGTGGTGCGAAATCTGTTATTTGGGTTAATAACTGTGCCAGGATTTCTGCGAGTAAAGTGCTAATTTCACCCATGAGGTCCTCCTTCAACGGAGATGAGATGGCACTAATGAACCTTTTTCGTAAAAGAAGTTACGGACTGCCAGATGAAAGACGCCAACCCAGAAAAGCCAACCAGAATAAAATGGGCCAGAGCCTGGCCTGTCTGCTCACGGTTGATGCGCTGCATCAAGCGGCGATGAAATAGTGGAGAACGCTGTGGTTCATCACCTGTTTGTAGGGACAATACAGTCTGGTCGGTTCTCCGCTCAAACCGATCCAGGCATGTATCGCAGCTCTCAATATGTGCCCAAATAGCATCTTCATCGCTGGGAGACAATTGACCTGACAGCAACGATTCGATTTCTGTATCACTGAGATGGCTCATTGGGATTATCTCCTTCAACCAGTTGTTCATAAGCGTGACGCAGCGCCATCCTTGCGCGAACCACGCGCATTTTGGCTGCGCTCAAACCAATAGACAGATGATCGGCTATGTCTTGGTAGCTCATCTCATAAGCTTCGCGCAGGGTTAACACCAGGCGCTCGTCCTCTCTCAGCCTGGCCAGGGCATCGGCCAACACATCACGGTCTGATTGCGCCAGGACCATTTGTTCAGGTGAGGTAGATGAAGCCATCAGGCTTTCGTAATCATCTACCGGGCTTTCCGCAATCTGTGGGCGGCGACCTCGCTTGGCAAGGGCGCTTCGGCTGACATTAACTGCTATCTGGAACAACCATGTTGAGAACGAAGAGCGACCTTCAAATTCTGGCAGTCCACGCCAAACCCGAATAAAGACCTCCTGAGTTTGGTCTTCCGCTTCCGCCCAGTCGCCCAAGATGCGGTAACAGGTGGCGCGGACCTGGCTCTCATAGCGATTTGCCAGAATCTCAAAGGGGCGCGTATCACCGGGAAGGCGCTGGCGACAAAGCGTAACCAATTCAGCATCAGAGAGTTCGGAGAGCGTCACTTGTGTCTCTTTGAACTATGGTCTGATACTAGTTTAGACTAACAAAAGACCATTTAGTCACTTCAAGCAGTGGCGAACACTGCAAAAACAGGTTTTGATAAGAGTGGTTATCAGAATCGAGTCTGCTTGTACGATTCTGATAATACGTAATATAGTGTATACTTGAGTTCACTTTCTGATTCTGATAACAAGGAGTGACCCCAGGATGCCCCGGAAGACTTCCCCCACCCAGGTCTTTGATGGCTATGCCGAGTGGCTGGACCGCCAGCCCCTGTCGGCCAACACCCGCCGGACCTATGGCACGCAGGTCCGCCAGTTCTGCCGCTATCTGGTCAATTATCCCCCCCGGTACGGCGACCCGCTGGTTGACGAGCATGCACGGGATTACACCGTGCGTGACTACAAAACCTTCCTCAAAGTGCAGAAGAAGCGCAGACCCTCGACCATCAACCTGGCGCTGGCCGCCATCGACCACTTCTACCGCTTCTTGCAGTTGGGGGCCGCCGACGTGAAGCGCGAAGACCTGCCTCAGCAGGCTCCCCAAGCCCTCTCTCCAGAGGAGCAAAAGGATTTCCTCAGAGCCGTCGAACGCTGCGGCTCCACCCGCGATCAGGCCATCGCCCTCCTGCTTTTCTATACTGGACTACGCGTGGGTGAATGCGCCGCGTTGGACGTGGATGATGTGCTGGTCTCCGCCCGGAAGGGTAAGGTCATTGTGCGCAGCGGTAAAGGGGATACCTACCGCGAAGTGCCGCTGAATGCCGCCGCACGCCAGGCGCAGCAGAACTGGAAGCAACGCCGCAGGCAGCGAATGGAAACAGAAGGCATCGGAACCTCGGCCTATTTCATCAACCGCTATGGCGAGCGGCTCTCGACCCGATCCATTGATGTCGTCGCGCGCAGGTTGGCGAAAGAAGCGGGTATCAAGCTGTCGGCACACACCTTGCGGCACACCTGCCTGACAAACCTGGTTCGGGCCGGTCACGACATCGTGTTGGTCGCCGAGATCGCCGGTCACCGGCGGTTGGAAACCACGCGTCGTTACAGTCTGCCCAGCGAGCAGGACCGGGCGGCAGCAATGGAAGCCATTCACATCGACTACTGATAGGGGCTATCATGCAATGGGAATGGACACGGGCTGAGCTGGTCGAGGCATTTGGGATGACAACCGGGGAACGCGAGTGGGTGAGTGGTACAGTAGTGCATAATCTGCTCGGTCTGACGGTCATGCTCAAAGTGTTTCAGTATCAGGGCCGCTTTCCCAGCCGCCCGGAAGAGATCCCTCCGGCTGTCGTGGCATATATTGCTCAGCAGGTTCATGTACCCGTTGAAGCGTTCAACCGCTATGATTGGACGGGCCGGACAGCGGAACGCCACCGCCGGGCGATCCGCGAACGATTGGGTTATCATGAGGCGACGGTCGCCGACATAGAGGAGTTGACTGGGTGGCTAACCGAGCAGCCGGTCATGGGGCATGATCATGACATCGCTGCCCTCAAGAACCTGGCCTATCAGCGCCTTCACAGCTTGCACATCGAGCCGCCCACACCGGATCGCCTCGACCGGGCAGTGCGCTCCGCCGTTCGCCAATTCGAAGAGACCCTGTTCGAGTCGATCTACCAGGCCCTGCCCGCTCACAGCCTGTTGGCCCTCGCCAGCCTGGTCGTGACCGATCCACCAGATGAGGAGGAACGGGCGTTTAAGCACTCTCTCTTACTGTAGTTTCAGGAATCTTGAGTTAAAAGCAAAGCTGTCTGCTATCAATCTCGTTTCAGGCTGTCAGCCTGAAACAACCCTCCACCAGGGAGAGCAGCAACGCGGTCATGCTGAGTCAATCAGCCTGGCTCAGGCAGCTGCCAGGAAGTATCTGGTGAAGACTTGCTGAAGGTCACCAGTGCGAAGTACGAGGTGACAGGCTTCTTCCAGCAAGGCTCTGGCATGCTCCTGGCGATGTAAGCGGATGACATCCGCCAGATTGTGAGCAGCATAGGTATTGGCTTTGCGAACCTCTAGATATGCCAATGCCAACCAGAGCACGACCAGATACTTCTCAACTGACTCAACATGCCACAACCGGCAGTCGGCCCAGCCCAGCTTCTCAGCGATGTACCAGTTGGCCACCTCACAGCCCCAGCGTTCATGATACATATTCAGCGCCTGTCTGGCGCTCAGGGAGAGGTTGGTCGAGCAGAAGTAGCGTGGCCTTGTATCCCTGCTGTGCCTCTTGGATATGAATACGCGGACTTCATCGGACAAGCTCGACAGCTTGCCCGTGAAGGAACGAACCAGGTAGGTCTTGGGCGCTCCTCGTCCGCAGCGGTGACACGCACCCGGGTGTACCGCCGGTGCTTCAGACGCTGGTTGTGGTGACGAACCTGCACACCGTTGAGCAGCCGGTTGGACTTCAGCCGGCAGATGAGGTGCCAACCCTGTGCCCGGCACCACTTCATCAGCGAAGCGGCAGCATACCAACTATCGAACAAGACATACACCCGGCAGTCAGTTGGGATGAAGGGAGCGACTGCTGCCAACATCTGTTGAGCGACTTCAATCTTGCTGCGGAAAATTAGATGATTGCCTGGCTCTCGGTCCTTGTTCAAGCGCCGCACGGTGCTGGCTCGCAGATAGAGCTGCAGGTCAACGGTGAAGCTTACCTCGCCGACCGTCAGCCGCAGCATGACGTAGACGAAGCCCTTGGCAAAGGCAGGCTGGTTGGGCAGCGCCTTGATGTGGTCGAAGTGCCAGTCCACCGCTTGTAAACGTCTCGAGCCCTTGTCCTTGTCGGTCAGGCTGTCGTCCAGGCTCAAGAAGATGACCGGCTTCTGATGAGCGGCCTCTCGCCGAGCCAGGGCGTCCTGTATCAGCTCTTCTCGCAGCGGAATACGCAGGTCATCGGCTCGCCAGGGAGCAACGCGGAAGGTATCTGCCGCAGCTTTGGGACACGGATCGCCCGTGATGGCTCGATACAATGACGACAGGGTTTTTCGCCCCTCGGTGGTCACCAGAGCATCGGCCACCTGGGTAACGTGTTTCTGTTGAGCTTGATTGAGCGGCAGGTCGAGCGACTGGATGAAAGCCTGCAGTTCCGGAGATGGTTGAGCGATGGACTTGAGCATAGCACCTCCTTGGGGCAAGGGTTGGCTTGCTTAGTCTACGTCAGCTTCTTACCTGCTCAAAGGTAGCTCAATATTGTTGTAGGCGAAAGTCCAGTCCAGTATAAAAAATGACATCAGCACCCTGGCGAATGTGGGCCGAATTGAGTCTGCCAACGGTATTCTTTACGAGAAGAGCACTGTCAGTCAAAATGACTTGTTGATGGGCAGAGGATACTTGTCAAGCGGAGCGAATGGAGATCAGATGACAACCGTTTTTGATACCAACGTGCAGACCTTAGAAGAACAAATCCGGAGTGTGTTACAAAATCAACCGGATATCTCGCTGGATCAAATATTTAAACAAGCGCATCCGGCTGATATTGCTGATGTTCTGGAACGGCTATCGGCCAAGCAGATATGGAAGCTATTCCTGAAGCTAGAGCTTGACCAAGGTGCAGTGGTTCTGCACGAATTGGGGCGCGAAGCTACGCGGCAGATATTTCGTGAACTGACTGATGAGGACATCGCTCCCTACCTAAACGCCATGCCGATGGACGAAGTCGCCGATATTCTGGGCCATGATGTGCCGTGGCGTCAGGAAACGCTGCTAGCTGCCATGCGCCCCGCCGAGGCGCGAGAAGTGCGTGATCTCATCGGCTATCCACCAGATAGTGCCGGACGTTTGATGACGGAGAAGTTCGTTCGTCTACCCCGGCAGATGCGAGTTGAAGAGGTGCTGGACTATCTGCGGCAGGTCGATTCGGAAGTAGAGACCCTGACGGACCTTTATATCCTTGATGATAATGGTACATTGCTGGGTATTGTTTCACTGCGAGAAATCATTACGACCAGCGACCGACAAACACCTGTTCAAGATATCATGGTCACCGATCTGATCACGGTGACCCCGGAAACTGACCAGGAAGATGCGGCGCTACTCGTCGCACGCTATGATTTTCTGGTGCTGCCTGTCGTGTCAGAAGCGGGCCGTCTATTGGGAATTATTACGGTAGACGACATTATTGATGTGTTGACCCATGAGGATACCGAAGATATCATGCGTTACGCGGCTGTTGGGGATAGTGGCCTGATGGATCAGCCCTATTTCACAGTACCGATCTTGCGTTTCGTCAAAGCGCGAATTGGGTGGCTGCTCATTCTGTTTCTGGGGCAGACGCTAACCGGATCAGTACTGCGCACTTTTGCGACAGAACTGGAAATGATTGTAACGTTATCTTTCTTTATTCCGCTGCTCATTGGTACGGGCGGGAACACCGGTGCGCAGATAGTTAGTACGGTGATTCGGGGCGTTGCGCTGAGACATATCCAACTGCGCGACACGTTGAAAGTGATGGCGCGCGAACTGCTTTCCGGGTTGTTGTTGGGGGGGATTCTGGGTGCGGCTGGTATCGTATATGCGTTGGTGTGGGGTCAGGTGGATTTCCGCTTTGCTTCGGTAGTGGGGCTGACGGTGCTGGCGGTTTGCATGTGGTCGAATACGGTCGGTGCTGTAATTCCCTTGATGGCACGTCGGTTAAACATCGATCCCGCCGTAGTATCAGCACCGATGATCTCCACGGTTGTTGATGCATCTGGCCTGCTAATCTACATGTTGATTGCCAAGACTCTGTTGATTGCCATCTAAGTACACTTCTGCCAGATGAAGATAAATTGAGGCGGGGTGGCAAGCTTGGTCATTGAACAATCTTCTGGATTTTCGGGAATTTGATGAAAAACCCGAAACTGGTG
>CAZWAO010000110.1:1746-8429 GCA_964631815.1 uncultured Ignavibacteria bacterium | reverse complement strand
AAGTCTGCCACCAGGGATACCAAATCCGCATTGCGAATGATCCCTGCCAGCCAGGGCTCCATGAACTCGGCTGCGATGGGGGGCGTGTCCACTAATTGAACCTGGATATTCTCAAACGGCATCATCCCGCACAAGGGCTTGACCGTGGAGTATGGATAAGCAGCCACCTCGGGTGTGGCGTTGGTCAACGAGGCCAGAATCTGCGACTTGCCGGAGTTGGCCGGACCTACCAACACCACCTGAGCCGCCCCCTCCTTGTCCACGAAATACTGGTCGCCTCTTCTGGCAGCTTTCCTTTTTTGCTGGATTTCCTTTTTGAGCTTGGATATCCGCTGCTTTACGTCCGCCTGGAGCTTGTCCGTGCCCTTGTGTTTGGGCATGATGGCGAACATCTCGTGCAGGATCTTCAGCTTTTCCTGCGGATCCTTTGCGTGCCGGTATCTCTTCTCGGCTTCGTAGTATTGAGGCGGAAGGTTGGCTGGCATCGCACTAACCCTTGTGAAGCAGATAAGAGGGAAGCGCCAGACCCCTTTTGGACATTTCTTGAACTAGCGCGTGCGTGAGTTTACAGTTTTCCTTTCAGGTAACGCTCTTGTTGAACCAACGCCCTCAGATGATCCTTCTCCCAGTCCGCCAGGTAGCTGAAGAGGGCCTTCAACTCCGGATTTCTGCTTCTCTTGGCGTGCTTGCTATAGAACTCCAGAGAGTTTCTCTCCAACATCTGACCGATCCTCAAGGCCGACAGCTCGAAATGGTGCTCCTTTAACTTCTTCTTGAACTCGGCAGAGAAAAATGGGCTTTTGGTGGAATGACTCGGTCTTTTGGCCTGTCGCTTCCTGCCCAACTTGAACTCACTCTTGCTTCTTACCGCGTGCTGCAAGCCTTTCAGCGCGCTGACGTGATCCAGCTCGTCCTGGGCCAGAGAGCGAAAAGCGGCTTTGCCTTTCGGATCCTTAGTCCTGGCAGCGGCGCTTTTGTAGAAGTGATAACCATCGTTCTCCGCCTGGATAGCCTCTCTCAACACTTTTATGATTTGGGCTGGTTTTTCGAGCATTGATTTGTTCCCTTCCTGACTGGGTTTCTTTGATCGTCCGAGCCGACGGGTCAAATCTAAAAGGGATAGAATCTGGCTTCGGTCCAGTAATCCTCTTGAAGCAGCTTCTGCTGCTTGACCAACGCCCTGAGATGCTCGCCTTCCCAGTCGGCCAGGTAAACGAACAGCTGCTTGATGTCCGACTCCTCAGACTCCTGCGCGGATCGTTTGTAGAAATCGATCGAGTTCTTCTCCAGCAGGATTCCGATGGAAAGTGCGCTCATCTCGAAATGGCTCTGGCCAAGTCTTCCCTTGAACGCTTCGGAGAAAATAGGGCTCTCCGAGGTGGTCTCCAGGATGTGCTTCATGTCCTTTACCTCGTCAAACTTGAACTGCTTGTCCTCTTTGACCTTTTGGTAAAGGCTCTTGAGTATCTGCATGTGATTGGTCTCGTCCTTAGCCAGCGAGGCAAAGACCTCTTTGCCCTTGGGATCCGTGGTCTTCTCTTCGGCCATACGGTAGAATTGATATCCGTCGTTTTCCACCCGAATGGCGTCCTTCACGATCTGAAACAGCCTCTCTTGTTTTTCCATAGATGCTCTCCTTTGCTTGAGTCGTCAAACTTACCTAATATAAACGGAAAAGCGGGTCTGTCAAGTTTGACTCAAAGCTGGAGCCTCACAACCACCAGAACCTGGCTTAAGCCAGGTTCTGGCTCTCACCCCAGCTAACCCGGGTACTAAAGACCTGTGGAGGATGTATAGTCAAAGGCGCGTGTGTGTAACTCAGCGCTCACGCGCTGTGCAGCATCACTTGACCGCGGCCCTGGGTCACCGAGCCGATCCAATAGGGAGTTTCTCCGGCGGACGAAAGCTGCTTCAAAACCTGATCCGTTTGAGCTTTTGGCACCACCATGATCAAGCCGATTCCCATGTTGAACACTTTGAACATCTCATCAGTATCGATATTTCCCAGCTTTTGAATGACCTGAAATATAGGTGGGACCTTCCACAGATCGGTGAGAATATGTGCGTCGCAGTGTCCGGGCAGAACGCGCCTGAGATTGCCCTGGATTCCACCGCCGGTGATGTGTGCGATTCCTTTGATTTTGTACTTCTCCAAGAGAGGCAGGACGGATGGTGCGTAGCACCGGTGCACCTTCAGCAGTTCCTTCCCCACCGTGTTCTTCAAGCCCTTAACCCGTCTGTTCACGCTCAAACCGGCCCTCCGGAAGAGCACATTGCGCGCCAGGGAATACCCGTTGGTATGAAGCCCGTCTGATCCCAATCCGATTATCTGATCGCCGGGTCGAATCCCCGAGCCGTCTATGATCTTCTTTTTCTCCACCCCACCCACGATGCAACCGACCAGATCATACTCTCCCTTGCTGTAGAATTGGGGCAGCTCGGCGGTCTCGCCGCCCACCAGCGCACATCCCGACTTTCTGCAAGCCACAGACAGACCTTTGACGATCTGCTCCACCACTTTCGGATCAAGCTTGCCGATTCCGATGTAGTCCAAAAAGAACAACGGCTTGGCCCCGTGCACTAGGATGTCGTTCACGCAGTGGTTCACGATGTCCTGTCCCACGGTGTCGTGCTTCTTCATCATGAAAGCCACTTTCAGCTTGGTTCCCACAGAATCAACGCTGGAGATGAAAACCGGGTCCTTGTATTTCAGACCCCGAAGCGAGAAGAACCCGCCGAAACCTCCGATTCCCTTGAGCACGCGAGGATTGAAAGTCGACTTGGCCAGCTTCTTGATTTTCTCCTTGGCTCGATCGCCTGCGGAGATATCAACCCCGGAGTCCTTGTAAGTGAGCTTCTTCATCTGCACCTCGACAATCGGTGGGTTCGCCTTCTGAAAGGGCAAACGCAGGTGTTTCAAGTGGATCAAAAGGAAGCGATATCCAATATCGAAAGAAATCCTAAAGCAGCCTTTGGCCGTTGATCTCCAACTGGAATTTCAGTCCCAGAAACTCCGCCGCCCGGCGGCAGACTATCATACGCGAAAGGAAAATCTCGAAATACTCCATCACCTGGGAGACGGAGGTATCGATCTTTATCTCCAGGGTGATAAGCTTCTTGTCCTCTTCCACTCTGAGGAATGAGCTTTTGGCCGCATAATTCACCCGGTCGTGGATGTCCTGCTTGATGGCTTCCAGCGTGCGCACCCGGGAGCTGTGCACGTCCGACTTGTCCGCCAGAATGATGGCCGCGCAGATGTCCGACACCGGCTGGCCGTCCTTCTCGTCGTGGTTGCCGATGGCGGCCATTATCTCCAGGATCTCGTCCAGAGGCATGCCCATGCCCGATAAGATGGAGCGGGCCAGGATGGCTGCGGTTTGGGCGTGATAATCCCGGTTGATGACGTTCCCTATGTCGTGCAGGTAGGCGGCGATGGCGGCTAGCTGCGCCCTCTTTTCCGGGTGTTTCAGCCTGGTGAGAATGTTGAAGGCGATGTTGGCGGCTAAGCTGGCATGTCTTTCGCCATGCTCGGTGTAGCCGATGACTCCCAGAATCTCATCCGACTTCTGGATGAACCGCCTCACCTCTTCGTTCTTTTTGACGTCCTCTACCGTTATCAAATTTCTTCACCCCCATACACTCTTATCGGAACCTAAACATCGTACTTTGCGCTTCTCTCGAACGGAGTGAAGTGCAACCCGTTTCCGTTTTGTCATCACAGCATGTCCACCGGGTCCACATCAACGGTTATACGGACACCAGGCTTCTGTTTTGAGGTTCTCTCTTCCTCCAGGAGATTTCTGATCAGGCGGGTTGTGGCAATGATGCTCTTTGTCTTTATCAGAAGCTGCCATCTGAACTGATTTTTTATCTTGGGCAGCGGAGCCGGAGCAGGTCCCAGAATCTGCACGTCCCTGGTTGCCCGGCTCCTGACCTTTCTCGCTAATCTGGATGCGAATCTGCGGGCTCCCTCGGTTACGGCCTTCAGGGTCCGGCCGGAGAAATCAAACAGGATCAAATGGTTGAAAGGTGGGTAGCCCAGCTCCCTGCGTTGTTCCAATTCGGTCTTGTAGAATTCCCCGAAATCGTGCGATGCCGCCAGCTTAACGGTTCTCTCCTCAGGATAATAGGTCTGAACCACCACCTCTCCTTCCCTATCGCCCCTTCCCGCTCTTCCTGCCACCTGAGTTAAGAGTTGAAATGTTCGTTCCTTCGAGCGAAAATCCGGAAGGTCCAGACCCATATCGGCAGAGATCACCCCTACCAAGGTAACGTCGGGAAAATCCAGACCCTTGGTGATCATCTGGGTGCCCACCAGTATGCCGAATTTCTTCTTGCCGAAATCTGTAAGCAGCCTTCGGTGCGCCCCCTTCTTCATAGTGGTGTCTAAGTCCATCCTCTGCATGGAGGCATTGGGAAAGTCCCTCTTAAGCTCGTCTTCGATCTTCTGGGTACCCGCACCTCTGTATGTGAACCTGAAACCGTGACAACTGGGGCAGGAATCCGGAGCTTTCTTCTGATAGTCGCAATAATGGCATCGTAAGGAGAAATCGGTTCGGTGGAAGGTCAGGGTGATGTCGCAGCGCGGACACCTCTCCACGTGCCCGCAGTCCTCGCATTTGACGAACGTGGAAAAACCCCGGCGATTCAGAAACAAGAGAACCTGTTCGCCCTTGTCCACTCTTTCGCGAAGGAGGGATTGAAGGTTGCCGGACAGCAGATTTCGGCTCCCCTTGCTTCTTTCTTGGCCCAAATCCACTATCCTCACCTGTGGCAGACTTTGTTTTTCCACTCGCTCCGTCAGTTGACACAGGGTATACTTTCCCGCCTGAGCATTATAGTATGATTCCAAACTGGGCGTGGCCGATCCGAGAATGACCGTGGCATTATTCAGCTTTCCTCTCATCACCGCCACGTCCCGGGCATTGTATCTGGGTGCGGGGTCGTCCTGCTTGTAGGAGGCCACGTGTTCCTCGTCCGCGACTATCAGTCCCAAATTTTCGAAAGGCGAGAATATGGCCGATCTGGCTCCTACTACTATGGGAAGCTCGCCCTTCCTGATGCGTCTCCAGGTGTCGAACCTCTCCCCTGCCGACATGCGCGAATGGAGACACCCCACCTTCTGTCCGAAGTTGGCCTTGAACCTGGATATGATCTGCGGAGTCAGCGATATTTCCGGCACCAGAACCAGAGCCTGCTTTCCGCTTCGTAGAACTTCCTTGATGGCTTCAATGTAAACTTGAGTTTTGCCGCTTCCAGTCACGCCATGGATCAAGAAAGGCGAGTATGTGCCTTCACTCAGTGCATCTTTGATCTTGTTCAGAGTCTCCGTCTGCTCTGTTGTCAATGACACGGGCTGCGCTTCGGGCAGATCGAGCCCCCAGTCGGACTCCCTTATCTTCTCCGCCTGCCCGAATTCGACCAAGCCTTTTTTCTCCAGAGTAGCCAGGGAAGACGTGCCAGTTCTGTGTTGACCCGTAAGCTCTTTCCAGGTAAGCTCGCCCTGATTCTGCAGCAGAATCGCAAGACATCTGGCTTGTCCGGGGAACCTTTTTTTCAGGCTTGAGATGGCAGATTGAAGAAGCTCGGTGCTCTCAGTACTTCCGTCGAAATCCTTCAGCCTGACCGTCTTCTCGTGCTGAACCTGTACGCCGGGTTTTCCCAGCCGCTCGTCGACTTCGATTTCTCCCTTTTTGCTCAGGTCATACAGATCAGCATACAGGCCCCTGGTATTGAGTGTTCTGGAAAGCCAGGAGAGCTTCCTTTCGGTTCCATCCGCCAGAGCGTCCAGGATTTTCTTTTGCCGCGCAGATATTCCCTTTCCCAACTCTGCCGACATCTTCGCCCCTTCGTCTTCCCCCTTCCTTCTGACGTACATCTCGCTTTTCAACATCAGTTCGGACGGAAGCGCCGCCCTCAAAGCTTCGCCCCAGGAGCACAGGTAATAATCTGACACCCACTTGGTCAGTTCGAGCATCTCGCCGGAGAAGAGAGGATAGGGATCGAGAAGGTCACCGATTTCCTTGACCCCAGTAACATTTGAGGTCGCGGTTAGGCCCACGACGAATCCGGTCACGATTCGGTTCTTAAGGGGAACCAAGACCCTGAAGCCCAAATCCAGCTTGCCCTCGAGATGCGAGGGAATTCGGTAAGTGAATGGCTCGGATAACGGCAGAGATAATGCCACTTGGGCAAACATGGCAGATTCCTATTCTGGTCGGCGCAACACTTCTTCGAACGGTCTAATCTATAGCTGATCGGAAGGATTGTCAAGCCGTAGGTCTGGCTGTCGTCCAAACGGACAGCCCCGGACGAGCAGACGCTCCCGTAGGGGGCCTGAACGGGCGTCTGGGCGTCAGACTGTCTGACAGCGCATTGTCATTCTGAGGCGCAGCCCTGCATCATATGGTGCAGGGCGCAGCCGAAGAATCTGGGGGCGGCGGTGACAACCCAGCCAACTGGGTGACGATTTATGTGCCTGTCAGGTCCCCCGATCCGACAAGCGTAAGCTTCCTCGTAAAGCCATAGCGCATTGTCATTCTGAGGCGCCCGGACGGGCCCGTCTGGGTAGCCGAAGAATCTAAAAAAACCAGATGCTTCGCTTTCGCTCAGCATGACAGGTATTGGCTGTCATTCTGAGGCGTAGCCCTGCATCATATGGTGCAGGGCGCAGCCGAAGAATC
>CAZWAO010000110.1:0-1646 GCA_964631815.1 uncultured Ignavibacteria bacterium | reverse complement strand
TGTCATTCTGAGGCGTAGCCCTGCATCATATGGTGCAGGGCGCAGCCGAAGAATCTGGGGGCGGCGGTGGCAACCCAGCACCAGGGCGGGTGGCCCATAGCTTGCTGTGGGTAAGTTTGTTTCCATTCAACACCCGATTCCGTTGCCTACCAAACAGGTCTCTTATGTGCCTGTCCGGCACTTCAACTTCGCACGAGCCCCGCCAGATGCGGGATTTCCCACAAGCTCGCGCACTCCTGTTCGTGAGGTCAATCAATCCAGCGTTGTTCGTTTTGCGGGGTAACGATTATTGCAGATTTCCCTGCCACCGGGCATTTGGTCTCACAGATTCCGCAGCCGATGCAGAGATTTTCTTTCATATAGGGGCGTTTGACTAATCTTTCCGATCCGTCGAAGTGCAACACCTTCTCGTCTTTCAGCTCGATGGCTTTGGGAGAAGTGGGACAGTGCTCCTGACACACCAGGCAGTTTTCGTTCTTGTACCAGGGAATACAGCGGCTCCTGTCGATGTAGGCCAAGCCAATCACCCATTTCTTCTTGGTCTCCACGTCCAGGGGATGAATAGCATCAGTCGGGCAAACCTGGGTGCACATAGTGCAGTTGAACTCGCAATAGCCGTATCGGGCCACTCCCACCGGAGTCCAGAGGCCCTCAAGCCCGCCTTCCAGAAAAGCAGGCTGCAGGAATCGACCGGAGGTGGAACATACCTTCACGCATTCGTGGCAGCGAATGCATCGATCGAGAAACTCGCCTTCTTCGCTCGATCCGGGCGGCCGGATCAGGGCATAGGTTTGGTTGCGGGTCACTAAGTTGGTCTTCAGGATTCCCACGGACACCAGCCCGGCCGCCACCGAGCTTGCCACCCGCCTCCTGCCGATGTCGAACTTGTGCGGCTCAACCTTGCCCTTGAAGTTGATGGTGGTAACGCCTTGGCCGCAGCCCGGCACGCAATCATAACACTGGATACACTCCGCATAATCCGTCTGCCGGAAATCGTCTTTTATGGCATCCATCTTGCAGACATTCTGACAAACCGCGCAATTGGTGCAGTCGGAGTTTACTCTTCTTCTCCAAATCTGAAACTTGGAGAAAAGGGCGAAGAGGCCACCCAAGGGACAGAGGTTTCTGCACCAGAATCGGCGCGACACAAATTCTACAGCCAGGATGCCGGCGAAGATCAAAAGCACCCATCCCGACATGCGGAAGAAATTGAGCTGATCCGGCAGAAGCGTGGACGAGAAAAAGTTGTTGATGCCGCTGAGCCAGTCGGGAAACGACAAGAGTTTGAAAAAGAAACCGAATATCCCCGTGGAGATCAGGGTGACAATCGGCCAAACCGAAAGCTCCACCGATCGGGTGAAGAGTGCTATGGGATCGAATATCCAGAAAAGTTGCGCCGAGAAAACTGCGCCTACTATCAGGAAGCTCAGGATCATGTATTTCAAATATCTGAGCTTACGAAAGCTTCTCCCCGGCCTGTTTTTGAAGACATAACTGGTCACGTCCAGGCTGGTTCCCAGGGGACAAATCCAGCCGCAAAAGTATCTTCCTAAAGGGATGGTGAGAGCCAGAACGAAAACAGCCCAGAGGAAGGACCCTATCCAGACACGGGCGGAGAGCATGGCGGAAAGGGCGATGAGCGGGTC
>CAZWAO010000109.1:0-8510 GCA_964631815.1 uncultured Ignavibacteria bacterium | reverse complement strand
CCCATGATTACCGAGCAGGACGCCAAAAGAACCGAAAGCTGGGTCAGCGAGGCGGCAGAAGCCGGAGCCGAGATATTGGTGGGAGGAAAAAGAGAAAAGAACTTCTATCATCCCACGGTTCTGACCAACGTCAAACCGGACATGAAAGTCATGGCGCTGGAGACTTTCGCTCCGGTGGTCAGTCTGGTTCCCTTTGACGATTTCTCCGACGCGGTAAGGATGGCGGACGATTCCATTTACGGTTTGCAGGCCGGAGTCTTTACCTCTAATATAGAGAATGCATTCCAAGCGATCAAAGGCATCAAAGTCGGCGGAGTGATAGTCAACGACGTTCCCACTTACCGGGCTGACCAGATGCCGTACGGCGGGGTAAAAGAATCGGGAATAGGCAGAGAGGGTCTGAAGTTCGCCATCGAGGAGATGACGGATCTGAAGATGGTGGTCTTCAATTTGCAGAAGTAGCTCCGATGTCGCTGGGACGGGGATTCCCAGAGGGACAGGTCCGTGCAACCCTCGCCCCAATGAAAAGGGTCTCAGGGAGTGCGAAAGCTTGTCGTAGATCCCGCCTTGGCGGGACTTTCGCGATTGACGCAGAATTTTGAGTCGTTGCCGATGATTTTGAAGCCAGTCGCATCAGCAGGTTAGTGCACTCCGGGTTTACATTGTTGGTAACGGACACCTTGTCCTTTACCATGAGCAACGTCACGGATGAGGCGTCCGTGACGAACAAGGGTGAATCCGCACGAGCAAGCTCGTGCACTCCAGCAGTGTGTCGCTGGTAACCGATGCCTTGTCCATTACCATGAATAACGTCACAGACGAGGCGTCCGTGACGAACAATAGGGATTCCTTTTATCTACAGAAGGAAAGAACCAATGAAAGCAGTGACAATAGATGGTGAGAATCTCAATCTGAAGGACGTGGAGGCGGTTGCCTATCACGAAGCCGAGGTCAAGATAAGTCCCTCCGCCGCGGCCAAAGTCAAAAGCTGCAGGAAATACGTTGACAAGATAGCGGACTCCGGTGAGACCGTGTACGGTATCAACACCGGATTCGGCGCCCTGTGCCGCGAACGAATCGATCACCAGGACATTGAGAAACTGCAGGAAAATCTGATCGTCAGCCACGCGCTCTCGGTCGGCCCGGTTTTCTCCGAGGAGGAGGTGCGGGCCATCATGCTCCTGCGGGCCAACGTGCTGGCCAAAGGGTTTTCCGGAGTACGGCTGGAGGTGGTGCAGACTCTGGTGCAGATGCTCAACAAGCGGGTACACCCCATGATTCCCGAGAAGGGATCGGTGGGCGCATCCGGTGATCTGGCGCCTCTGGCCTTCATGACCCTTCCTCTAATAGGGGCGGGCTGGGTGTTCTACGAAGGCAGGCTGCTGGATGGGAAGAAGGGCATGCAGAGTGCGGAGATATCACCTTTGCGGCTATCCTCCAAAGAAGGTTTGGCTCTGATCAACGGAACTTGCGTGATGACCGCCATTGGGGTTTTGTCATTGCTCAAAGCTGAAAGGCTGGCCGAGCTGGCGGACATGGCCGGGGCCATGAGCTTGGAGGCAACGCTCTGCACGCCGACGGCATTCGATCGCCAGGTGCAGAAGGTCCGAAAACACAAGGGCCAGAAAATCTCTGCAGAAAACCTGTTGAAGCTGACCAGAGAAAGCCAGATAAGGGAGTTTCATCAGGCCTGCCCGAAGGTGCAGGATCCTTATAGCTTTCGCTGCATGCCTCAGGTGCACGGCGCAGTCAGAGACGCTCTGGCTTACGTCCGCTCGGTCCTGGAAATCGAGGTGAACTCAGCCACCGACAATCCCCTGATCTTCCCGGAAGAAGAAAAGGTGATCTCCGCCGGGAACTTCCACGGCGAACCGGTGGCTTTGGCCTTAGATTTCCTGAGCATCGCGGTTTCGGAATTGGCCAGCATATCGGAGCGAAGAATCGCTTCCCTGATAAATCCCGCCACATCGGATCTGCCCTCTTTCCTGACCAAGGAGCCGGGCCTCAACTCCGGGTTCATGATGGCGCAGATCGTGGCCGCAGCGCTGGTTTCGGAAAACAAGTCTTTAGCTCACCCGGCATCGGTGGACTCCATACCCACCTCCAACAACCAGGAAGATCACGTCAGCATGGGTACCATAGCCGCTCGAAAAACCAGGGAAGTGGTGAACAACACGGAGGACGTGCTGGCGCTGGAGTTCATGGCTGCCTCCCAGGGGTTGGATCTGCGGGCTCCTTTGAAGCCGGGAGTGGATACGGGCCAAATACTCCGCAGGATCAGGAAGTGCATTCCCATGCTGAGCCAGGACCGGCTCATGGTCAAGGATTTGGTGGCCATGAAGGAGCTGATGAGAAGAGGATTCGAGATATGGGAGCTATGATCTCCCCAGCCCAGATCCGACATCGGATGCCATCTCTCCGTGAATCCGCTCCCAAACTCTTTCGATGATAGTCCGGGGATCGCCAAAGTTGGCGAATCCTTTTCGCAAGAGCTTGCGAAGCCTACCGTCATTCCCGGCGATGGAACCTATAACTATTCCCTAATTCACAACGGCAGAGCGTATTAGATGGGGGAATAAAACGGGCATGCTTTTTGTATTATTGGTGAGCGGTGCAGGTGGAGTTATCGTTTGGGAAACACCTGAGTTGTCGAAGTAGTGCGAGGGACGAAACGCCCGGCGTATCCGGGTTCGACGCGGCGATGCCTTAAGCAGCGGTCGCCATAGAAGACTCCGGAATTTCGCTTGACAAAAGGAGGTCTCTGATTACCTTGAGCCTGTTGCGCCGCGCAAAGGAAAGGGTGAGTCAATCATCGAAATGCCCGAGAGGCTGAGTTCTTACCAAAGACGAATGCCCAGCAAGTTGGAGATGGCTTTCAGCTTGGGGGTGATCGTCATCATCGCGGTTTTGGGCGTTATGATTCTGATGGGAGCATTCACCATTAGCCCGGCATACAAAGGCATCCTGGGATGGGTTTTGATCGGCTACAGCCTGGTTCGATTTTGGATGCTGAAATCCAGATACCAGAGCCGGAGAAAAGAACAGGAACACCCGGGCGAGCCGTCCAAAGAGCAGCGGAAAAGTTTTCGTAAGCTATAAAAAAATCTTGACTTTGACAGAGAAACCGTTAATTTCGAAAGTTGTTTCGTTTTAGCTCGGGGAAAGAAAGGATGAAAAAGACTCTGACGATAAGCTGTTTATTGGTGGGCATCGTAGCCTCTTGGGTTTTCCCCCCGACAACCTGGTGCGCGGATTTGAAGCCCGGAGTGGATGCATACGAGAACGGCGATTACGACCAGGCCATTGAGCTAATCAAGCAGTACCTCCAGGAGAAACCCAGAGACGAAAAGGCTCATTACTTCCTGGGGCGTTGCTACTTCGAGTCGGGCGATTTGGACCAGGCCCTGGAGGAATACGACCAAACGCTGCAGCTTAAGTCCAAATACTGGCAGGCTTACCAGGGAGAGGGAGAAGTCTATCTGCAAAAGGGAATGTTGGACGAAGCGGAGAAGGCGTTTGAAGACGGGCTGGACAAGAAGCAGAGGCCGGAGCTATATAACGGGTTGGGTCTGGTTCAGATGGCCAAGGGCTTGCTCAAGGAAGCCGATTTCTCGTTCCGCAAGGCCATCTCCATGGATGAGAAGAACGCCGAATATCACAAGAACCTGGGAGACGTCAACTTCCAAAAGGGCGTGTTGGTGATTGCCATGCAGGAGTACCAAACCGCCCTGGAGTTGGACTCCACCATGGTCGAAGTATATTTCAACCTGGCGGAGGCCTACCTCAAACAGGTAAGGTTCAACGATGCCATGGAGGCCTTCAAAACAGCCATAAGGGTGGATCCGGAAAACGAGGAGGCCTATCTCAGGCTGGGCGAGATCTACATGTTGGACCACAAGCACTACCCGGAGGCCCGGGTGATATATGAGGAGTACCTCAAGTTCGGCGAGGATAATGAAGTAGCTTATAAGAACCTGGGGATCTCGTACTACTATCTTTCCCAGATGCTTCCGTCACTGGCCATAGGTCCGGGGGATACCCTTTCCCGCGACGGAATGGCGGAGCGGGCGGCCAAGTATCTGGAGAAATCGCTGAACATGAATCCGGACCAGACGGATGTCTATCTCACTCTGGGTGAATCCTATCAGTTCCTCAAACAATACCCGGAGGCACTGGCGGCTTACTCCCAGTATGAGGGGGCATTGGTGGAGGAGGGTCACGAATGGACCCAAGAGGACGCGGATTTCTGGGTGAGCAAGGGACAGGTTCAGGCGGACATAGGCGATTCGGCCTCGCTGGAGGGCGCCATTGCTTCGCTGAGCAAGGCCATCGAGCTGGATTCCACCAAGACCGCGGCCTATTCCACGCTGGGTCGAGCCTTGTATGACCAGGGAGAGTATGAACAAGCCATTCCCTTTTTCCGCAAGAGGATCGAATCCGACCCGGATAACGTGAGCGCCAATCTGAACCTGGCTTTCTGCTATCTCAAGCTGGAGAAATACAGCGACGCGGTGGAACCGCTTAAGAAGGTGGTGGCACTGAAGCCGGATAACGCATCGGCCCAAGACCTACTGGCCCGGGTATACCTGAACTTGAACAACTTCGCGTTGGCCAAGGATCACTATATCAAGGTGCTGCAATTGGAGCCGTCCAAGTGTCAGGTTCAGACCAACGTGGGATACTGTTACATGCGTATGAACGATCCCGCTTCCGCGGTTCCTTACTTCAGGAAAGCGGTTGCCTGTTTTCCCAGAGATGCGTCGCAGCTTCTGAATCTGGCGCAGGCTTTAGAGCTCTCCAAAAACTTGGATGAGGCCTACGAGTATTATCTGAAGGTTCTGGAGATAGATCCCAAGAACAAAAGCGCCCTGGACGGAAGGGATCGCATAGACATGCAGAGGTATTAGAAAAGGCGCAGCCTATTGGTGAGCGGATAACAGAGGAGCTACACACTGATGGCAGACCAAAGTCAGAGCAACAAGGAAAAGGAAGACGCGACCGAGGAGATACGCTTTAAGTACATCGGTTTCGACGTCTATCCCAAGAAGCCTAAGAAGTTCTGGAACAGCGAGGAGGAGAAAGAGAGATACCTGACTCAGGTCAGACGGAAAGGGGTCGGGTCGGCCTTAGAAGAGAGCGAGCACAGCTTGGTTCAGGCAGTGGTTTTCTCCAAGATCGACCGGGTGGTCTTGACCGTGGCCTCGCTGCTTATGACCGTGGGCCTCTTCCTCCCGTGGTTTTCTCTGACCGGCGAGTATTACAACTTTCGGGTCATCGGTCTGGGGTATTTCCTCAAGCTGGGAGATCTATTCGGTTATGCAGCGCTAGGCGGTCCTTTGTTTTCCATTTTCGTGATCTTGGTGGGACTGGTGATAATATCCTCTTTCGCCTGTGGCGTGCTCAGCCTGGTGGGCTTATACCGGAAGCAGGCCGATAGCGAGAAGTATTTAGCCGGCCTGAAGAAGACGCTGAAATTGAATCTGATACCCCTGGCCCTGTGGGTGGCCTTAATCGTCATCTCGACCATCGGCTTTTCCACGCCCTTCGCCGACGCGTTGAAGATAAACGGATTCGGGGACGGGTTTACGGTGGTGAACTTCTTCATGCTGTCCAGCTACGGGATGTGGCTGAGTTTGCCCAGCGTGGTAATCAATTGCGTCAAAATCGGTGATCTGTAACCGGGTATAACTCGCAGGGACGACTCAGGCGACGGACTTTTGCCAACATAAATGAAAGGATCAATCCCGGTACAAGCAAGGAGGTATGGATGGCTTGAGTTGAAATCCGCAAAGAGATCGACAACCCTTGGTTGGTTTCTTTGCTTTACAGTTGGTTCTTTGGATTGACTTTTGAGAATTGACGGACGGAATTGCCAAGCAAACACTTCAAATCAACAAGGAGAAGTTAGATGAAACAGTCGGTTTTCATAGCCTTGGTGCTGATAGCCTCGTTGGCTATCGGAGTGTTCATCTGGTTCCAGCTTCCTCCCTATTTGCACGAAGGAGGACCTTTGGTGGCACTGTTGATCGCCCTACTGATCATGTGCATTTCCTTTATCATAGAGCGGTTGTTCACCCTGAACAAGGCCAAAGGCAAAGCCTCGGTGCAGTCGTTCTTCAAGAACGTTTACTCCATGCTTCAGCATGACGATTTCGACGGCGCCCTGGGAGCCTGCGAGAAGCAGAGGGGTACGGTGGCCAACGTGTTGCGTTCGGGCATCGAGCGATACAAGCAGCTTTTGACCAGCGGCGAGACCACGGAAAAGCGTTTGTCGGAGACCCAGCGGGCCATCGAGGAGGCCAACGCCCTGGAGGTTCCGCTTTTGGAGAGGAATTTGATCGCCCTTTCCACCATCGCCTCCATTGCCACCATGGTGGGTCTGTTGGGCACCACCATCGGCATGATCCGCGCCTTTGCAGCTACCGGACACCGGGTGGGAGGAATCATCGACGCCCAGCAGTTGGCCGTGGGAATATCCGAGGCTTTGGTGAATACCGCGGGCGGTTTGACTTCCGCCATCGTGGGCATCGTGGCCTACAACTTTTTCGTGAACAAGGTGGATGCCTTCAATTACACTATGGACGAGGCTTCCTATGAGGTGCTTCAGCTATTGAAGAGCCGAGAGGCGGTGGAGAAGAAGTAAACCGGGAGGGGAAGAGCACAAAGGAGCGTGAGACATGAAAGCCAAGAAGAGAAGAGTAAGCATCCGGATCGACATGACTCCCATGGTGGATATTGCTTTTCTTCTGCTCATCTTTTACATGACGACCACCTCGTTTAAGCCTCCGGAAAAGCTGCACGTCACCCTTCCATCTTCGCATTCCGAGATCAAACTCCCCGAGTCGGACATGCTCTACGTCACCGTGACCAAGGAAGACAGCGTCATGGTGGAGTACATCACCAAGGAGAAAGTGGTCAGAGAGGGAAAGGAGATCAGCGAAGCGGTAAGGCATTACGCGGAGGCCGAGCCCTCCAACCTTCCGCTGGTGATAACCCAGATCAGAGCAACGGTGCCGGGAGCTTACTCCTGGTTTTTGGTGATTAAGGCGGACAGGGACGTGAGCTACGGAACCATGAACAGCATCATGACTTCGCTGCAGGACATCAAGATCAGCAAGTTCAGTCTGGTGACCCAGATGGAGCAGGAGCAAGCCAAAAAGCCGGAGACCAAGCAAGAGATATAACACGGGAGTGAACAAAAATGGCAGGTGTTGACGTAGGCGGAGCGACGCCGCGAGGGCAAAAGAAAGGCACAGGCCTGCGAAGGCCCAAAAGACGAATCGGCATCAGAATCGACATGACCCCCATGGTGGACATCGCCTTTCTGCTGTTGATCTTCTACATGGTCACCACGGTCTTCAGCCAGCCGCAGGCTATGGAGGTGAATCTGCCGCCCACCGACAATCCGGTTCCGGTGGCGGAATCCAGACTTCTGACCTTGAGAATCGACGCGGACGAGAGCCTGTGGTGGAACCTGGCCCGGGAGACCCCCAAGCACGTCTCCTTCGACTCGCTTCGGGCCCTTCTGATCGAGGAGAACCGGAAACAGCCCAAGCTGGTGACTTTAGTGAAGATCGACAAAGATGCCCGGTACTTCAGAATGGTGGACGTGATAGACGAGATTCAAATCGTGGAGAAGACCATTAAGGAGACCAGGCCGGATTTCAGTTATCGTTTCAGCCTGTCGCCTTTTTCGGAGTATGACAGAAGGCAGATGGCTGAAGTGAAAGGAGGTGCCAGCCCATGATGGCGAGCAAAGCCGCAAACCTGGCTCGGGCTTCGGGAACCTTCTCGGACTACGGAGCCATCGAGCTTAAGCGCAGTTATCAGAAGCATCTGGGACTGGCGGTGATCATCGCCGGAGGATTGCACCTGCTGGTGATCGGCGGGTTTATGCTGGCTTCCAAGATAGGGAGCAAACCCCCGGAGGCGGTGGGAGTGGTCACCATCAAGACCATCACCGAGCTGGCGGCCCCTCCTTCGGTGAGCCAGACGCAGGCGCCGCAGGTGGCGGTGGCGGCTCCGGGAATCGTCCCGCCCTCCATCGGTATCCCCGAAGCGGTTCCCGACGAGGAGGCTCCGGAGGAGGTTACCATTGCCACCCAGGAGGAGTTGAGCAATATCGCTGACCTCAGCGCCCAGAGCATCATCGGGGGCGAAGGCGGCGGCGATTCCATAGCCATCGATATCCCGCTGGAGGACTATCTTCCGCCTCCCGAGCAGTTCACCCCCTATGACGAGCCTCCGGTGCCTTTGAACGAGGTCACATACGACTACCCGCCCCTGGCTCAGCAGGCCGGGATCGAAGGAACGGTGTGGATCAAAGCCCTGGTGGACAAGAAGGGTGCTGTGCGGGATGCCATAGTGTTCAAAGCATCGGGATCCAGTGCCGGCTTTGAGGATGTGGCCATCCAGGGTGCGTACAAGATCAAATACAAGCCGGCCATCAGCAACAACCAGCCGGTGGCGGTATGGGTGGTCTATCCGGTGCACTTCACCCTGAAGTGAGG
>CAZWAO010000108.1:0-8706 GCA_964631815.1 uncultured Ignavibacteria bacterium | reverse complement strand
TGCCCATTCATGCATTGCGAGACTTCAGTCGTCTTGCTTTGGGGAGTGTTGAGCTCGTCTTCTTGGTATTTTCTGCTGAGAATGTACAATCTTTGCTTGACCTGAAGGATTGGGTCGCTTTGATCAAGACCCAATACAAAGAAATTCCAGGTAAAACGCTGAGATTTGTGTTGATACAAAATAAGTGTGACTTGGGGAGTTGCATTGATTCAGAACTTGTATCGAGATTCATAGCGTCAGAACCAATGGTTTCGATGTATTTTCAGGTCAGCTGTATGAGTGGTGAGGGGTTTCCAGAACTACAAGCATGGCTAGTTGAAAATGTATCCGAGTGAACAAGGAGAAAAAGAATAGATGACCATAGCAGATACTATTACCGAATTCAAGTGCAGGGTTTGTGGTGAACCGCTAAGATTCGATTTAAAAGATTCTTCAGCATACATCTCAAAGTCTGGACACGAAGATTTCTTCGGAATGAAATTAACGACATACCGTGTTGCACATGACACGAAGGATGAGCGCCACTTCAATACAGTGATTGTTGACCATGCAGGATTTTTCAGAGGTCACAGAGATGCATACACTGAACCTCTTGACAA
Organism: uncultured Ignavibacteria bacterium; assembly: GCA_964631815.1. Lineage (GTDB taxonomy): Bacteria > Zixibacteria > MSB-5A5 > MSB-5A5 > SM1-73 > SM23-73-3. The sequence goes on along the minus strand of CAZWAO010000108.1, from coordinate 8,107 downwards.
GATATCTCCATCCATTGAAAGGAATTATTGGGTATTTCATGAAGAGGGTCCGACAATTGATAAGACAGACAATGTTACCCTTGCGCTTCTCATCAGTAGAACTGACCGGTGGGTTGTCGATATTGTTTGCCCAAAGCGCCTGAATGTTTCAGAAACAGCTACACTTGTCATCGACCGAGTTGAAGAGGCTTCACGTGTATATGATGTGATTCCTCAACCAATGGAAGCAAGAATTGCTGACATGGATATTCGTGCTTGGATTTCAGATGACAGAGTATTGTGTGTCAGTTTCACAAATGGTGCTTTAGCCCGTGCGATTGACTCTATAGCATCACAAATTGTGGCTGAAACTGAAGATTCCATCATACCACGACGAAGAATGCTAAATGCAATCTTTCGGATTCTCGAAAAGAATCCTAACTTGTCACCATCTCTGCTCTTGCGGATAATGAATGAGGATATGCTATTCTCACCTCTGCATACCCCCTTTGAAGAGCGGATTCCAAGTATAGTAGAGAGGACTGCACAGCGGTACCCAATTGCTGGAGAGATTCTTGGTCAACTATTGCGAGGGTACATCACGTTGGTTGATGTCCTCGAGGGAGATTTCTCTTCAAGATATGAGGAAGTCTTCGAGCTGATTGATTTTGTGAATAGAAGGAGAATACTAGGATAAAGAGAGGAGTGAAGAAAAAGTGTTGTCAACAATTGGTGCATGGTCGGAAATTATATGGTTACTTACTTCAAAGGACCGAGTGAAGCAGGTGCATGAATATCATCGAGCAATCAATACCAATGCAATGAGAAAAGAGGGTTGGTTTGATTTCATGAAGACTCCACGGACTATCGAGGATATCATGAATCACTTTGGCTATACAGACTATCCATATCTAACGAAGTTTCTGGAAGCATTCATTAAAGATGAAATTTTGATTAGAGAAAATGGAACCTATCGTACCAATGGTACTATAGGCGAGATTCCAGTCAATCCCCCTGATGTTTTCAATAAAGGAATAGTGCAGGTACATGCTGATGCATTAGATGCAGTACCTAATAGGCTGAGAGGAATCTATACTACCTTCTCAGATGATATGAACACGTTCAACTGGGATGATACCCTCCAACTACAGATGTATGAGAAAATTCGAAAAGGTGCGTTCAGGTATTCGGGTGCGTTAAAGAGAAGTGGTAAGTTCCTTGATATTGGATGTGGTAATGGAGTTGAAACAGCAGCAATCTGGGGTTATTACTATAAGAAAGGCGCATTCGAGTCAGATGCGCCTGTAAAGATCTATGCATTGGAATATGACGAAAATCTCTTGCAGATTGCAAAGGAAGAATTTGTCATCTCAACATCACGCGTGACTGGTATCGATCGAAAGATCATAGAGGATCTTGAGGAACATCATCCTATCTTTGTTCAAGGAAGTGCTGACAATCTACCTTTCGAAGACGAATTCTTTGATATGGTCTTTACATCTCAAGTCATTCATTGGTGTGATGCCAAAAAGGCAACTCATGATATTATGAGAGTTCTCAAATCTAGTGGGCTCTTCTTTGGTACCGAGGCTTTTTGCCCAATACTTGATCCACATATTGAGTTGTTTATCTTGCTTAATGAGGGGGCCTATGGTGCAATCAAGAGGGAAGACTTCTTCCAATGGGCTAAAGAAGCTGGAGCTTCTGAGGCAAAATCCGCAACCCCTGCTGGTATATTCAAAGTGGTAAAATCCTAATATCAGAGTTCTTGATAGATGGATAAAAAAAACTCTAGCTACAATTGTACAATTAGATTCTTCCCATGACATAGAAGATGTAGTCCTGAGGAGGTGGTTTAAGTCCCAGTCTTCTCAACATCGCTCCAATCTGAGCTCTATGGGCTGTACCATGATTTACAACGTGCGCCAGAACATGCCATATCATAATGTCCTGGTGATAGGTCTTCTCTAGGTCTTCATCAGTGAATCCATCCAGAGTACTTTTCATCTCTGCTTCAACATTATCCCACTTCTCTCTAATTTTATCAAGACTGTCAAATAGGGCAGGGTCGACAGAACCAGGATTTGGAGCCCCTTTGAATCCATTGAACCACCTCTCTTCGACATCCATAAGGTGAACAAACTGGTTTCGAATCGTATTCACAGAGATACCGTTTTCCTCTAGGACTTGCTCCCAAGTCAGGTTCTCCACGCAGTAATCCCAGAATGTCCGATTGAGTTTATGGTGGTATCCATACTGATGACGAATGTGGTCCATATTCATAGATGTTCGCTCCTGTAATTATCAGATGAAATAGTACCTATTGCTTTTTCGTCATAGAAGAATTCTCATACTATGAAACTTCTGAAAATGCCTATATACTACAATAATGCGAGAAAGCTCGCCAGATGAACTAGTGTGTATACAATATCAAGGGAGTTTTGCACTGCAGATAGTGTTGACTGAAATCGTTCTGTCAATGGCTGCACCTATACACATGCTGGCCGAATTTTGATAACTACCCAAGTCAAATTAGTTGATTCTGCAAATGCCTACTTCTCTGAATTATGTGCACTCTTTTTGTCTGTGAGGAGGTTAGAAAATGACAACTGACGAAAAATCAATTCAGGAAATTAATGAGAAAATTAGAAACGGTAGCGTATGCGTGGTAACTGCTACCCAGATGACACAGATCGTTGCTGAGATGGGTCCTGAAGATGCTATGCATGAGGTGGATGTGGTCACAACAGGCACGTTCGGAGCGATGTGCTCCTCTGGGGTGTGGATGAATTTTGGACATGCAGAACCTCCTATAAAAATGTCCAAGGTCTGGCTGAATGATGTGGCGGCTTATTCTGCTGTCGCCGCTGTGGATGCGTACCTTGGAGCTACTCAACCATCCACCTCACGTGGAATCGAATATGGCGGAGGTCATGTTATTGAGGACTTGATCCGTGGGAAGGCTGTCAATCTCCGAGCAGAGGGGACACCTACTGATTGTTATCCAAATCGAGAATTATCGGTAGAGATTGAGCTTGAGGATCTAAATCAGGCCGTCATGTCCAATCCTCGTAATTGCTACGAGCGCTATGGAGTAGCGACAAACACATCGAAGAGGTCACTCCATACGTACATGGGGAAATTACTACCTGGACTCGAAAATGCTACTTACTCTGGTGCTGGTGAACTCTCTCCTATAGTGAATGACCCCAAGTTTCGAACCATTGGTATTGGAACACGAATTCTACTTGGCGGTGGTGAAGGTTATGTGATTGGGAGTGGTACCCAGCATAATCCCTCTGGCGGATTTGGCACACTTATGGTTCAGGGAGACCTCAAGAAGATGAATTCGTCCTTCATCCGAGGGGCGACGATGACTGGGTATGGTTCTACTTTGTATGTTGGTGTAGGTGTTCCAATCCCGATAATCAATAGTGATGTAGCGAAGAGTACTGGGGTTTCTGATGCAGATATCACCACGAGTGTTTATGATTACTCAGTTCCTTCACGAGATCGACCTGCACTTGCGTCTGTAAATTATGAGGAACTCAAGTCAGGAATTATTGAGGTCAATGGGCGAGAGGTTCGAACCTCACCCCTATCCAGTTTCAAAGTTGCTCAGGACATCGCAATTTGTCTGAAGAATTTGATCGTAAAGAAGGAATTTTTCTTAACTGACGCAGTCACTCCTCTCGCTTCGAAAGGTACTGCATATCCTCTGAGACCTAGAAAGAATACAAGTTCAACTACTATTGTGGCTGCAGTGTCAGATCAGTTCATGCATAGAAATACTGACCTATGTGTAGATTGTGGTCTCTGTATACCATATTGCGCAGCAGACGTTTTTCAACAAGATGCAAACTGGGCAGTGACTGATGATCCGAGTCTTTGTGTTGAATGTGGTAAATGTCGTGATATCTGTCCGCAGAGAGCTATAACTGTAAGGAGCTGAGGTGATACAATATGGAACGACATCATCTCCAAATTGGTGAGACCATAGCTACAGTGGTTGTTGACGCTGAGTACATACAATTGACTGAGAAAGCAGTTTTTGACGCTCGCGATCAGATTGAGAGTTACATAGAAATACACCCTCGATTCGGAACAAGCCATTCTCCCGTTGAGGTGGAACAGGATGTCCCGCAAATAATTCAGAGGATGGCTGAGGCGAGTAGAAGAGCGGGAGTCGGTCCAATGGCCTCTGTTGCTGGTGCAATTGCTGAATATGTTGTTGAACGATTAGTATCAGCTGGTGCACAACATGTCATCTTTGACAATGGTGGAGATATTGCGATGTATCTTGACCATCCAATAGTTGTAGGAATCTACACTGGTTCGCGTGGGCCGGACGATTTCGGATTCAAGATTTCACAGACGAGGAAACTACTGGGTCTCTGCACCTCCTCAGGAAGAGTGGGACCTTCTCTGAGCTACGGTGATACTGATGCCTCAATCGTCTATTCTGAGGACGTGCCCCTAGCAGATGCAGCTGCAACTGCTCTTGGAAATTCAATCCCATTCAAAGACCAAGGTATAATCGAATCATCACTTAGCAGTATCTTGAGTGCCAGCATTACAGGCGCAATGGTCACCATAGAGGATATGATTGGGACCTGTGGGCAGTTACCTCAGATTGTCAGAGCAAAGGTCGATTATGACCTAATTTCTAAAGGGGGGATGGTTCTTGAGTAAACTTCGCGCTTGCGTTCTGGGTGCAACTGGGATGATTGGGCAGCACTTCATTCGAATCCTTGAGAATCATCCCTACTTCGAGGTAAGCGCAGTAACTGCCTCACAGCAATCACAGGGTAAGGAATACAGAGCTGCCACCGACTGGATTGTTTCTGATTCAATTCCAGAATCAGTAGGACAGAAGCTTATCATTGCTACCGAGTCTCAGGACATACTGAAACAGGATATCGACCTTGTCTTCAGTGCGCTCCCCAGCAGCATTGCATTTGATATCGAGTCCGAGCTTGCACAGGGAGGACTTCCAGTCTTTTCCAACGCAAGTGCCCATCGTATGGATGATGATGTCCCGATTTTGATCCCTGAGATTAATCCTGATCATCTTGAGCTGGTGAAAACACAGGACTATGGTGATGGATTCATTGTAACTAACTCCAACTGCTCTACATCAGGACTCGTGTTCGGATTAAAGCCTCTGCAAAAATTTGGCATCAATTCTGTTATCGTTTCAACCTACCAAGCAGTGTCTGGTGCTGGTCGAAATGGGATTTCCTCGGTAGACATTCTTGGAAATGTCATTCCCTTCATCTTCAATGAAGAAGAGAAGATGGTGACAGAGACCAAGGAGATTCTCGGAAACCTCGATGATGGAAAGGTGAAACCCGCAGTATTTGATGTGAATGCTAGTTGTATAAGAGTTCCAGTTTATGATGGGCATCTTGAGAGTATAGTGGTTGATTTGGAAGAATCTGTGGAGATAGATGATATCAGAAGCATAATGAACAATTTCTCTGGAGAACCGCAGTCACTGAATCTACCTACAGCTCCTGTACACCCGATTGTTGTTCTGGATGAACCTGACCGACCACAGCCAAAGAGAGACCTCTCCCTCAAGAAAGGAGACCTCGGGATGGCTGTTAAGATCGGTCGGATTCGAAGACAGAGGTCTCGATTGAACATGATTCTCTTGGTCCATAATACAATTCGTGGTGCTGCTGGTGCATCTGTGCTAAATGCTGAATTTTCAATGGTAAAGGGGGTGCTTGGGTGAGAGTGGCAAAATTTGGTGGAGGGTGTCTTCGAACTCCAGAGGATTTCATCAGTGTAGCAAGAATCATGCAGGAAACACAGGCAGAACCTACGATCATTGTTGTATCTGCTATTTTTGGTGTGACTGACCTTCTCCACAACAGCACTAAGTTTGCGTTAAACTCGGAAGGAAGTATTCCACTATCAATTGCAAACTTTCAGACGAAGCATCTTGAAATTCTAGAACATGCAATATCTGATCCATCTATCAGGGATGCAATCAGAAGCACGATAGAGGAAAAGATCAAGAAGCTTGAACGCCTGCTCTATGGCGTTGCGTATATTGGAGAAGTGACTGACTCAGTTTGGGCATTGATTCTGAGTCAAGGTGAACGTCTATCTGCAGTAATTCTTTCTGGTGTTCTGAGAGACCAAGGAATTCAGGCTGAACCTTTGGACTCTGATAGCATCGGTCTCCTGACCGACTGCACCTTTGAAAATGCAACGGTCGATATTCCTGTCGCAAAGGAGAATCTCCAGAAACGAATTTTTCCTCTTATCCAAGAGAATGTCATACCAGTTGTAACAGGATTCTTTGGTTGCAATGAATCGGGACAACCCACCTCCTTTGGTCGAAATGGATCAGACTACAGCGCAGCAATCATTGCATACTGCTTGGATGCCGCAACTCTTGACATTTGGAAAGATGTTACTGGATTCATGACTGCAGATCCGAAGATTGTAGAGAGTGCGGTTCCAATAACTCTCCTCTCATATGATGAAGCTGCTGAGTTGTCCTACTTCGGTGCAAAGATATTGCATCCAAGAACCGTAGAACCACTTCGGGGATCAAGTATAGAGATACGAATCCGGAATATTCGTTTTCCTCAAGGATTTTGCACACTAATACAACCACAAGGCATAGCAACGAAGAATGTCATCAAGAGTGTGACCTTTACTAATGATATTGCAGTCTTGAAAGTTCACGGTGCTGGAGTTGGATACAAATCAGGTATTATTGGAGAGATTGGTCGACGGATGTCTGAGAAAAATATCAACATCTACTCAGTCATAACATCACAGACCTGTATCAACCTCCTCATCGATTCTAACGATCTTTTAAAGAGCAGAGAAACCCTCACTCCACTTATCGGTGGAGTCATTGAACGAATTGATGTGAGTAATGATGTTGCACTTGTTGCGGTGGTCGGTGAAGGTGTACTGAGAGCCAAAGGTCTTGCAGCACAAGCGTTCTCTGCAGTGGCAGAGTGTGGAGTCAATATTGAGATGTTCTCCGCGGGTGCATCTGATGTTGCATACTATTTCATTGTACAACTAGATGATATGGATACAGCAATTCAAGCTGTTCATAGAAGTTTTTTCGAGGAATCGATACAAACCTGATTTCCAAACTGGGATGACTGTCTGGTCATCCCTTCCCTCTTTATTCTCAACAGTTTTTACATAGTAATGCTGCCATTCTCTCGACTGAGATGTTTAGGAAAACCATAGACTACGATAAGATCTCTAAGGTATATGATATGGTACGTGAAGGTAATCCTGAGATGGTTACCGAACTTCTTGAAGAGGTCACTCTAACTGAGAATTCTCTAGTCTTGGATGTAGGATGTGGGACTGGAAATAATACAATCCTTCTGTCCTCTTCAATCAATGTACGAATTGTTGGACTTGATATTTCATTTGGAATGCTCCAGAAAGCATATGAAAAGAAATCTGAAATTCCGCTTGTTCAAGCACCTGCAGATGATATTCCTTTTACAACCGATTCCTTCGATTTTGTCTATATGACAGAAGTTCTCCATCACCTTCCTGATATCCCTGAGACCCTTAAGGAGATTCATAGAGTTCTACGGACTTCTGGGTCACTCTGTATAGTTACCCAAAGTCACAAACAGATTGACAACCGTATGACTTCTCGCTTCTTTCCTGGAACCGCCACGGTAGATAAAGAAAGGTATCCCGATATTGATGTGATTGTAGAACAGCTGAAAGAAACTGGATTCCGCACTGTCAGACCAAAGAAGTATACTTACAAACCTGTTCGTCTTGGTCCAGAATATCTTGAAACCATTGAGAAGCGTGGTTTTTCCATGCTTCATAAAATTAGCCAAGAGGACTATGAACAAGGTCTTGAAGATATAAGAGTGGCTTTTCAAAAGAATGAGGAATTATTGTATCGTGCTGAGTACTCATTTGTTTGGGCAATCAAGTGATCACGATTCGACAATTATAGTGATCGTACATGAACTCTCCACTTCAAATCGGAATAGAGTATTGATCTTGAGAGTCGTTCCTCCATCTTTCAATGCTTTGAAGAACCATTTCCCTCTTTCTGCATCTCCTCCTGTCCAACCAGGTTTCTTCATATTTTCTGGATGAAGGTACTCGG
>CAZWAO010000107.1:0-8719 GCA_964631815.1 uncultured Ignavibacteria bacterium | reverse complement strand
GATCAGGTGCTGGTGTCCGACGTCTGGCCCAACAAGGAAACGGAGAGAAACGAGGAGAGGACCAACATCCTCCAACTCCAGTTCTTCCCCGCCAAGCCGGAACGGCCTTCCAACGCAGAGTTCGACTCGCTGGCCAAGGAGCGGAATTGGAACGGCATCCAGAGGGCGCTATATCCCGGAGCCTATGACCAGACCCGGACCAAGTTTTTGGAGCTGTGGGTGCAGGGAAGCCAGGGAATCCTGCACATCGACCTGGGAGAGATTTCCGAGGATTTAAACGGCGACCGGATCCTGGATACGGAGGACAAACCGCGAAACGGCCAAAGGGACGGGATATTGGATGACGACGAAGACCTGGGGCTGGATACCCTGAACAACGATCAGGAAAGAACCTTCTGGAACTGTCCCACTTGCGAGGATGCCTCCGGCGACGATTGGAACTACGACAATCGGTATGATTATTCTCACATAAACGGCACCCAGGGAAACCGGGAAGACCCGGACCGGGGCAGAAGGCCGGACACCGAAGACATAAATTCCAACAGCGTGCTGGATCTGACGGACAAGTACTTCGAATTCACCGTGGATCTAAGCCAGAGCAAGTATCTGGCTACGGAGAACGACAAAGGCTGGAAGCTGTATCGCATCCCCTTGGCCGACCCGGCCAACTACGCCAAGGTGGGGGAGCCGGATTGGACCAACATACGATTCTCCCGATTGTGGGCCACCTCGGATGACGAGTGCACCATCAAAGTCGCATCACTTCAGTTGGTGGGAAATCGATGGCAGAACCAGGGCGTCTCCAGCGTCACCGGCCGCCAGACGCCCATTCCGGTGGGAACCGTACCGGATGAGGAGTTCGACGTCTTCGTGAAGAACACCCATGAAGACCCGGACTATTATCCCCCGCCGGGGATCGCGGGAACTTTGAACCGCCAGACCAACGTCAGGGAAAAAGAGCAGTCCCTGGTGCTCAAATTCGACAACCTCAAGCTCAATCATCAAGGCGTGATCTACCGCATACTCTCCAGCACCGAAAACTACACCAATTATCGTTACCTGGAGATGTATGTGCATGGTCCCGAGGATGGCTCCCTTCAGTCGGATATACAGTTTTACTTCCGACTGGGAACCGATTCCTCCAACTTCTACGAGTACCACAGCATAATCTATCCGGGCTGGGACGAGCGAAATAAGGTAACCATGGACTTCGATGCCATCACCGGCCTGAAGGCTTACGCCATGGAGGACTCCAGCAAGCTGGTGGATGGACGCTTGGACGTAACCGAAGGGCCATACCGGGTGAAGGGCAGTCCGGCGCTCAACCGGGTAAGATGGTTCTCCATGGGGGTGGTCAATGCCGGAGGGCAATCTGCATCGGGCGAGGTATGGGCGGACGAGCTGCAGGTGACCGGCATCCGGAAACAGAGCGGAATGGCCGGCAGCGTGGATATCACCGCCAAGTTTGCGGATCTGGCTACGGCCAGTTTCAACTTCAACATGAAGGATAGCCAATTTCGCAGTCTGGACCAGAAGGAGGAAAATACCACCTCCAACAGCAGTTACCGATTCAGCTTAAGCGCCGTTCAGATCCATCGCTTGCTTCCGGTCTCGCTGGGATATTCTCTTCCTTTCAGTTACAGCTACAACCGAACCTTAAGCCTGCCCAAGTGGAAGGCGGGCTCCGACATAGTGTTGCCCAAGGATCTTCGGGATAGGGAGAAACAAGAGAACATTACCCAGAGCATCACCTTCACGCCGCAATTCAACTATCCCACCGAAAACTGGTTGGTGGGAGCCACCCTCCGGAGAATGAGCCACAGCATCAATTACAGCACCAGTCGGAGCACCAGCCTGCTGAATCCGGTGCAGAGGAGCTCGAGCGCGGCGATTAGCGGTGGATACAACTTCCCGTTGGCCAGAGGTCTGAATTTCAAGCCTTTTGGCTGGCTCAAAGGAGCTCTCCTACCAAGCAGCTTCACCCAATTGGGCTTTTCCCTTTTGCCCACCAGTCTCTCGGTGAACGGAAGTCTGAGCCGAACCCAGAGCCATACCGTGGACCGGGTGGGAACGGTTTTCGACACCTATACCCGAACGTTCAACGGGAACTTAAGCGCCACAGCCAGCCCGGTTAAGGCCATTCCCTTGACTTACAACATGCGAACCGGCAGGGACCTGCAGGACCCGAAGACCATCATATACTCGCTGAATCCCAAAAAAGCCAAGCTGGGAATAGAAACCAACTTCGGCGAGAGCTTCACCGCCAAATATACACCGCGCTGGCTGTCGTTTCTTAGCGCGGACTTCGCCTTCGAGTCGAAGTACGATGAGAACGCGGACAAGCTGGACCAGTACAATGTCGGGGGCACCCGCAAGGTCACCAACAATAACGACAAAAGAGCCAGTTTCACGCTGGACTGGAAGAAGATACTGGGAGGACCCGTTGCCCCCAAAGACGAAAAGAAGAAAGCTTCTCTGCTCAACCCGCTCAATTTCCTGAGGGCTTTCACCAACCGATTCGATCCGGTGGGCATCTCCTGGCGGAGGGGCCAGACCTTCAGCAAAAGCGGCCTTTTGGCCCGGCCCGCCTGGGCGTATAGACTGGGCTTCTCGGGTAATCCCCGGGTTGAACGCCAGGGCCTGGACCAGTCCACGGATCGGGAAACCATCAACCAGGGATACACCGCCAGAAGCGGGTTTTTGCTTCTGGCCACCCACTTCGACTTAAATTATGCCCGAAACGTGGGTCAGACCATAACCGCCACCGACAACACAAAAACCCTATCCACTCGTTTTCCGGACGTGGGCTTCAGTCTGAGCCAGCTGGGCAATCTGGGGATGGTGAAGAGATTTTTCACTGCTTTTGCCTGTAACGTGGCCTATTTCAGACAGGTGGATGAGCAGCGAAACGAGAAAACGGGCGAGAATATCTCCCGGAAAACCTCCAAGAACTTCTCTCCTTTAGCCTCGGTGTCGGTTACCTGGAAAAACGGCGTGAGGACTTCGGTCAAAATCGACAAGAAGACCACCATCGATGAGAATCTGAAGGTCTATGCCGGCAACCGATCGATCACCAAGACTTACGATAATTCCATAAACGTAACCAACAATTACTCCTTCAGCGCGCCGGGCGGCATCAAGATACCCTTCCTCAGAAAGCTACGGTTCAAAAGCACTCTGGGGCTGTCTTTGGGCATTACCATGGCTTCCGGGAGGACGGAGAGTTCCGTGGGGGGCAAAGGATTCAACGTAACCGCAGACAACAATCGACTTACCGTCACCACTTCCGCCAGCTACAATTTTTCCTCCCAGGTAACGGGTGGCTTCCAGGCCAGGTGGGCGGATACCAATGACAAGAAGACCAGGAAGAAGACCCATACCCGGGAGCTGGGAATCTGGATTCAGATCAACTTCTAAAGCCGGACCATCTCTGTTCGAAGGAAAACCACCAGCCGGAGCTGTGTTGCGGATCACCCAATCTCGCATTTCCGTAACGCCGGAAAAAACCCAGGTCGCCACACTATTATAACCTTGCCAAGCTGCTTTTCGGAAGTTATGTTACGGCGGTGAAACATCTGTGTATACGCCGATCGATTTCCGCCAAAATCGGCCGGGGTTGGGGACCGATAGGCAGGTTATGCTTGGGTTTGTTGCTCGCCTCCCTTTTCGGGTGCCGAACCTCTCCCCCTCCCAGATTCGACGGCCAGAGGGCTTACCAAATTCTCAAGCAACAGTGCGACTTCGGCCCGCGTCCGCCCAATTCGCCAGGTCACGCCCAATTGCGGCGGTACCTGCTGGATCACCTGTCCCAATACACCCACTTCGTGAACACTCAGGATTTCGTTGACACCGACCCGCTAGGTGGGGGAGCGTTGAATCTCACCAACATAATCGCCTCCTTTTATCCCGAGAACAACAGAAGGCTCCTGTTGGGGGCACATTGGGACACCCGCCCCATTGCAGACCACGATCCCAACCCGGACCTGCGGAAGGAGCCGATACCCGGAGCAAATGACGGCGCCTCCGGGGTGGCCGTGCTTCTGGAGATAGCCCGGGTCATCTCTCAGCGCAGCCCGGCCTGGGGAGTGGACCTGGTGTTCTTCGACGGCGAGGATTCGGGACGGGAGGAGGACCTGGTGGGGTTCTGCCTGGGCTCGATTTATTTCGCCGACCACATGGGAGACTACCGGCCAAAGCTTGCCATCGTGGTGGACATGATCGGAGACAAGGATCTGCGATTATACAAAGAAGGCTACTCCTGCGGCAATGCGCCGGAATACGTCGACCTGATCTGGTCTGCGGCCAAGGCTCTGGGCCTTTCCTGCTTCGTTGATTCGGTCGGGTACTTCATATATGACGATCACGTACCTCTGCAGGATGCGGGAATTCCGGCCGTGGACCTGATAGACTTGGACTATCCTTACTGGCATACTATGGAGGATACGCCGGACAAGTGCAGCCCGGAAAGCCTGCAGAAAATAGGAGACGTGCTGGTGCAAATCCTATATCACGGTGGTTGAAGCGGGCGAAATCCGTTTGCTGCAGGGAGACTCCTGCCGGTCTTCAGGCGAGGCGCTGCCGAGAATCCGGATCGACGGCCGGCCCGCCTGCCGGGATGCCATATCGGACTTGGGGGTCTGCCGGAGATTGAATTTGGGAGCGGAGCCAGAATGCAGTTTTTCACCTTCACTCCTCAGGAAACCAAAGCTCTTATTTTTCTGCTGGCGGCATTGATCGTGGGAAGCGGAATAACTCTGTACAAAAGGAGCCACCCCCGATTTGCTCCCCAGCTGGTGCTCCAAAGGATGGAGTCGGAGGCCGTGCGGGAGACCGGCGACGTTTCAGACCAAGCCGGAAGCGAAAAAACCTTGATCGACATAAACCGGGCTGCTGCCGAGGACCTTGAGCTTCTGCCGGGCTTGGGTCCGGCCTTGAGCCGGCGGCTGGTCGAGTACAGGGAATCCAACGGACCTTTTGCCAGGATCGAAGACATCGTCCAGGTCCAGGGCATCGGAGCCAAAACCTTCCAGCGGATCAAGGATTATATATCCGTAAGCTCAGACACCGGGGAGACCGCCAGATGAGGATTATCTCCGGACGGCAAAAAGGCCGGCGCATCAGTGCGGGCAAAGGCGCCAGGATAAGACCCACCTCCGACAGGGTCCGCGAGTCCATCTTCAACGTGCTGCGCGAGGAGGTGGAGGGAAAGAGGATATTGGATCTGTTTGCCGGTGCCGGTGGCTTGGGTTTGGAGGCCTTGTCGCGAGGCGCCGGATGGGTCAGCTTCGTCGATTCCTCCCCCCGGAGTATAAGCCTGTTGAAAAACAATCTGGAGAAGCTGAACCTGAGGGACTGCTCAAAGGTTATCAAGCTCGACGGGTTGAGGGCCGTCAAGCGGCTGGAGGATACCTTCGACCTGATCTTCGCAGATCCACCTTACGGCAAGGGATTCGTTAAACGGATAGTCGATTCCGTCGTCCGATCCCGGATTCTTCGGGAGGGAGGAATTTTGGTGTTGGAGCATCACAAGAAGGAAACCTTCGACTGCTCCTCGGAGCTGTCCATTCTTAAGCAGAGTAGATTCGGAGATACAGTCGTATCGTTTCTGATGAAGGGAAAACTACCTTAGACATCAAGCATCCGGTTGATCCTCACAATTGCAAGGAGAGCCTATGAGAGTCTCCATATATCCGGGAAGTTTCGATCCGGTAACCAACGGCCACCTGGACCTGATCCGTCGAGGACTGTGTCTGTTCGACCGGATGGTGATAGCCATCGCCGACAACCCCGACAAACGACCTCTTTTCACCGGCGAGCAGCGGCTGGAAATGGTTCGTTCGACCGTGAAAGATCTAAAGGAGGTGGAGATTATTCTCTTCTCGGGCCTGTTGGCCGATCTGGTGAACGAACGGCAGGCCTGCGCCATCATCCGGGGGGTAAGGGCGGTGTCGGACTTCGAGTTCGAATTCCAGATGGCCCTGATGAACAGGAGGCTGGCCCCTCAGACCGAGACCGTATTTCTCATGCCCTCGGAGAAGTATACCTACTTGAGCTCCAATCTGATCAAGGACATCGCCCGCTTCAACGGTGATATTGGGGCCTTCGTTCCGGAGATGGTAAGAAAGGAGTTGCAGAAGAAATTTGGGTTCCTGTAAAAAACCCGAAGGTCACTCGGCATGCCGAAGAGTTTCATCTCCGGCAGGCCCAAAGCCAACGAACGAGTTTAACCGGCGAGTTCCCGCCGCAGGGCCTCTTCCGCCCTCTGGACGTCTTTCTCTCGCACCACGCAGGAGACGGCGTTGGTGGAGCTGCATACCGCTTCCACGTTGATCTCGGCCTTGGAAAGGGCTGAAAATATCCTGGCGCCCACGCCAGGCGTGTTGGCGATTCCCGAGAGGGTGACGGAGATGATGGCCACGTCGTGATCCACCAGCAGATCTTTGGCCTCTATTTCCTCTTTTATCTTGTTCAGCTTGAGAATGGCGGGGTTCAAGTGATCTTTGCCCACCACCAGGGTTATGTCCTGTCCCTGCTCTATCCCGCTGGTTGAGGAAACCAACTCCACGTTGATGTCGTAGGACCACAAAGCTCCGAAAACCCGCGCGCCCACGCCGGGACGGTCGGGAGCAGACTTCAGCGTGATCTTGGCCACATCCGTTCTGCTGGCCACACCGAATTCTACCATAGAAAGAACTCCTTCTGATCGGACCATTGCATACTCAACTTTGTATCTCCCTATCAAGTAAACCGGTTTTTGCCGAAAGTCAATCCATTTTTCGCTGGAAATGCTCCCGGCTATCGGTATTTCTAATCCCCGGAAAGTCTGGAAGCGGCAGATAGATCAAATCCTGCAAGCGTTTTAACCTCCAACTTCTCCCTCTACTCGGAAAGACTCGGGTGCACTTTAGATAGAAGAAGCCTCCCTTACCGCCTCTTTATACACAGGCTCACTCCCGAAGCTTCGGCCGCTATCGGAGGCCTTTGACCAGATAGAGCATCTCCTGAACCGCCTTCTCGAAGCCCACCAAAACCGCCCGGGCAACGATGGCGTGTCCGATGGAAAACTCGTGCACGTGTTTGACCTGCACCAGATTGGAGATGTTCCTGTAGTTCAAACCGTGCCCCATGTTCACTCCCAGGTTCAGCCTATGGGCCAAAGTGGCCATGCTTTCCAACCTTTCCAATTGTGCGATCTGGTCCCCCAATTTTCTTGCCAGGGAGTAAGTGTCGGTGTTTAGCTCCACGTAATCCGCGCGAAGCCTGGCTGCCGCCTTTATGCTCTCCTCGTCCGGATTGACGAACAGACTGACCAGTCGGCCGTCCAGCTGCAGTTTGGAGACCGCCTGACCGATCGGCTCGAAATGGGACTCCACGTCCAGGCCACCCTCGGTGGTCAGCTCACCCTCCTTCTCCGGCACCAGGGTCACCATGTCCGGCTTCACTTTCAGCGCTATCTCCAGCATCTCGGCGGTGGCGGCCATCTCCAGATTCAAAGAGGTTTTTACCACCTGCCTGAGAATCTTAAGATCCCGATTCTGTATGTGCCTCCGGTCTCCCCGAAGATGAATGGTGATTCCGTCCGCCCCGGCCATCTCGGCCGCCAAAGCGGCCGCCACCGGATCCGGCTCATCTGCCTCTCTGGCTTGTCTGATCGTGGCCACGTGGTCTACGTTTATGCTGAGCTTGGCCATGCTACTCCTCCCTCGAATGGCATCAATGGTTTGGGTTCAACTCGATCTGTCGATCCACCGCACGATTCTCCAAAGTTTGTCATCCTCCGATTGTTTGAAATAAAACTCGGCGAACCCGGTGGCCTCCATGCGCAGATAATCGTAATCGCCGTCCGTGTCCTGAAGCGAAAGATGGAAGATCACCTTTCTTGCTTTCCAGGTCTCCTCCCCGGTGCTGTCCGGTGCGGGCTTCACTATCCAAGTCTCCAGCCGAATTTCGTCGAACGCTCTGAACAAGGCCCGGGTGACATAAAGGTCGCCGCCTTTGCCGTCCCGGGGAATTTCCATCATCACCTCGGTTCCCACCAGCTTGTCCAAATCCCGATATATGAAGGCGAAATCCTCATCCAGCAGGTTTTCATAAACCAGGCTGTCCCGGTGTTCGTAGGCGTATTTGAAGTTGTGCAGCACGCTGTCCGGATCGGTCTGCGCGGCTATCGGTTTTATGGTGCTGGGCCCTATGACCGACGGGGAAAAGGGATTGAAACAGCCCGCCAGGCATATCGCCGACAGAAGGGTCAATATCGGTATACACGTTCTCCGCAACATGGTCCTTCCCACAAAGCGGTGACCATTATCTGAACTGGGCCTTGAAATCGCCCCAGTCGTAATCCCCTGGTTTCTTGGGCATGTCTTGCCAGAAGTAAATACACCACCAGTTCAGAGACGTTTGTCGCATCTGAAAGGTGGCCGTCCCCTCGGCCGTATCGCTGCTCCAGGGATCGGCCTGCAGGTCGAATATCACCAGCTCATAGTCTCTCAGCAAAACCGCAGTGCTGTCGGTGACTTCGTCCGGCACGGGAGGCTCGGGGTCGAATCTGAGCTCCAGGCTGATCGAATCCGACCGGCTTTGAAGCAGGTTGAAGATCTGGCTGGCCACCCGGAGTTCCACCTCTCTGTCCCAATCGGCAAAAAGCTCTGCCCGGTTGTCTAAAACGGCCTGGGCCGAATCCTCGGGCGCCGAGAATCGAAACGAATCGCACAGGCAA
>CAZWAO010000106.1:0-8720 GCA_964631815.1 uncultured Ignavibacteria bacterium | reverse complement strand
CCGACAATCGCCTTGCGCAATCCCCTGGCTATGGTCTCTACTTCGGGCAGTTCGGGCATGCTTGTCTCCGTCGGAAGCTCGACATTCGGCTTCCGGTTTAGCTTCCCTCTGCTTGCTTTGTCATTGAAAGAACTGGCGAGAACTGGTTCAGACTATCTGGATCATCCTATCAATAGAACGTCTGGCGCGTTGGGCTATCTCGGTCGGGATTTCCACCGGATAAACCATGTCCTCCAACGACCACAGGATTTTCTCCTGGGTGGTAAGCTTCATATTGGGGCAGTCGGCCAGCGTGCTGGCGGGATAGAAGGTCTTGGTGGGATTCTCCTTTTTCAGCCTATGGAGGATGCCGATCTCCGTGCCGATGATGAACTCCTGCACGTCGGATTCTTTGGCATACTTGCAGATGCCGGAGGTGGAAAGCACCTTATCCGCCATGGCGATCACGTCCGGCGTGCATTCGGGATGCACCAACACCTGGGCCTTGGGATGCTGGGCTTTGCTTTTGAGTATGTCCTCCGCCAGAATGCGCCGGTGAGTGGGACAGTAGCCCTCCCACAGGATCATCTTTCGGTTGGCCTGCTTGCTGGTGTAGTCGCCCAGGTACTTGTCGGGGATGAAGAGAATCTCCTTGTCGGCCGGGATGGACTGCACCACCTTGACCGCGTTGGCCGAAGTACAGCAGTAATCGGATTCCGCTTTTATCTCGGCGGTGGTGTTGACGTAGCAGACCACCACCGCACCCGGATGCTTCTTCTTCATCTCCAAAATCTGTCGAGGGGTGATCATGTTGGCCATGGCGCAGCCGGCGTTTTTGTCGGGCATGAGCACGGTTCTATCGGGCGCTAAGATTTTGGCCGTTTCGGCCATGAAGTTCACGCCGCAGAACAAAATCACGTCCGCTTTGGTGTCGGCCGCCCTCTGGCTTAAGTCCAGCGAGTCCCCCACGAAGTCCGCGATATCCTGAACCTCGCCTATCTGGTAGTTATGCGCCAGGATGACCGCGTTACGATCCTGCTTCAACTTGAGGATTTTGCCGACCAACTCTTGGTTCGGCTCATCCGGCTTATTCATCGGTTTCTCCATCCCGATTGCTCTTGTCAGCGGGAAAGATCCGGCGGACGTTCCCATGCTCCTCATAAAGGGGAACAGAGTGCACTTCCAGTTCTATTCTACTCCTGGGCCGGCTTCTTCTCAGCCTCTTCGGCAGTCTCCGCCACCAGCTTGTTCAAATCGTCCACCAGCTTGTCCACTTCCACGCCGTGCGCCAACGCTCCCTGCTCGATAGTCTCGGCCACGGAAAGATGGCATCCGAAACAGTGCATGCCATACTCGAAGAAGGTCTTGACCGTCTGCGGATACTTTTTGAGTACTTCTCCGAAGGTCATGTCCTTGGTGATCTTGGCTGCTTCTGGCATAAAGCTACCTCCCAAAAATGTTGGCAATCTTCGCTACGAGTCCTTTCTGAAAACTGTCGTATAGAATACCCCCTTGTCCCTCGATTCATTGGACTTCCGCCATCTTCTTCAGACCGAATTCGAGTAATGGCGGGGACTAAAGGAGGGCTTCTCTACGCCAAAATACTTAAACCAGCCAGAATGTCAAGAGAATTGACGACCGAGCGCGGATTCTTCGGTTGAAGATCGATGTGGAGTCGGGAAGCACAATGCCTGCGCACTTCCCGGCGCGGATACGACTGACCCCTTCTCTAATCCTGCACTGCCCTCTCCAGAAGCTCGGCCAGGTCATAGGCGGACATGAGATTCTCCATCCCCTTTTCCTTGAAACCGTCCTCGAACATGGTCAGGCAGTATGGGCAGGCGGTGGCTACCAGCGGCGCGCCTGTGGAAGCGGCTTGATCCACTCGCATATGGCTGATGCGGGTGCCGATGGTCTCCTCCATCCACATCCTGCCGCCGCCCGCGCCGCAGCAGAAGCTCTTCTCCCGGTTTCTCTCCATCTCCACCAGCTTGACTTTGCCCAGGCTTTGGGCCACCTCTCGCGGCGCATCGAAGATTTCGTTATGTCTGCCCAGATAGCAGGAATCATGGTAGGTCAGCGTCATCTCCTCGCTGCCCTTGGACCGGAGCCTGCCGCTTCGGATCAGCTCCAACAGCAATTGAGTGTGATGCAAAACCTGGTACTCGCCGCCGAACTGATGATACTCGTTCTTGAAGGTATTGAAGCAGTGCGGACAAATGGTGACTATTTTCTTAACCCCATAGTTTTTGAAAAGCTCCACGTTCTGCTGCATCAGTATCTGGGCCAGGTATTCGTTTCCCATTCTGCGGGCGGTCTCGCCGCAGCAGACCTCCTCGGCACCCAGGATTCCGAAAGACACATTCGCTTTGTTCAAGAGATTGACCAGGCTCCGCGCCACCTTTCTATTGCGCTCGTCGAACGATCCGGCGCATCCCACGAAGAGAAGATATTCCGCATCGCTTTTCTCCGCGAGCGTGTGGACATCGAGACCCTTCGCCCAATCTCCCCTCGTGGAGAAACCGATGGTCCAGGGATTGTAGTTGGTCTCCATGTTCTTGAAAAAGAGCTTGACCTCCGGAGAGAACTTGCTCTCCATCAATACTAAATAGCGCCTTAAGTCCACGGCCTTGTCGATCACCTGGATGAACACCGGACAAGCCTGTTGGCAGGCAGCGCAGGTGGTGCATGCCCAAAGTTCGTCCTCGGAGATTACGTTGCCCGCGATCGGCGGAACCTCAGCCGCTTCGGCTTCGGTCTTCACCGGATTTTCCGCTTGGCTTGTCAGGTGGTCTTTCAGGTCCTGAATCACCTTCTTGGGTGAAAGCGGCTTGCCCGAAAGATAAGCCGGGCAGTTATCCTGGCACCTGCCGCAGCGGGTGCAGGCGTCGGTATCTAACAGCTGCTTCCAGGTGAAATCCTGAAGTTTGGCCACGCCGAAGGTCTCCTGATTTTCGATGTCCGGGATGGGCATCACTTCCCCCATAGGAGAGAACGATCTGAAGAACTGGTTCAAGGGAGAGGTGATCAGATGGAGCAGCCGGGAGTAGGCCACGTATCCGATGAAACCAAAGGCCAGAAATGCATGCCCCCACCAGAAAACAGCGTGCGCAGGTGCGCTGGAGGAGCCGAAAAGCTTGCTGATCTGCCACCCGACAAAAGAGTACCTCTCGAAATCCGGCCGGGTGACCGCGATCCTCAAGCCTTCCTGGATAAAGCCGGTAACCAGTATAAGAAAAATCAAAGCCAGGCCGATCCAATCCTCGGATTTATTGTCCAGCCTCTCCGGCCTGAGAACGTATCGACGGAAAGCTAACAGTATCACGCCGATGATCGCCAGCAGACCGAACAGGTCCAGCATGAAAGAGAAGATCAAATAGAAGTTGCCATGCAGAAAGGTCCAGTTGAAAAGCAGAAGGGTGATGTCCTCCTGGAAGAAGATCAGGCTGGTGCCCAGAAGCAGAATAACGAATCCCCAGAAAAGAAGAAGGTGCGTGATTCCGGGAAAGGGTTCTTTGAGGATTCTGCCGTGAAGCAATCCGAACCGGAGAAAGGAAACGATCCTCTTGCCGATCCTGTCGGTCCTGTTCTCGGGCTTGCCGAGCTTCCATAGTCGGATGCGCTTGAGAAGGCCCAATACGAAGATGACGATCACGATCAGGCCCAGACCGTAAATCGGCCAGCGCGCCCACGTTCCCACGTTCCAAAATATCTGCCTGGTTACTTCCATGATGGAATTCCACCTTCCGGCTATCAGCCTTGTGCTTTGAGTTTCTTCACCTCTTCTGTCAGCAGCGGCACCACTTTGAACAGATCGTCCACGATTCCGTAATCCGCCACCTGGAAGATGGGCGCCTCCGGGTCCTTGTTGATGGCCACGATATACTTGGACGTGCGCATGCCGGCCAAGTGCTGGATGGAGCCGGAAATTCCGCAGGCGATATAGAGATTGGGGTTCACCACCTTGCCGGTTTGACCCACCTGCTGATCATGAGGCGCAAATCCGGCGTCGACTGCCGAGCGCGAGGCTCCCACTGCCGATCCCTCCCCGAAAGCGGAAGCCAGCTCTTCTATAATCTTGAAGTTCTCCTGGCTGGCCACGCCCCTGCCTCCGGAGACGATGACCGATGCTTCGGTCAAATCGATCTTCTCCCCTGCGGTTCTCACTATCTCTTTGATCTTAGCTCGTACATCCTGCGGCCCAATCTCCACCGTCACCTTCTCAATCGTGGAGCTGCCGGAGCTCTTCTCCGGCACAGGCAAAACGTTGGGCCTCACGCAGGCCATCTGCGGCCTGGCCTCGGGCGTCACCGTGTCCACCATTGCCTTGCCCGCAAAGATGGGCCTTTGCGCCACCAGAACACCCTGGTCGTTGATCTCCAGGCCCACGCAGTCGGAAGCCAAGCCGGTCCCCAGCCGCGCTGCCACGCGCGGGAAGAGGTCCTTGCCCAAAGCCGTGGCGCCTCCCAGGAGTATAGACGGTTGGTGCGCTTTTACCAAATCAACTATCGCTTTGGTGTATCCTTCACTGGAGTAATCCTTCAGAACCTCCGAATCGCAGAGAAATATCTTGCTGGCGCCATAACCGTCGAGCTCGGCTGCTAGGCCTTCGATTTCGTGGCCCAGAAGCAGAGCACCAAGCGAGCCGCCGGTTTTCTCCGCCAGCCTCTTCCCTATTCCCAGGAGTTCCAACGAAACTTTCTTGAGTTTGCCTTCCCTCTGTTCGGCTACGATCCATACGTCGTTAGACATGCTCGATCCTTTCATCGATTCCGGTAATATTCAAGCATCAGATCAACTTCGCTTCTTCGCGAAGCAGTTTGGCTAGCTGGGCGGCCGTTTCCGCCGGTTCGCCTTCCAGCTTCTTGCCTGCCTCCCTTTCCGGCGGAAGACGATAGTTCTTGGTCTTCAGCTTGGAGCCTCTTTCTCCCACTTCGCCGGACTCCACTCCCGCTGCTGCCAGGTCGATCTTCTTGATCTCTTTCTTCTTGGCTTTCATGATGTTAGGCAGCGATGCATAACGCGGTTCATTAAGTCCCTTCTGGGCAGCTATCAACGCCGGCAGGGGCATCTCTATGACCTCCTCCATCCCGCCTTCCGTCTCCCTCTTGGCAGTGGCCGTTTTGCCGTCGGAGGATATCTCCAAATCCACCACCACGGAGACATAAGGCAGGTTGAGGGTTTCGGCCAGACAACCGAACACCTGGGAAGCATCCATGTCCACGGCTTGCTTGCCGGTGAGGATGAGATCGTATTTCATGGAGCCTATCACCTTGGAAAGAACCTTGGCCGTGGCTAAGCTGTCCGAGCCTTCGAAAGCCGGATCGTTGGCGTGCACAGCCTCGTCGGCGCCCATAGCTAAAGCTGTCCGGATGGCGTCCGTGGCTCGATCCGGCCCCAGGCACACCACCGTGACCTTGCCTCCCATCTTCTCCCTGATCTGCAGGGCTTCCTCCACCGCATACTCGTCATAGGGATTCATCACCCATTTGATCCCTTCGGTGACGATGCCGGTGCCTTCCGGATTGATCTTGATTTTGGTCTCCGTATCGGGGACCTGCTTGATGCACACTATCACGTCCATGCCAAACCTCCAAAACCTTGAGAAATTTTTCACAATTATAACCGATAAGCACGCCATTGTCAACAAAAACCTCTTGCCGCCTGGTCCGTCTTGCTCTGCGCAAATCGCCCACAAAACCGCGCAAATATGACGTTCGTCATACTCCGTGAATGGAGCCGCAGTTATGCTTTCGGGACTTTATGGGGTGTAGCGTGATGAGTCGCGCCCTTGACGATCGGATGGTACATAGAAAGGAGCATGCGTGATGTTGAGATCCAGAAGCTTGATAGTGGGGTCCCTGTTCGTGCTGTCTTTGACCTTAACTCATTTTTCTTTGGCATTCGCGGATGAAAGCAGTCCGGCCGGCCCGGATTCATCTCATGCCCGGACTTACTTTTTGAAGGGAAACGTGGTCACGGCCAACAGATACGAACAGCAGCCCTTTATGGTATCGCAGCCCATCACCGTTTTCTCCGCCGCCATGATTCAGGAACAGTCCCCTGCTATCATCCCCGACCTGTTCCGGGATGCGCCCGGGCTTGAGACCAACGATGCCGGACCTTTTCGGACGCGTCCGGTGATACGGGGCATGTTCGGAAGCCGGGTATTGATCTTAGTGGACGGCGAAAGGCTGAACAACACCCGTGAATCGACCTTCTCCGGTGCGGAGCTGTCTTTAGTGGACATCGGACAGGTCCAGAGGGTGGAAACGGTGTATGGCCCCGGATCGGTGCTCTATGGATCGGATGCTCTGGGAGGGGTGGTCAACATCATCACCAAAACACCCAGAATCCTTTCAGCGGCCGACACGTTCAAGCCATATGGGAGCCTGCGACTCAGATATTCCACGGTGGATGACCAAAAGAAAGGCCGGTTTGAGTTCGGCGGCAACTACAAGAAGTTCAGCTTTCTGGCCGGAGGAGATCTAAGGAAAGCCTCCGACTACAAGTCGCCCCAAGGAACCGTGGTTAATTCTGCGCTGGGGGAAGACAACAGTCTCGATCTGACCACGGACTATCAGCTCACGGACAAGCATCGACTCTCCCTGGACCTACAGAGATCCAGGGCCAAAGATATAGGCTATCCGGGCACGCCGGATTTGCCCGATTTTCCCGCCAAGTTCACCTTTCCGCATCACAACAGAGACAATGTCGCCTTCAAATGGGAAGGGAGCAATTTGACCCCCCATCTCACCAAGATCAGCGCCAAGCTCTACTACCAGAAAGTATACAAGGAGTTCGACTCCGAGATGACCGTTCCAACAGGACCAAGCATGACGTTGTACTCCTTCAGCCGGACATTGACCGACGTGAAGACCTTTGGAGTGGACTTCCAACACCTCTTTTTGACGACCAAGGAACAGCACTTAACCTGGGGAGTGGATTACTACCGGGAGATGATCGACGGATCGAGAGAAGCTAATACCAGGATGGAAATCTCGGGCGGGCCGGTGCTCTTCGACGATACCACTACAAACTCCACCGTGCCCGAAAACCACCTGGATGCGGTGGGAGTATACGTCAATGATCAATTACAGCTCGTCGATGCATTGGTTCTCACCTTGGGAATCAGGTATGATCGCTTCCACACCAAAACCGAGAAGACCTCGGATTACGTCGACACCAGGCTCGATCCACCCGAACCCTATCCCTCGGAGAGCCGAAGCCTGGGTTCCTTCAATTACGGATTGGGAGCGGTATACAGCCTATCACCGAACGTCAATCTGGTGGCCAATCTGGCCAGCGGTTACAGAGCGCCTAACGTGGTGGAGACCTACTTCTCCGGACAAGCATCGGGTTCGGAGTTTGTGATCCCCAACTACGACCTCGAACCGGAGAGGAGTTACAATCTGGATGTGGGAACCAAGCTAAACTTCGAGGAGTTCTATGCCTCACTCACCCTTTTCCAGAACAACTTCAGAGATTATATCGAGCTGGAATCCACCGGCGACACAGTTCAGAGCCTAGACGTATGGCATTATACCAACATCACCAAATTGAAAATCTCAGGTGTGGAAGGAGTTCTGAACGGGGATTTGGGTCAAGGGGTTTACGGGTCATTCAGCTTTGCTTACAACTACGGGCAGAACCTTACCACGGATCAGCCTTTCTTCGTTGCGCCGTTGAAGACCGTGTTCACTCTCGGATGGAAAAACAGAACCCAAAGATTCGGAGCCGAGTCCAGCGCCAGATGGGTGCAAAAGCAGGATCGGGTTCCGAAGGACCCGGAAGGAAAATATCGCGACAACCTCCCCACGAAGAGCTTCACCGTAGTTAATTTAGAAGCATTCCTGAAGTTGTTCGAATGGCAGACAGTGAATCTCTCGGTCAACAATCTCTTCGATGAAACCTACGCCGAGCCTTACAATGCCACCAACCCGGATAATCCGGTGAAGGAACCGGGCAGGAATTTCATCTTCAGCGTGACAACCAGATTCTGATAATCTCAGTCGATGATTTTACTAAAAAACATTTTGCAATGACCAAATACATTTCGGACGCTGACGACATATTGCTCTGACGTGGTTGACCAGGCAGCTACGTGGAACTCACCCCCACGCCCCCTCTCTTCGAAAGAGAGGGGGAATCGAAGATCCGTAGGACAAGGGGGTGAGTTTTTTTGGATCGTCCTCCAACCAATGGATTCAGCCACCAGACAGTGAATTGATCAACCTTGAAGCAGCTTACTATCATTACTTGAGGGTGAAAGACCCAAGTCAAAATAAAAAGTGTATGATTTGCATTTGGTCTCCACATACAAAGAAGCATTTGAGATTGACAATTTGAACAAGCAACGCTAAATTCCACTTTCTGTAAACGGACGAGCCTCTTGCCGCTCGCTGTCTGATTTCTGGCGTTTCAAGAATATCAAGTGGAACCAGGCGTCGTGAACAAACCCTCTGTAGCCGCCCAGAAGATAACCCTCCTGAAAAAAGTCCCCTTCCTCAGGGGCCTGTCTCAGGCCGACCTCCAGGAAGTGTCTCGGAAGTTTTGTGAAGCCCGTTTCAAAAAGGGCGAATATCTCTACTTGGAGGGTGATCTTTCGGATCGGTTATATGTGGTCAAGCAGGGAAAGGTGAAGATCACCAAGGGATCTTCTTCGGGCAAGGAGATCGTTCTGGATATCATCTCATCCGGTGAAATCTGCGGCGGGAGCGCCGTATACAGCCAGGTCAACC
>CAZWAO010000105.1:0-8855 GCA_964631815.1 uncultured Ignavibacteria bacterium | reverse complement strand
AGGCGGTGGAAAGGGATGAGCGGACCATCGTCGGGGTCAATAAATTCGTCACCGAGAAGGAGCAAATCAAAAAGGTCTTCCGGGTCAGCCCTAAGGTGGCCAAGGAGCAAGTCAAAGCGCTGTCCGCCGTCAGAAAGAAAAGAAGCGCTGCCAAAGTCAACGAATGCTTAGAAGAGCTGAAAGCCAAAGCATCCACGGAGGAAAACCTTTTGCCATCTATCATCCGATGCGTCGAGAACTACGCGTCACTCGGCGAGATTTGTGATGTGTTGAGGTCGGTGTGGGGAGAGTATAGAGAGAATGTTTTAGTGTGAGGAGCTGTCAACGGATGAAACGGATTAAGCGGACTTCATCCGTTGCATCCGGTTAATCAGTTGACCGGATGTGTTCAGGTCGGTTTGGGGAGAGTATCGGGAGAATGTGCTGGTATGAAAACGTCCACCGTCGGCAGTCCGCCGGTATGCACCGTACGGTGCATACCGCCGTCCACCGCTAAAAACCAAGAAAAACAAAAACCGCTATGAAATTGGAGAAAATCGAACATATTGGGATTGCGGTAAAGGATTTGGGCGAAGTCTCGAGCTTCTACAAAGACGTGTTCGGATGCAGTATATCAAAGCAAATCGACGTTCCAGACATGAAGCTCAAGATAGCTCTCACGGACGTCTCCGGAGTGAAACTCGAATTTCTGATGCCCACCGACAGTCAGAGCACCATTGCGAAATTCATTGACAAAAGGGGAGAAGGAGTCCATCATATATGCTTTAAGGTCCAGGACGTGGACCAGGCGGTGGAAGTTTTGCAGGAAAAAGGGCTGGAGTTGGTGGATAAGCCCAGGATGGGCTCGGAAGGAAAGAAGATCGTGTTCGTAAGTCCCAAGAGCACGCATGGAGTGTTGATCGAGCTAAAGGAAGAATAGAACAGGAATTCAAAAAGAAAAAAGCAAAATGAAAAATTGCAGTTCAAAATTAGAGTCTTCTGTGTCTTTTTGAATTTTGAATTGTAACTTTTAATTTTTCATTTTGCATTTTGAACTTACTATCATGGGTATTTTCGAATTGATGGAAGAGCACGGGCACCAGGAACTTTTGTTCTGCTATAACAAGCCCACCAAGCTGAAGGCCATTATCGCCATCCACAACACCACTTTGGGAAACGCGGTGGGGGGATGTCGGCTGTGGAGATACAAGTCGGAATCCGAAGCGGTGGAGGATGCCATCAAGTTGTCGCGCATAATGACCTACCAGTCGGCGGTGGCGGATTCCGATACCGGCGGCGGAAAGGCCGTTTTGTATCGGGAGCCGGATGAGCCCACCGACGAAGCCTACTTCCGGGCATTGGGAAGGTTCGTGGAGGGCCTCAAGGGCCGATTCATCACCTATCCCGACCTGGGGACGGACACCCGGGAGATGAAGTACGTGAGAAGAGAGACCAACTACGTCCTCTCCTACGAGTCCGCCTCGGGCATCAAGGCGGAGAGCGCCGATTTGACCGCACACGGGGTCTATTGGGGGATGAAGGCCTGCGTCAAGGAGATATATGGAGTCTCGTCTTTGGATGGATTGACCGTGGCCATCCAGGGTGTGGGAAGCGTGGGGAAAAGGCTGGCCGAGCTTTTGAAGAAGGAACAGGTGAAGCTGATCGTCACCGATTTAAACTACGATTCCATAAAGGGAATACAAGATTTGTATCCCGATACCCAGGTGGTGGCGCCCGATCGGATTTTAGCCAGCCAATGCGACATCCTGTCTCCTTGCGCCCTGGGACCGGTGGTGACCGAAAAGACCATCTCTAAACTCAAATGCAAGATCATCGCCGGTGCGGCATACGACATCGTGGAGAACGTGGGGCTGTGCAAGCAGCTTTATGAGAAGGGAATAATCTACGCTCCCGATTTCGTGGTGAACGCCGGAGAGCTGTTCTTGACCGAGGACGCCCTGAAGGTGCTCGACAAGAAAGAGGCGCTGGATTCGGTCAAGGAGATTTACAACATCATGGCAAAAGTGATCGCCGTTTCCAAGAAGGAAAACGTCAGCCCTTACGAGGCGGCATGTAGGATGGCGGAGGAGCGAATCAGAAGAGTGGGGGCCATAAAGAGCATTCTGACTTCGGCCCGCTTCCCGGCCAAGAAGAAGCGTTCGAACTGACCCAGTCGCCAACCTCTTCGCCCCTCGAGCGAGAAGGAGGACAGAGGAGGCTGGTAGAAACAGGCATCCGGTGAGCAAAAGCAAGAAATTCAAAATCTTAGTCATCAATCCCGGCTCGACCTCGACCAAGATCGCCATCTTCGAGGACGAGCAACAGATTTTCTCCCGGAGCATCAGCCACAGCAAGCTGGAGCTGGAGCCTTTCGCCCGGGTATGGGACCAGTACGAGTTTAGGAAGAGGCTGATCAAAGAGGCTCTGGAGGACGCCGGGGCCAGACCGGAGCAGCTTTCGGCGGTGGTGGGAAGAGGAGGGCTTTTCCGTCCGGTGGTCAGCGGAACCTACAAGGTGAACGAGCTCATGATCGAGGACGGCCGCAACGCATACGGCGGCGAACATCCCTCCAATCTGGGAGCGGTTCTGGCTTTTGGGCTGGGCTGGGATTATCACCTTCCGGCTTTCATCGTGGACCCCCCCTCGGTGGACGAATTCCAGCCCATAGCCAGATATTCCGGCCTGCCGGAATTCCCCCGAAAGAGCTTATTCCACGCCCTCAATGTCAAGGCCACGGCCCGGCTGGCAGCCAAGGCTCTGGGGGAGAAACTAAGCAAAATCAACCTGATCGTGGCCCATCTGGGAGGGGGTATAACCGTAGCGGCTATTTGTCGGGGAGAGGTAATTGACGCCAATAACGCTCTTGACAGCGGACCTTTCACACCCCAGAGAGCAGGCAGCCTCCCCATGTATGAATTCGCGGAGTGGTGCTTCTCGAACAAGGTGAACTTGGACCAGGTGAAGAGGCGTTTGGTGGGGGATGGCGGACTGGTAGCTTATCTGAATACCTACAGCGCCGAGGAAGTGGAGAAGAGGATTCAGGAGGGCGACAAGGAGGCCCAAAGGATCTATGAGGCCATGATCTATCAGATCGGCTGCGAGATCGGCAATCGGGCCGTAGCGCTGCAGGGAAAGGTGGACGCCATAGTTCTGACCGGAGGATTGGCGCATTCCGACTACATTGTGGACAAATTGAGGGAGTGGGTTGGTTTTCTGGGTGAGATATTGGTATATGCAGGAGAGGACGAGATGAAGGCTCTGGCCCTGGGTGGCTTGAGGGTGTTGAAGGGTGAAGAAGAGGCCAAGACTTACCCGGAGGTCAGGAAGGACGCCTAAGTGGTTCGGGCGAACCTGCGGTTCGACTCTGTTTATCCTGAACGAAGCTGAAGGGCTCACCGCCCTGAGGAATTCGAAGGGAAGGTTCGCCCATACAGCTGCAGAGTTTACAAAGAGGTGCGGAATTGGAATCGGAAAATAATCACCAGCACATAATCGAGGCTCTGCTTTTCGCCTCGGAGAAACCGCTTCCTGCAGAGCGAATCCAGGCCATACTCAAGGATATCACCCCGGAGGGGATCGAGCAGGCCATCGACTCCTTGAACCAGCTATATGGTGCAGCCGGACACAGCTTCGCCATAAAGAAGGTGGCCAAAGGCTACCGCATGTATACCCTTCCCGACTATTCCCTTTGGGTGAAAGCCTTGTTTGCTCAAAATAGAAGGGAGAGGCTCTCACCCCAGGCCCTGGAAGTTCTCTCCATCGTAGCCTACAAGCAGCCCATAGTCAAAGGCGACGTCGACCGCATCCGGGGGGTAAACAGCGAAGGCCCGCTTTTCACCCTGCTGGATCGCAAGCTCATCACCATCGTGGGCCGAAAGCCCGCGCCGGGAAGGCCTCTTCTTTACGGCACTACTCAGGAGTTCCTCACCCACTTCGGCCTAAACGACGTGGACGATCTTCCCCGCATGGAGGAGTTGGAGGCCATCCTCAAGAGGAAGGAGCCTCCCTCATTTGAGGAAGAGATTTATAATCAGAGTTTGGATTCTGCGGATCGGCTTTCGGACGAAAACGCCCAAAGCACAGATGAGGGTGAGCCGGAATCCGAAGAGCAAGAAGCCGAAGTTCCCTTGAATCTCCCTCAAGAAAGCTCCCCTCAAGTATCATCCGAAAATGAGGATAAATAAGTTCCTGGCGCATGCCGGCGTCTGTTCGCGCCGGAATGCCGATCTTCTTATCGCCGCAGGCAAGGTGACTGTTAACGGCGTCATCGTTACGAAACTGGGAACTCCGGTTGATCCCCAAACCGACCGGGTCGCTGTTGACGGCAGGAAAGTCTCGCTTCAGGGCGATCTCACTTACATCCTTTTGAACAAACCCAAAGGCCATCTCTCCACGGTCAAGGACTCATTCCAACGCTTGACAGTACTGGATTTGGTGGGCAAGGACAAGAAGGTTTATCCGGTGGGAAGACTGGACAAGGATACCGAAGGCGTGCTTCTTCTGACCAACGATGGCGAGTTGGCCTACAGGCTGACTCATCCCAAATTCGAGATAGAAAAAGTGTATCGCGTCACGGTCAAAGGAAAGCTCGATCCGAGGCTATTGGAGAGCTTCAAGACCGGGATAAAGCTGGATGATGGCGACATCGCCCACGGAGAGGCAAAAATTCTGGAAACCGGAACCCAAAGCAGCGTTTTCGAATTGAAGATGAGAGAAGGAAAGAAGAGGGAGATCAAGAGGATGTGTCATGCCCTGGGCCTTCGGGTGATACATCTTAAGCGTATCCGGTTCGCCCATCTCACCGCGCGGGGTTTGCGGCCGGGGGAGTGGAGGCATCTGGAGAAAAGCGAGATCGGTCGTTTGAAAAAGCTGGCAGGATTGGCGTAGGGTGGTGTCGGATAGCCTCCCGTCCCCCTCATCCTGACCTTCTCCCCCAAAGGGGAGAAGGAACACTCCTTCTGACATCCCAGAAAGTGGTTTTTTCTCCTCTCCCCTCAGGGGAGAGGATCAAGGTGAGGGGATTCGCTTTGTCGCCGTCCATTATCCCCCTCATCCTAGCCCTGGCTACGCCGTAGGCCTCCCCCAAGGGGAGAAGGAAACATCATGCGCGTTGGCATTAATCCCGCCTTATGGCTCGCCGATGGTTTGCTCCAACCGTTGTATCTCCTTAAGAAGCGCCTCGGGGTAGGTGGCGTAGGTTTGACCGCTGACCGTCCAGGTGTTGGGATCGGCCGGGTCGAGATTGTTGGCGGGATTGAGATAGTCCACCTCAACCTGAGCCGAATCGAGATAGCCGCCTCCCAGGCCATAATATGCCTGCGCCAGGATCAGGTGCAGGTCCAGGTAGTTTATGGAAGGTTTGTGTGAAAAGCTGTAAGTCGAATTGGCGGAGAGCGCGGCCCGGACTTGAGTTATAGCGTTTTGGAACTCCTCTTTTCCCAGATACAACCCGGCAAGCCCCACATGCGCATCCGGCTGGTTCAAGCCCTTGGCAATGGCCGACTGGAAATCGGCAAGCGCCTCATCTTTCAAATCCAGAAAACCGTTGGACCATCCCCTGCCGTTGTAAGCGTCGGCGTAATTCGCATCCTTGCCTAAAGCCTGCTCGAATCCCGCCTTGGCGCCGTCGTAGTCCGCCGACTCAAAAAGACTCCAAGCTTCGGCGGTGAGCTGCTCGGCCGTTTTCTCCGGATTAGTTCCTTTCTTGCCGCCGCAACCGAGAAGCAGCAAGCCCGAAAGCAAAGCGGTAAATATCACATTCCAGATGCTATTTCTTCTGATCATTTCTGAGCAACCTAAGTATTGCTATTTCAAAAACGTCATCTTCTTGGTCTGGCTGAAACCTTGCGTGCTCAACCTGTAGAAGTATATGCCCGAGGAGACTTCCTCACCGTTTTGGTTCAGCCCGTCCCATTCAATAGTATATTTTCCTGCCAGCCGATATTCGTTCACGAGAGTTCTGACCTTTTGGCCCAGCAGATTGTAGATTTCCACCTTCACCCATCCGGGAGAAGGCGTCTGGTATCCGATCACCGTGGAGTGGTTGAACGGATTGGGATAGTTGTTTTCTAACGCATAGGCCGTCGGAGTGTTTCCGGAGGATGGAGCCTCTCCAAGAGTGAGCCGGTATGTTCCCAACCGATCTACAGAGGCCCATATTCTTCGTCCGCCCAGGTCCAAATGCGTCGAGACGGAAATCCAGTTATCCCCGTCCAGGCGTTGGATCACCAGACCGGCAGGATCGTCGCCATCCAACTCGAGTGTTTCAAGATCGAAACTCAGCACGGCTTGGGTTTTCAACTGGAAGTCAGGTGGGGTTATGGAATAAGCGGCCAAGGCCCCATCAACATCGGGCTTTCTGTCTCTTATGTCGAATGATGACAGGGGAAATTCAGACACCAAGCCGCTGTTTTGATCCGCTGCGAATACCAGGAAATATTCCAGCTTGTCTACGGCTCCGGCACCTACGTCCAGGTACAGAACGCCATCACAACTGGCTACGTTTCCTCCGGCGGGCGATATGCGACCGGCTGCGAATATCTCGGAGTGAGATCCGGGATTACCCGACATGTCGATGCCCGCCACCTTGATCTGGACATTGGCCGAGCCGGTCAGGGTGTAATGAGAAACGTATATGATCGTCTCGTCATACTCGATGTATTCCACTTCCAGGGTGTCGGTTCCCGCGGTTATATTGGGCGCTGTCTGAAGGCTCTCCGAGGCGACGGCATAGATTTCCAGCTCGGCGGAGAAAACCGGATTCTGCAGGATTCCGACGGTGAAAACAGGGGGAACCAGATCGGTCTTTTGGCTCCATACGGCCTTAGCCATCCTGTCAGCCCGTGGACTCTGGTCCGCGTAAATGGCAAATATCGTGTCCTCATCCGAGACGGAAATGGAGTCGTTGTAATCGTCGCTGGGACCCAGAACGAAACCGCAACTTCCCGTGAAGACTCCCGAATTGACGCCGTTTTCGGTACAAAGCACCGATATGCCCGTTTGATCGCTGCTGCTTTCGATTCTTATCGAAACCGTATCCAACTGGTCGGCGTCCAAATTCAAATCCGGATCGGTGACGGTTGCTACCAAATGTGCTTGGGTTCCGCGATAGATGGCACTGTTCAAGGCGATGGAACCGGCGTGCGACGGCGCCTGCAGCCAATCCAAGACGCTCTGCATCACCTCGGCGGGCGTAGAGAGGGTCTTCCCATACAGAACGCGACCGCTGCTGTCGATGGACTCGAATCCGAACCCGAACAACACCACCCTGAAATTTCCCTCATACCTGACGCCGGCTGCCGAATCAGTCGGCGCAAACCACACGTCCGCATATTCCACCACCTTGGAATCCGGCGAATCCGGAATCAGTATGTCCTTGGACGCCTGGTTGTCAGGTGCCTCGTATCCCCCCAGGAACAGATAGAGGCTGTCACCGGACGGATAGTCGGGCACAATCGCATATGATTTATCGCGGACTCCCCCGTAGCTCACATGGAGGTAGTCGGCCAGGAAAACCGAATCGATTTCCTCCCCCGAGGTGGAGAGTTTCTCGGCCGCATCCTGGCTGGTCAAAAACAACCTGCCGCCGCCGTCTAAATAATCCATCAAATCCTGCACATCAGTGGCGGGTAGGACACCCGTCCGCTGATCTCCGGTGAACCAGATCACCACCGGATACAGGGCCAGATCCACCGGGGGATATGGATCGGCAGCCTTGTCCCAGGTGTCGTAGACCAACCCCAATGAGTCCAGCGACTTCCGGTACAGGGGGGCGTAATTGGAATCCCCGCTCACCTGGTTGTCGTCATCCACTAACAGAATGCCGGGGTGACCGATGGCAACGGATAGGGTCCGTTCGGTGCAGTAGCCTCCTCCATCGCCGCATATGGCAAGCGTAAAATCCACCACCTTGGATGGAAATCCAGCTGCCACGCTGAATCTGATGGGATTCCCCGAATTATCCGTGGTGCCGCCGGAGACGATATTCCCCACTTGTATCGAGTCCACGGGGAAGGAAATTCCTTCGGTATCGGCGGAGACCATCACCCAGGCGCCCGTGAGATCTTTCCAGCTATTGGAGAGGGAGAAGAAAAAGTCCACCGTCTCCCCCGGCTCGGCTTTACCGTCGCCGTCCCCGCCGGAACTATCGACCAACCAGAAGCTCTCCAGAACCAAATTGGGACGTGACCAGGTCACATCCAGGTTGGCGTGCATGACCGAATCGGGATCGGATATGTTCCACACCGCCACCTGGGTGGTGTTTCCGTAATAATTCTGCGAGTTGGGGGTGGTGGTATCGTCGAAGGCCCTCTTTAGGGTGTAGCCGGGGAACGGATCGCCGCCGTCGCCCTGATCCGGCTCAATTCCGCAGCCCTCCATTCCGAACCAGCCGTCCGCCTGTTCCAGTGCGATCTTGGGGTGCGCCGAGCCAGGATCTCCGGGGCACCACTCCTGGTCGTTGTCGGTTCTGCTCTGATCCACATGATAGATCAGAAGCCCCTCACCGGGCAGATAGGAATCAAAAAGAGTTTTCTGCCTATTCTCCAGAAGGAAGTACTCGGAGCTTGAGGACCCCGAGGTCCAAAGCCGGTAACATACCGGTTGGGTCTCGGCCTGAAGTATTGCCTCATCGGTCAGATTCGAGGCGACGTTGACCATGCTGGTCCATCCCAGAACGTACTTGCAATAGGCGCTGTGATGCGCCGGGGTCTTGCCGCCGTTGTTGAAGCAACCCAGAGCCATCACGCTCCAGTCTCCCAACCCTTCGGAGGTATAATCCCTGTCGTACTCCTCCCACAGGATGCCCAGATCGTGCCCGTATTCATGGCAAAAGACGCCGATGTCGTTCAAGGCTCCCAGCGCATGCTCCTCCGGCT
>CAZWAO010000104.1:0-8898 GCA_964631815.1 uncultured Ignavibacteria bacterium | reverse complement strand
CCCTGCGGGTCTTCGATGTCAGGGGGACAAAGGCGCGTGCCCAGACATGCACCCGTCCGGACTCCCGGCTTAAGTCTATTTGCTCGCGACAACGTAATCGTCTACTACCTGTTCCAGCAAATCCAAAGGCAGGCTGCCATTCCCCACTACGGCCATGTGAAAATCTTTCAGATCGAATTTCGGCCCCAGCTCCTGTTTGGCCTTCTCTCGAAGCTCCTGAATCTTCAGCCTTCCCACGGTATAAGAGCAAGCCTGGCCCGGCCAGACTACGTAACGGTCAACCTCGTTTGGGGAACTCCAACCTAAATTGTCCTTCATATACTGCAGGGCCGACTCCTTGGTCCACTTCTGCGAGTGAATGCCCGCATCCAGCACCACCCGCACGGCCCGGAAAAGCTGTGAGTTGAGTTCCTCAATCCGGGAATAGATGTCCGGCAACCAGCCCAACTCGTCGGCCAGAGCCTGAACGTACATGGCCCATCCCTCGGCAAAGCCGGTTATGAAGAACAGATTCTTGAACATCCGTCCTTGAGTCAGCTCCTGCTGAACCGCAAACTGGTAATGGTGTCCGGGAATGGTCTCGTGATAAGTCAAGCTGGGCATGCCCGACTTGGCCATGGTGTATCCCATGTTGACGTGAAAGACCGCCTTCCTCTTTCCATCCACGGAGGCCGGCTCGTAATAGGTCAACCCTCCGGCTTCCAGGTACTCGGGCACCGGCTCGACAGCAACTTTGGTTTTCGGAATGTAACTGAATGCCTGGGGCAGGCGCTCCCATGCGCCATCCACCAGCGAGCGGTAATCGTTCAAGACCATCTGTCTTTTCTTGTCGTTATCCGGATAGAAGAACCTGCTCTCCAGTTCGGGAGAATGCAGGGAGGCCCGGTATTGGTTCATCAACTCTCCGAAGGTCTCGCCCCCGCTTATGCCCAGAGAATCCAGAAGAACCCGCCCCTTGTCCTCAAGGGATTTGACTTCTTTCAGTCCCAGTCGAAAGATCTCATCCGGGGTGGCGGACGTCGACGTGTGGGATTTCAAGCAGTATTGATAGTATTTTGCTCCGTTGGGCAGCTTCCACACCCCGGCTACGCTGTCCGCGTTCTCCGCCGATACGGCCAGCCTTTGGAGGAACTCATCATAAGCAGGATAAATCTCTTCTCCTATGATCGATTCCAATTGGCTGAACAGTTGCTGCGCGGTGTCGGGAGGGATGCCGCTTAATGGACTCACTTTGCTCGTGAAGTCCGCATAGAAGACGTTCTCCTTGGGCGGAGCCGATCTGAACTCCCGCATGTGCCCGGCTGCTCTTTCGATTATGAAAGACGGCGAGCGTATGCCTTTCCTCTCCTGAGCGTCGATCCGGTCTTCCGTCTGCCGGAGCCGCACCGGAATCCTCCGAAGGCGGCTTAAGTAGTCCCTGGCATCCTGCAGGTTTTCGATGGTGTGATAGGTGGTCATCAGAGTCACCATCTGGCCGTGTACCCCAAAAAGATGATCGATGTTGTATTTGTGATCCGAGAACTTCTCGCCTTCAAGCTGAGTTTCTAAGAACCAGATCAATATCTTGGCGTCCACACCCTGGGATTTCGTGATTCCGGCGGGATCGATCTGCTTCAGTTGACTCAGATACTTGCTGGCCAGATCGAAATTGGCTTTCAGCCCGGCATCCGAATAATCATCCAGGCCGGTGCGGTCGAAATCGTAGCCGCTCTCCCTGGAGAGGCCCAGCTCGGAGCCCTTTTCGGGATTGAGCAGCAGAGATTCCCGGAAGTAATCGTCGAATAACTTCTCGATTTTGGCCGAGTCCGGATGGACCGCTGCTTGACCGAGCGCCGGAGCGACGCAGGTCAATACCAGCAGCAAAACCAGTAACGGTTGTTTCATAACCGCTCCTCTCTTTTAACTGGGATTTCGCGCGGGTGGATGCAGAAACCTGCAGAAGCTGCCTGAAAAGTCTTGCCATGTATCAGGGCGATTTGGGTGGGCACAAGCTCCTCCCCATTGGCGACTCACGCAGCGATCTCTGAAGGGGTTATTGGTTTTCTCTCCGGGACGAGGCCCTCCTCGTCATCTTATACGATTCTTGACGGGGCATGTTGCTCCCATTTGCGGGTCAGTCGGCTGGCGTTGATCAACATGGAGGTTGCCGGATTTCTGCTGCAGATCACAAATACAGGGGTTGACAGATTTTGGACGTTACGGTATATTGGTAATAAAGAAAAGCCAAGATTCACTTGTATGATTCCGGGTTCGTTCGAACATCCGAAAACTGCACGGCAGTCTGTGTGTCGGCCGATTGTTATGCACCGGCGTCGGTCTCGTCATGCCATTGCCTCACATTTTCATATGCAGGAGGTATGAACCATGAGAAAACCAAGTATGTTTTTGGCCTGCGCGCTGGTCCTGTTTGCGTTTGGCGCAAGTATTTCGGCTATCGGTAATCAGCCACCCGCAGGTTCCGTGAATGTCACTGTGGTGGAGAATAATGAGTATCTCACCCGAATCGACTACGAAATCGGGGAATTCTCCACACAGAAGGTTCAGATCGACGGAAGCTGGTACAACCGCATTCTGCTGGGAGCCGAGCCGAACATCATGGAAAAGGGCATGCCCGACTTGCCCTTTATCTGCCGCAGCATCATCATTCCCTCTGCAGCAAAGATGGAGGTGCGGGTGCTCGAAAGCCGATTCGTGGAGCAGCAGATTCAAGTGGCGCCCTCCCGGGGATTCATCTCCCGTGACTTGAATCCCAACGATGTGGCTTTCGAGTTTTCGAAAGAATACAGCCTGAACGAATTCTATCCAGCGAGCCTCGCCGAGCTCGGCTCACCCTATATCCTTCGGGATTTCCGGGGGGTAACGGTGAAAGTCTATCCTTTCCAATATAACCCTCAAACCCAGACCTTGAGGATTTACACTCACATCGTGTTGGAGGTCAAGAACGTCGGCCTTGATCATGAGAACGTCAAAGTCCGTGATGCGGGCACACCCAATCCCTATTTCTCCGACATCTATCGGAACCATTTCTTGAACTTCACGGACCACAAGTACGATGCTTTGGGCGAGCAGGGAAGGATGATCGTCATCTCCTACGGCGATTTCATGAATACGGCACAGATGTACGTGGACTGGAAGAAGCAGAAGGGTATTCCCACGGAACTGTTCGATGTGGCCACCATCGGGACGACCCCGGAGGCTATCCGGGACTTCATCAGCACGGAATACCTTTCGGAAGAGGGAGTGACCTTTGTCCAGTTCGTGGGAGATTACGAACACATCCCTTCGTTCCTGATCAGCCGCGATTTTTGCGACGGGATGGCCACCTCGGATGCCTCTTACGCTTTGTTAGAGGGAACCGACAGCTATCCCGAGATCTTCGTGGGCCGTTTTTCCGCTGCCGACGTTCCCGACGTCCGAACCCAGGTTTTGAGAACCATCTGGTATGAGCGCGATATAACCGACGGCGAGTGGCTGCACAAGGCAACCGGTCTGGCCTCCGCCTGGGGCGAAGGCTACGGCTACCTGGGCATGCGGGATAGGGATCTGGTGGAGACGCTGCGAATCATGCTGTTGGGCTACACCTATACCCTGGTGGATCAGCTTTATGAATGGGGCGATCCGCCGTTCAATTACACTCCGGTGGAGATACCCGATTTCATGAATACCATAAACGAAGGAAGGGGGCTTTTGCTGGTGATGGGGAGCGGAGATTGCGAGGCATCACTGGTGATTCCGCCGGGCATACCCGCTCCCGGCGAGGTGTTTACCACCGACAGCGTGTACCATCTGTCGAACGACAACATGCTGCCCATCGTGAGCATGGGCGCACCGTATCAGGGCAATTTCCAGATTGGTCTTTCGTTCCCCGAGGCCTGGATGAGGGCCACCAACAGCAGCACCGGCGCGCCCATCGGCGCCATGGCCGTATATGCCTCTTCCACCGATTTGGACTATGCCTCAACCCAGGCAGCCCAGTATGAACTGGTGGATCTTCTGGTCAACGACCAGATGAGGACCGTGGGCGGCCTGATGTACAACGGTGCGTGTTATTCCACAG
The DNA here is from genome assembly GCA_964631815.1 of uncultured Ignavibacteria bacterium. Lineage (GTDB taxonomy): Bacteria > Zixibacteria > MSB-5A5 > MSB-5A5 > SM1-73 > SM23-73-3. The sequence goes on along the minus strand of CAZWAO010000104.1, from coordinate 4,841 downwards.
ACCTGTATGGAGCACGGGGTGAGAAAACCTTCCAGTCATATCACATCTTCGGAGACGCGTCGTTGGCCGTGCGCACCGACACGCCGGAACCCTTGACGGTGGTGCATGCGTCGGTCATCCTGGGCGGCGCAACCTCGTTTGAGGTAACGGTGACGGGAGTGGAGGGGGCGTTGTGCGCTCTTTCGCGCGAGTCGAAACTGATAGGTTATGGCTATACCGACGCTTCCGGTTACGTGCTCATTCAACTGGACCAACCCATAATGGGCTCTGCGCCATTGGGCTTGGTAGTGACTGCCTACAATAAGATAACCTACATGGCCGAGATAACGGTCAGTGGGGGGTACACGGTGGGCGATGCCAACGCAGACGGCCTCATCGACGTGGCGGATGCGATCCACATCTTAAATTACCTTTTCAAAAGCGGACCGGCTCCCGACCCGTTGGAGGCGGGAGACTGCAACTGCGACCAGACGGTGGATGCCGGTGACGCCATCTACCTGCTGAATTACCTGTTCAAAGCCGGCCCGCCGCCTTGCACTGTGGTCGGGGACATAGTGGGTTATTCAGGGTGTAAGGAGTCCGCAAAGCCATCCTTTCCCGGCAGTACACCGCCGAATCAGGATTGCATCGAGTATCAGTACGATGGTGAGGGGATTCTACTGCTTAAGCACGTGAACGCGGGGTTCAACTGCTGTCCGGATGAGATTCTGGGTGAGGTCACCCTTACGGGCAATGTCATTGCCGTAACGGAAAACGAATCGCTGGAGATCAGCGGGGGGTGCGATTGTATTTGCCTTTTTGACGTGGATTACCAGATCAACGATCTGCCGCCCGGGGAGTACACCATAACCGTCAACCAGCTCTACCTGCCGCCGGGCGCCGAGATACTGGAGTTCACCGTCGATCTTTCCTCTTCGGCTTCGGGCAGCTCTTGCGTGCAAAGGGGCTATTATCCCTGGGGGATTTGGTAGAGCACTCAAGTTGCGGCTTACTGCCGCACGTCATTGGAAACGCAGGTCAGAATTCCGGTCTGATCGATGCTCCACACATCCAGGGTGGGGTCGTCGTCCAGGCCGGTTGCTTTTTTGGTTCCGGCGGTGGCTACGAAACTGGTGCGGGTGGCCGTGATCGAATAGCTGTAGCGGGCCGAAGACATGACCTCCACGTCCAGAGAGTTGACGGCTCCCCCGGGCTGGACCACTACCGTGCTTCCGTCGCCGGGATAGTAGGTGTCGTGGAGCTGCCGGTAGGCCCTCTGCATGTCATAGATCTGCTTTAAGATCAACTGAGCTTCGCCCTGCTTGCTTCTGCTGGACGACTGCATGAAACGCGGTATGGCCAGCCCGGCGATAACTCCTATAATAGCCACCACCACCAAAAGCTCGACTAAAGTGAAACCCTTTCCTCTGAAGAACCGAAATAGTCTCATGTTTCTCTCCTTTCCAGCCCCTTTCCTCCGACTGCAAACCCCGTGCCGCCTGTTCTGCTTTCCATTTCTAACTGTAATCCTTTGCCTGATTGAAAGATAGGCTTCACGACCGACGTCTGGTATCTGCTGTCTGGCTTTTGAATTCCGTCTGCTGAGGCACCTCTGTTGCATACTCTATCCATAACGCTGCAGAGTGGCGTGCCTAATTCGAAGTCGAAGGCGATACTGACTAGCGCCGTTCCTACCTATGCTCGAATCCCTTTTGTCAACGGACTGAAGACGAGGTTTCCCCCCTGACAAGGGGGGAATCAAAGGGGGGTTCGTAGAGGCCAAAACACAGCCTGTATGGCAAAAACCCCCTGTAGTCCCCCTTGATATCGAAGATCCGTAGGAAGGCGGATTTAGGGAGTTCTGGAGCCAAACTTTCTTATGGTGCTAGGATTTGATGCAGATTGTAGAACCCCCTGGCCCCCCTTGTCAGGGGGGCAAAAAGCAAATTCCCTGATATCGAAGATTCATTTCCCCCCTGATAAGGTGGATTCGCTGCTTCTGATGGTCATGTCCCTGTGTTTACCCGGATCGGGATGGTCTCGATTCCTGCCCGATTATGTCAGGAGCGGATGAAGTTTTTTATGAAGAAGAAGAGATTGGCAGGTCTCTCGGCTAATCTGCGCATGAAATATGGATACCACTGCCTGCCGAAAGGGATGTAGATACGGACGTTGTAACCGTCTTTGATAAGCTGGCGGGCAAGCTCACTGCGGATTCCGTAAAGAAGCTGGAATTCGAAGCTCTCCTTGGGGATGTTGTTCTTTTCAGCGAACTGCTTGGTTTTCTCGATCAACTTTTCGTCATGGGTGGCGATGCCGTGATAGATGCCGCTTTTCAGCATCTTTTCCATCAACTTGACGAAGCTCTCATTCACCTGTTCTATCTTGGGGAAGGCGATCTCTTTGGGCTCTTTGTAGGCGCCCTTGCAGAGCCTGATTCTGCCGCCTAATCGGAGAATGTCGTCCACGTCCTGCTCGCTTCGGTAAAGATAGCTTTGGATCACGATACCCACGTTGTCGTATCTTTTCCTCAGCCGATAGAAAACCCCCAGCGTGTCCGCAGTGCAGTCGGAGCCTTCCATGTCCATTCTGACGAAGTTGTTGTGCTCTTTGGCCCTCTCTATCATCCTGGCGAAATTCTGCTCACACAGTTCCTGGCTGATCTTCAAACCCAGTTGTGTGGGTTTGGCCGATACGTTGGTATCGACTCCCCATTCCTTGATCCGATCCAGGGCGTTGAGATAAACCTCAGTTGCCGCCACAGCTTCGCCGGCTTCCGAGACCTCCTCGCCTAAATGATCCAGAGTGGCGATGGCGCCTTCCGAGTTGATTTTCTTGACCGCGTTCAGGCCGTCCTCCAACTCCTCCCCGGAGACGAATCGGTTCACCACCCGGCGGGTGACCCAGAATTTGACCATGAAGTTCCGGATGCCTTTTCGTTTGGAGAGAAAGAGAAGGATTCCCTTCAGCATGGTCGTTACTCCCGAACGGTGATTTCACTTAAAAATTATGGGAAAACCCTGAAGAGTCAAGCACTGTTTGTGAAACTTTTCACTTTTTGCGTGGCAGCGGGGTTTGGGAAATTTGAACCCAGAAGAACGCCAGGTGCCTTGCGTCGTCAATTGCCAGGATGCATCTCATTCGCACCAACTCTGAGAGAATCCGCTTGCTCCAAACGGAAAACAGGCTATATTGATACTACAAGGTCTATCTTGCATGCGGGCTTTCCGGGCTGTGAGAAATAAGTTAACAATTTGTCGGATGAAATCCAATGCCGCCCGCCGGCACTTGCCTGGCTAATGGGTGGAAATGCAAGTCGAAAGGAGTTTCTGTGATGAGAAAAGCAGCAACGATTTTGATTCTGCTTGGTTTATTTGCCGGAATCGGTGCTCTTCCCGCAATCGCCGGAGACGGTCAAACATCGAATACGGTTGTTGATACCGATGATGATTATCTGCCGGTTTTGCCCCGGTGGCGGGAGGGCGGCACACCCTATAATCCCCAGCAGTCGCTGTATCCCTATGCCATCAGCTCCGCCAGAACGAAAGACATGCCTTTCGGCTACATCGCTTCGCCTCCGGAGTACGATCCGTGTCGAGGTGTGTTATTCTATTATGTTTCCAGTCAGTGGCCCACCGTGGTTCGCGATCTGGTAGTGGCCTTGACCGCAGATCCTCTGCATGACGAGATTGCCTACGTGGTGGTTCCCAGTGCTTCGCAGCAGACCTCTGCCACGAACGCCTTCACTGCCGGGGGCGCGGACATGAGCAAGGTGCGGTTTTTCATAGAGCCGGGAAATGCTTTGTGGCTTCGCGACTACGGCCCGCACTTCGCCTGGCAGAACGGAAACCTGATGATCGTCGACAGCCACTATTACCCCAGCCGGCCTTTGGACAACTTCATCCCCACGCTCTTGGGCGACGACCACTTTCTTATGCCCACCTATGACATGGGCCTGTATTACTCCGGCGGCAACTTCCAGCCCGGGCCGCGCCGCACCGGATTCGTTACTTCGCTGGTCACTACGGACAATCCGACCTCCCAAGGCTTCGACGAGGATTTCATAGCCGAGCTTTACCAGACTTACCAGGGAATCGACAGCCTGCATATCATGCCCCAGCTCCCCTCCACAGTTGACGGCACCGGCCACATCGACATGTGGATGTACTTAGTCGACTCCAACACGGTGATCATCTCCAAGTTCAAGGAGGGTTCCAACGCCACCGCCATTCAGATAACCGATAACGCGGTTCCCTATATGCAGGCTTTGGGATTCGAGGTTTACCGTACTCCCGCCTGGAACGTGGGCTCCACCCACTATACCTATACCAACGCCTTTCGGGTGAACGACCGGATTTTCGTTCCCATTTACGGCCTGGGCAATGCCAGCTACTTGGACGAGGATGACGATGCGCTGACCAACTGGGAGGCGGCAGCCGGACCGGATGTGGAGATCGTCCCCATCGACTGCTACGACATCATCCCGGCGGCCGGAGCCGTCCACTGCATAGTCATGCAGGTGCCGCGTTACACCGGATCGGCTCCTTCCGCCTGCGTCATATCCCCCAACGGAGGAGAGCTTTTAATCGGCGGAACCACCCACACCATCGAGTGGGTGGCCACCGATACGGATAACGATTCCATACCCCGGATCGACCTCTATTACTCCACTAATGGCGGCCTGGATTGGGAATACATGGACTCGACAGCCGATGACGGATCGTACCAATGGACCGTGCCGGATCTCAGGACCGACCAAGCCTTGATTAAAGTTGTGGCCACGTCGCAAGACCTGGATCAGGGAGAGGCGGTCAGCGCGGACGTTTTTCAGATCGCTCCCGGCACCCAGGCGGTCTATGACT
>CAZWAO010000103.1:0-8929 GCA_964631815.1 uncultured Ignavibacteria bacterium | reverse complement strand
CTCTAACCCCACCAGTTCCAATTTCTCTGCTATTCTCCTTCTGAGGTCTTTTCTATTCAATCCCAGAATCCCACCGAAGAACTCCAGGTTTTGGAATCCGTTTAACCTGTAGTAGAAAGCCCTCTCCTCCCCTATGACCACTCCCAATGACGCACGCACCTTAGCTTCTTCTTTCCTGATGTCATAGCCATTCACTTTTGCCTTGCCGGAGGTGGGGATTATCAGCGTGGAGAGGATGCGCACCATAGTGGTTTTGCCGGCGCCATTCGGACCCAGAAGCCCGAATATGCTCCCGGGTCCGACCTCAAATGAAACCTCGCTCAAAGCGGGCTGAGGCTTCCTTGAATATATGTGGCTGATGGAGTTGACGGAAATCATTTCGTTCCGGTAACCTGAATTGACGATGGAGCAGTCTTGCCCTTGTGCCTAACAAGAACTCTCTTGCCCAGCACCAAGGTCAAATAAATCACTGCGAAAATCAACCCTCCCAATACGCCGCCTTCCCGAGCGGTATTGAGGGTCACATGAGCCACTATGGGAAAGAAATTGCATCTTGTCCGATAGAATACAAAACCGAAAATCAATCCTGCAGACATTCCGTTTGCCAGGGCAAAACCCACACTCCACTCCGGGATGAACAGGTGTGGGATGGTAAAGATGACGCTGCTTCCAAGCACGGCCCACCAACCCTTGAGCTTGTTCTGTCTGAATACCTTTAGCAAAACAGTGATGAGCAATACCCGGAAGTACAACTCCTCGGCCGACGCCCCCAACACACCAAGCGCGAAGTTCAACCTGGATTCAATGGGTATAACTATTCCATTAGCCGCACCCACCATCAACAGAACCAGCAACCCAGGTACTATGGAATAGGACGATTTTTCATCAGAGGTGAATCCCCATTGTTCAATGGTCCTTCCCAAGCCAAGAATCGAAAAAACGATTCCTCCATATAGGGATGTTTGCAGAATAGGAACAAGAACATACACGAATTTCGGTGTAGGTTCAACATAAGGAGATCCGTAGATATTGCCAATACTGCCCACCACAAAATAGACCCCCATGGCCACTATTGCAGCTTCAAGTTTGTGAAGAAGCACACATCGTTTGAGCTTCTGATACAAAAGGGCACCTTTCCCATCTTGGTTACAGGGCGGAAGCACATTTCCGCCCCGGTTCAACCTCGAAGGAGACCTCATTTAGAGCGGGTTTAGGCTTCCTTGGATACACATGCCCGATGGAGTTGACGGAGATCATTGCCGCTCCGGAACTTGAAATGAGGAAGGCACGGCTTTGTTCTTGCGTTTGACCAAAGCACGCTTGCCCAGCACCAGCGCGAAATAGAAAATCCCGAATAGCAGCCCGCCCAGTGCCCCTCCTTCCCCGGCGGTGTTGAAGGTTACGTGAGCCACTATTGGGAAAAAGATGCTTCTCGTTTGATAGAATACAAATCCAAAAAACAAGCCTGCCGCTAATCCGTTTGCCAAGGCGAAATCCAGGCCCCATTGCTTGAGAAAAAGATGGGGAATGGTAAAGAGGATACTGCTTCCTATAACCGCCCACCACCCCCTGTATTTCGTCTGAGCACACAACTTCAGCAAAATGGCGATTAACAATGCTCGGAAGTAAAACTCTTCCGCTGAAAACTTGAAGATTCCAAAAACAACATTCAGGCAGGATTCGGCGGTAAGAGCTGTTCCGGGCACCGCCCCTAAGAGCAGAACCAGCAGACCCGGCACTATCGAATACAGAGAGCGCTGATTTAGAGTGAAGCCCCAATCTTCAATGGTTGCTCCCACCCCGAAGATAGAAAACAAGATGGCAACATGTAAGAGTAAGGGCAAGCAAAAGGCAAGAATCAGAATGGCCTTCGGGGCAAGTCCGGAAGGCGATGCGTACATATTACCGATACAACCCAGCACGAAATAGACCCCCACACACCCTATCCCGAATTCGAGTTTGTGCTGGAGAACAAACCCCCTCAATCGAGCAAACATTCACGTTTTCCTTATGGCTATGGTTGAAACCATACCTGAAGCCGTATCACCGTGAAACGTGCGGTTCCTAATAGGTGAATACGGCTTCAGGGTTGCTGACATGCAACCCTCCTCTTGGAGAAGCAATACCACATTGGCATGCGTCAAATCAGGCTGGCCGCAATGAAACAACCGGCAACCAAGCAGAATTCAAAGGCACAGACCTCTATTAGACAGAGAAAGAACGGACAACCGAATAACCAACATGGTATGGTCTCGGGGTTGCCTTCCGCTGGTTTAGCTATCCATTCCACGTTTTTCACCCCTTTCCTTAGTGAGTATTGGAGAGTCGATCTCGCACGACCGTCCTTTAATAGACCACTGGATGAGATACGTTACCCCTACTATGGCAGTGGTAACTTGGGCAGTTCCACCAACAGACGATTAGGCAACCGTTAATGATGATACAAAGCTTCGCAAGGCAAGGTCCTGTTAGTGAATCAGCGTTTATCGGTTCTGCAATCCACTCCATGTCTTCTCACCTCCTCTCCGCTTTCTGAGTTTCATTCATCTTCTCCGGCCTACTCGGTGGTATGAACAGTCCCATCCTGTAGGCCTCAGCATAAAATTCCATTCTATCTTCGAGGTTGTATTTCCAGATCATGCAGGTGTTGCTCTGCCCGGGTGAAAGCCGTTGTTTGTATATGTTCCTATAAGGACAACCTCCCATGCACAAAGGCAAGATAGAGCACTTCATACACTCGCCTTTTTCGAAGGGCGAATAACTCAGCCATTTGTAATAGCTATCGTTCAGCTTCAAGGTGGAGTTTTCTATTTTCCCTATGCTCAATTCTTTCCTCCCGACTGTATCCCAACATGCATGAAGGCTCCCGTCCGGTTCAACCACGAAGGATGATGACGTTATCGCGCCACAGCCTACGATCATCGACATCGGGTAATTGCGAATTTTAAATCCCAACCCCGCAGCCTGTTTGTAAAGATTCAAATCAAATGCGGAATACTCCCGTGTAAGGAAGCAGTTCTCTATTATATCGCCGCAAGCGTAATTGTCCGTATGAACCTGGCTGAAATAAACACCCAAGTTTCTCCTGGCTCCCAACTTGCGTTCCTTCAACTCTTTCAGAAAGTCGATGATGTGATCTTTATTCCTTTTGTCTATGTTGACTCTGACGGACACAGAAAAGGTTCTATCGTCTGGTATCCTTTCAAGATTATGTATGATGGTTTGATAGGTGGGACCTCCTCCGACCAGGGGCCTCCGCTTGTCGTGTACTTCTTCGGGTCCATCTACGGTTACCTGCGCAAAAGACACACCCAACTCAACCAGCCGTCTGACAACCTCCGGCGTCAGCAAATAGCCGTTAGTGACAATGCCGGCAAGATACCTGGCTTTCTTCTCCTCACAGGCACCCCGGAGTCCTTTGGTCAAGGATTCTATGATCTGTAAGCCCAATAAAGGCTCGCCTCCATACCAGGTAACACCAAGTGATGTTCCTTGCGGAAGCATGGACTTGACCACCTCAACGATACCATCTTGAACCTCTTCCTTCATGAGTTCCTTCTTGGGGTCTCTCTGCACATCTGGGTTGTTCGGCTCATAACAATAGTCGCAGGCAAAATTGCACTCCAGAGTGGGAATAATGGTTAAGCCCAATCCCCGATTGCCGAATCTTGCCATATTGTGTGTAACTTTGAGTCTTTGAATCTCATCGTTCGTTTCCGGAATCAGGAAACTACCTTCTTTGAGCTTGTCAAACAAATCCTTAGGGATTTGAGTGTAGTCGTTTAGGCTTCCGTTCACGATCCTCTGGTAGATCTCAAAGTTCTCTCTGTCCATCTCGCCCAAGCCACACGACATGGCGTTAAAAGCTAATATCCTCCCGTCATCGTGTTGGATGAAATGATTGTATTTCGATGCCTTCAGTTTCTCGTTCGCCATAGCTTCCGCTTCTGACTGTTTCTTCCGCTCGCTTTCTCAGAATCCGGGTTTGCTGCCTTTGTCCTTTCTGCCTTTTCTCTTTTCAGCTCCGCCCCTCTTGGGGTGTGCCCGTATCTCCAGAGGAGCGGAGCTTTCCAGAGACACCGGGTTAGACCTGTTGGTACGACCCAGTGTCCCCCCTGCATGAAAGGAGCAAGGTAGCAAATGTCGTCCACGGTCGACCGTCCCTTCGACTTCGCTCAGGGAGGGTGAGCTAAGTCGAACCCTCCACCGTCCGCTACAAACGAGGCGGGGGCCATGAACCACGAACTATGAACCGTTTCATTTCGGCCCTGTCCCGCCCGACGGTCCTGCTGAGCGTCCCTTGCCTTCAGGCGGGACAGGGCCTTGTCCTTTAGGAGGAAGGAGGTAATGCTCCATTACCTTTGCTCTTGCCGACCGTCCCCTTCTGCAAGAACCGTGCCAAGAGTGAACGACCGCGAGGACTCGCAGTGTAAGTCTCAAACTGGTTTGAGAATAGACAGAAACAGACAGGGAAGCTGCGGGTCCAGAATAGCGGACAAAACAAAAAGACTTTCTCATAATGAGAAAGCCCAAATCGACACAGTCTTTGTAACCTTATACAACCAAGTAAGTTCCGCCGATTCTCAAAATGAGGACGGCTTTCTCAAATTGAGAATCACAAGTCCAAATCATAGAGTTTGATCTTGCGGTACAAAGTGGCCAGAGAGATCCCCAATAATCCCGCAGCTTCCTGCTTGCCGTTGGCTTTTCTGGTAGCCTCGATGATCTGACGCTTCTCCATCTCGGTCAGCTTGTCCGAATTTGGATCCTGCGGACCGGAGCCACTTTGGTCCGATCCTTTGTCCCAGCCGCTCAATCCTTCCATCAACTCCGCGACACTTGTGTATCGCCGGATTTCGTTCTCCAACTCTCTGACATTCCCCGGCCAATGATAGTCAAGAAGATGGTCAATCTTCAATTGTTCCATGTCAACCGGCAGGTTGTTCCTTGCCAGAAAACGCTCGATCAGAAGGGGTATATCTCCGTCCCTCTCCCGCAAAGGTGGAAGTCTTAACTGAACCACGTTCAGCCGGTGATAAAGGTCCTTCCTGAAGGTGCCCTGGTCCACCTCTTGGCTTAGGTTCTTGTTGGTGGCCGCCATCACCCGAAAGTCAACCTTGCGCGGTCGTGTATCTCCCAACCGGGTCACCTCCCGGTCTTCTATCACGTCCAGTACCTTGGCTTGAAGCCTCAAAGGAAGATCGCCGATCTCGTTCAAAAGAATGGTCCCTCCGTCCGCTTCTTCCAATAGACCCTTCTTCTCCCGATCCGCTCCGCTGAAAGCTCCCCTTCGGTAGCCGAAAAGCTCGCTCTCCAACAAGCTGTCCGGAATGGCGGCGCAATTCACCTTGACGAACCGCTTGTTCTTCCTCTTGCTCTCACAGTGTATCACCTTGGCCAAAAGGTCCTTGCCTGTTCCGGTCTCCCCCTCAACCAGAATGGGCACGTCTGTATCCTTGAACCTGCGGGCTTGCTCGATCAATGCCAGCATCCCTGGGTCTCGTGTTACCACGTCGCAGAAACGGTACTCGGTTCTGTGCTTGGTTTCCGGAGTTCCGATTCTGCCCAAGGCTCTATCGATTCTGCCCCTCAACTCCAAGACAGAGTCTAAATCCTTGTTTTCCTTCAGTCGCTTGAGAATCCTCTCCGCGTCAGTGAGATGCACCTCGGCCTTCTCCTGCTCTCCCCTCTCGCACAGAAACTCACAGAAAGCCAGCGTGATTATGGCTACGTGGTAGTCCGATTCCAGTTCTTTGAATATCTCCCTCGCTCGGGCATAGTGCGCCACTCGATCCACATATTCATAAGCGTTGGACTTGACTGCTTCCAGGTATGCCTTGCCCAGCTCGTACTTCGCCCCGATCTGCTGCAGAATTGAGATTGACCTATCGAAAGTCTCCTTTGCTTTCTGCCTCTCTCCTCTGGCCGTATGAATCTGCCCCAAAGCTCGATGAATCGCCCCGATCTCGATTCTCTCTCCCAAAGAAGCAGCCACCTTCATGGCCCTGTCGCAGGAGGATAACGCCTGATCGTATTCCTTCTCCGCGATTTGAACCTCAGCCAACAGACGATAGGTCTGGCTGATAATATCGCCCTCCGGCGCGATCTTCTCCCCTATCTCTATTGCCTTCCCGTAATGCTTTTTGGCCAGAGAGCAGTCGCGTTGTGCAAAGGCCAACTCCCCGGAATACTCGTGGTAGATGGCCAACTCGCGGGCGCAATTGTTTTCGTAAATGAGTCGAACGCTCCTTTCGTACAAGGCAGAAGCATTCTCAAACCTTCTGGTAAGAAACAGAACGTAACCCAAAGAGAGAAGTCCTCGGGCTAAATTCACTTGATCGTGGCTTTCCTCGTTCAGCATGACGTTCCGCCGTAAGAGTTCTTCAGCATCTCTCCACTTCCCCATGAGCGTGTAACGAACACCAAGGTTCCCATATAGGACTCTCTTATAGCTTTCCTCCTTCGCCCGATCACAGTACGTCAATGCATCCTGCAGAAATTCCACAGATCTCTCATAGCTGCCGTTCATCGATTCGATAAACGCCAACTTGCTCAATGTACCTATCAGTCCCTTGAAATCGAATACGCGTCTGAAGCCGGTCAAAGAGTCCCTGATCTCTATTGCCGCATCTCTCAGATTCCCTAAAGAAACGTGAATCAGACCGAGGGTGAACTGGATCTGGGCTATCTTCCGATGATCGTCTGTGTCTTTGACCAGAGAAAAAGCCTTGTTGCCACTTTCCAAACTTTCTTCATAGCTACCTACGAAGCGCAACACAGAAGCCTTCAGATAATGGAATTGGACCACCTGTTCGGAAGAAGCTCGGCCCATGTTTTGACAGAACTGGCAGTCTCGAATCTCAGCCAAGGCTTCTCTGTACTTCTTGTCTTGAAGAAGCTCTTCTATTAGCTTCAGTCTCGACTCAATGCCTTCCCGAAATCTGATAGAAGCGTCTTTCATTTCAGTGTTTCAACCTCTGGCATTCTGTGTTCGATCTTCTGCTCCAGCGTCCCCTGAGAGTCGTTACTCTCTCCAGGAACGTAACTCTGGACGTACAGTCCGAAAAACAAACCATTGCTGGCGGGAGTGATGAGCAGAAGAACTCTGTCAAGCTGATCCCAGTGGCGAGGAGTCAGAAGCTCCTGGTCAGGATGTGCCTTGACCGGAATAGCTCTTGCATCATACCCCGCGTAACTCAATGACGTGAAGACCAGAAGCAGCACGAAGCACAGCCCGACGAAGATGATTCTCTTTTTCATTTTGTTTTCGCCTCCTCTTGAAACCACAAGAAACGGGCTTTCCCTAAGAAAAGAATTCAGTTTTTGACACTATAAAAATAACCAGACCGACCCTGCTGTCAAGAGTAAAAACAGCCCTCTAAGTATCGACTGGGTATACTACTTAGATCAGGATACGGGTCGGACTGTCACGCCCACCGTCGAAGCGGCGGACTGGAAGCAAGTCTCTGAAATATACGGGGAAGTGCCCCTGTGCAGAAAGTCTGTATGGTCAAGCCTCCACAGCCAGCGAACGGGCAGAGCAGGCATGATAGGATCCTTTCAGTTCGACCGATACAGTGTCATACGCCATCTTAACCTTATTCTGAGCTTGCATACAGTTAGGGTGTCGACCTAATGCAGTTTTTTCCCGCCAAGGAGAATGAGATTCCGCTTTTTGGGCGGCTGCAGCCCCATTCCGAGACACCGTTAGCGTTGTAAGTACAAGACGAAGCGAAGAAACGGGTTCTTATCTCGAAGAGGAGGGCTCATCTTCCCTTGTTTACTTGCTCACGTAGACCTCACCACGGTTCGATCTTCCGGTACTGCGTTGCCAGACTGATGCTCAGCAAACCATCAACCCCGAACGTGTATCGGCAATTCTGCTTCTGAACGATCGCCACACTTGTGCAAAGCCCAATGGTAGATAAGGAGATTCCGAATAGTGTGCGTGAAGATCAACAGATAGATGTTCTCAAAGAGGATCAACAGGACTCCCTGCAAAACGGCAAACACGAAGATGTCGCCTATTTCCGCCAGAAACACCTCCCGCCTCTTATTGACGTGAATCAGCGAGAATAGGATCGCGCTCGAAACCAATCCCAGCCATACATTGCCGACTACAAACGGGAGAGTCCCTCGCCAGAGCAACTCTTCGTACAAAGAAACAAGCAGAAGCCTCAAAGTGGAAAATCTGTCTGTTATCAGGTAGAACCAGAAAATGCGCTTCGGAGGAAAATAACTTCTCACCGCCCTCAGATTCAGGTTGGACAAAACCAGAGAGAGATAGAACGACAGAATCCCCAGAGGGAGAAACAGCATTATGGCCGGCAGGTTGTTCTGAGCTTCCCAGAGGAGGCTGTACCCTTGCGAGGAGATTATCACGATTACGCCCAAAACTGTAGAGAGCAGTCCAAATCGTCTTGTGACAACGTTCAGGATGGCAAACAGTACGAACGCCGCAACGAAAACGGAGGTCATCGTCTTTCCACCACGGGGTTGTTTTGGGGATTCAGCTTGGGCATGCCCCAGATTATCTCACCCGGTTTACATGGAGCATCGGTCGAATATGCAACCACCTCGCCTTTCTTCGTTTGGGGAATGACGACTTCCATGAAACCATCGCCGTTTAAGTCCGCCAGAAACAAGTCTATCACCTGCACCCCTTCCTGATCTTCCATCTGGTGTGTCCAAAGCAGAGTTCCGTCTTGCCCTCTGATGCAATGCAGGTTGCCGGAGCTGTTGTATACCACAACGTCCAATTTGCCGTCGCCATCCATGTCTGCTATCGTGGGCTGGGAGAAGATCTGGTTTTCCTTGTACTCGTCGGTCTTGATGCTCCACAACACCTTCTGGTTCTTGCCGTCCAAGGCATACACCCTTTGGTCGAAACAGGTGGCCAAGATATCGAGGAGTCCGTCATCGTTCAAGT
>CAZWAO010000102.1:0-8957 GCA_964631815.1 uncultured Ignavibacteria bacterium | reverse complement strand
ACTATCGCCTTCTCCGCCCGATCCAAAAACCGCTGCATTTCCTCTTCTGTGGACGAACCGGGGGCGAACCTGGCAAAATCGCAGGAGTCCAAAAGGCCCACCAGATAGTCGATCTTTTCCTTGGCAAAACCTTTTTGTGTCAGACTATCCACCATCGAGTCTTTGGTCAGACCATGAGCCGACAGGTTGAGCTTGTCTCCCACGTATTGCAGCATGGCCCGCGATATCTCGCAGTAGAATTCCTTGGAATTCTGCTCCGAGATCAGCTTGCGCGCCAGCTTCAGTCTCCTCTGGGCGAACCTGCGTGCCCTTCTCTCCCGGGCGTAGCCCACGTCGGAATCGAGCCTCTCCCTCACGCTCTGATAGCGCCAGGTCAAAGCGAGTGCCAAAAGCGGAATCAACTGCAGTATCAAAAAGACCGGTTTGTTGTAAAGGTGTTTGCCCTGATCCTCGAAATTGCCGGAATAGACTTTGATGTAGCGAATGTCCTTGGCCGCCGTCCCGATCTCCTGTTTGGAAAGCTGGGCTATCTCCGCCGGATAAGCTTCCGCAGACGGCGTGACGGTCAGGAGAAAAGGCTGGCTCTCCAACTGACGGTACGTTTTGTCCTTCGGGTCGAAGAAGGAGAATTTCACCGGCGGCAGGGTGTACTTGCCAGGCTTTCTGGGGATCAGCACCTCCTCGTAGGTCTTTACCCCTTGCACGGTGTAGTTGTCTTTGGAAACGTTCTCCGAGCTTCCGGAGCTATAGGTGCGAAAATCGGGCAATTCCGCGATCACCGGCTCACTCACCGACTTGATGTTTCCCACCCCGCTGATTCTGGCTTTAAGGGTGATAGGCTGCCCCACCTCCACCTCGCTTTTATCCAAGCTGACTTTCAGCTTGAAATCCCCTACGGTACCGCTGAAATCGACAGGCTTGTCGATCTCCGGCAAGGGCAAAACCTCCACCTCTATGGCCTGTGATTTGAGGATCTGCGGTTTGCCCTGGCGAAAAAGGCTCAATAGGTCACGGTCGAACATGGCAAAGGGATCCCGGTTGAGGAAACGATCCAAATCTTCCACCGTGCATTTCAACTCCGCCGGGCCTATGGTCAGCTTTCCCGTGGAGGTGGGGAAAAGTGCGATCTTAAGCTCCTGGACGAAATACTGCCTGCCGTCCACCGTCTTGTAGAACTGCCTCTTGGGAGGCAGGTCCTCGGACCAGAACCCGGTGAGCGACGGCGGCGTGTATTCCGGATTGTTGAACAACCGGACTCCCTGATAGAATTGAAAAGTCAGGGTGATCTGCTCGTTCACGTAGGCCTTCTTTTTGTCCACGAAGGTCCGGATGAAAAGGTCCCTGCCCCGAAGTTGAGGGGGCTTCTGGGCCTTCTTTTCTTCGCCGGGAGTCGGGGGAGCAGCTTCGGCTTCGCCGCCCGCAGTTACGGTAATCTCGATGGGGGTGGTCTCGAAGGTCTTGCCGTCCACCGTGATCTTGGCCGGACCAATGGTAAACTTGCCCGCCTTCCTGGGCGCCAAAATGTAGTTGAAGATTACCGAGGAGGAAAGCTGGCCGTTGGTGTAGCTGAAATTGTGCGATCTGCCGGCGGAATAAACCGAGAAATCGTTCAAGGGCGGAAGCACAGGCTCGGGTATGGACTTGACCTTGCCGGAAACCGACACGGTCAGCGTGATCTGATCGTCCATACTCACCTCGGTCCGGTCCACCGAGGCCTCGAAATTGATATCCTGCGCCTGGGCCATTGGCACGAACGAAAGGAACAGCAACAGCCCGACTATCAAACTCAGTGTCGTCCGCAGTCTGCCTACTGATGTCCGGAATCTGTCTGGCACCTGCCCCTTCATCTACCAATCCTTTCCTCTGGTTCGGCCTTGTGCCGGAACGGCCTGCTTCTGCTTTTTAAGCTGCTCTTGTTCGTCGTCCTTCAAGGCGTTAAGAATCCTCTCCGCCTCTTCCTTGGTCATGCCCTCTTTGGGTTTCATTTGCTGCTGCTGTTGTTCTTTTTCTTGTTGCTGCTGCTCCTGCTCTTGTGGCTGGCTTTGTTCCTGCTGCTGGTTCTGCTGATCCTGCTGATTCTGCTCTTCCTGTTGTTGCTGTTGAGTCTGCTGCTCCTGCTGCTGGGACTGTTGCTGTTGCTGTTCCTGTTGTTGATTTTGCTGCCTTTGCTGCTCCTTGTCCATCATCTCCTTCATCTTCTTCCGGACCAGCTCCAGATTATACTTGGCGTCCTCGTCGTCCGGCGTCAAATCCAGACACTTCTCATAAGCCTGGATGGCCTCCGGGTACTTGCCGCTGCGGTAGAAGGTGTTGCCCAGATTGTACCATGACCAGGCTTGATGTCCGACATCATCCGAGCCCAGAGCTTTGTAATACTTGTCCAGCGCGTCCTGATACTTCTCCTGCTGGTACATCACGTTTCCCAGATTGTAGGAAAGCTCGGGAGATTCGGGCTTCTCGATCTCGGCGTCGCGGTAGTACTTCAGAGCCTGTTCCAGCTCGGAGGCCGTCTCCTCTTTATCGCCCTTCTGCTGATACTCCTGGGCGCGCTCATACGACTTGTTGCCCTTCTTGTTCAGCGAGGAAAAGGAATCTGCCCGCACTGGACCAACTTGCGCAAACAACAGGCCCAGAAAAATCGGGAGGCTGTATTTTAGTATCTTGGTCATCGTACCAAGGACTTAAGAGGTTTTAGACTCCGACTTGCGTTTCTTCATCGCTTTGGCGCTTCTTCGCTCGGGCAGGACAAACTCGATCACCAAAAGCAAAATCGCCAGAAGAAGGAAAAACTGATAACGGTCTTCGTATTGGGTCATCAGCTTTCCCTCCAGCTCCTTTTTTTCCATCTTGGATATCTCGTCGTATATCTTGTCCAGCTCCATCTCGCCGCTGGTAGCGTGATAGTATTTTCCACCGGTGGTCAGGGCGATCTTCTGCAGGGTGGTCTCGTCCAGCTTGCTCACCACCACGGTTCCCTCTTGGTCCTTTTTGTATCCTTCCACCCCGCCTCTAACATCCTTTAAGGGGATAGGCTCTCCCTGCACCGATCCTATGCCTATGGTATAGATCCGGATTCCCTCCCTGGCCGCCTCCTCCGCCGCCCCCAGGGGATCGGAATCATGGTCCTCCCCGTCGGTCAAAAGCACCAGCACCTTGTATTTTCGCTCCTTCTGGTTGAACGCCTTAATCGAGGTGCGAATGGCCTCGCCGATTGCGGTTCCCGGCTTGGGAATCAAGTTGACGTCCATGATGTCCAAGAACATCTGAGCCGCGGAATAGTCCAGTGTCAGAGGGCACTGGATGAAGGCCGTTCCGGCGAAAGCCACCAGTCCCACCCGATCCCCTTGCAGCCGCGAGATCAGGCCGTTAACCTCCTGTTTGGCCTTCTCCAAGCGGTTGGGTTTGAAATCCTCGGCCAGCATGGACAACGAGCAATCCATGGCGATAACTATGTCCACACCCTCTCTTTTCATAAGGGTCAGCCTGGTGCCGATCTGGGGACGGGCCAGCGAGAACATCAGAAAGAAGACCGCCAAAAGCAAAAGCGCCACTTTCCATCTCTGTTTTCGGGGGCTGAAGGATAAGGTCAGCTTCTTCATCAGCTCCAGATTGCCGAATCTCTTCAAGGCCCTTCTCTTCATCCGGAAGACGATCCAGTAGAACGCCAGAAGCACCGGAATCAGAATAACCAGGGCATATAGGTAATCGATATCAGCCAATCTCATCTTTGATCCGTCCTCGCCTTGCCGAGCTGCCCGGCCTCTTATTTTCTTACGGAATCTTCCTGTACCTGGTATTGGCCAGGATTATCTCCACCAAGAGAAAAGCCAATCCCAGAAAGGCGTACTTGGAGAAAAGCTCATTGTACTGCAGGTATTCCTTCACCTTGATTTCGGTTTGCTCCATCTGGCTGATCTGTTGGTAGATGTGAGCCAGCGCTTTCTCGTCCTTGGCCCGGAAATACTCTCCGCCGGTGATCTGCGCGATCCTCTTGAGGGTGGGCTCGTCGATCTCGTTTTCGATGTAAACGTATCGCCGGCCGAAGATGGGGTCGTCCACCGGATAGGGCGCGCTGCCCGGCTTGCCCGCCCCTATGGTGTAAATCTTTATGTTCATGGCCTTGGCTGCCTGAGCGGCGGTGATGGGATCGATCTGGCCGGCGTTGTTCCTGCCGTCGGACAGCAGGATGATCACCTTGCTCTTGGCGTTGCTCTCCCGCAGCCGGTTCACCGCATTGGCAATGGCCAAACCTATGGCCGTGCCGTCCTCGATCATGCCGAAGTCGACCTTGTCCAGGAAGTTGTACAAAACTCCGTAATCCATGGTCAAGGGACATTGGGTGAAGCTCTGCTTGGAGAAAACCACCAGACCGATTCGGTCGTTGTGTCGTCCCTCTATGAACTCCTTGATTACCTGCTTGGCCACGTGCAGCCGGTTCTGCGGTTTGAAGTCCTCGGCCCGCATGCTGCCCGAGATGTCCAAGACCAGCATGATGTCTATGCCTTCGGTGGATATCTCCTGGCTTTTTCTGCCGGATTGGGGCCGGGCCAGGGCAAATGCCAAAAACACGATGGCCAAGGTCCTCAGCACCGGCAGGATGTGCCTTTCCTTCAGCCTGAAGGTAGGTTTCAGCCTTCTTACCAGGTTGACGTCCGAATAGCGGATGCTGGCAGCCCGACGCTTCTTGAACCAGAAGTAATAGACCAAAAGCCCCAGGGCCACCAAAACGAAAATAAGGAATATGGGATCGTGAAATCTGAACATTGCGTTTCCGGCTGAATTATACAGACTACAGTTGCGCAGAGCGCTGACGACAGCTAACCTGCCGCCAGAGCCTCCTCTTTGACTTCCTCTTGTTTGGTCATATTGACATAATCATAAGCATCGCTCAGGCTCTTCTCGATCTCCTCGGCTGCCGGAACGTATTTGGCGAACTTCACCAGATCGCAGAAGGACAAAAGACCCTGTAAAGAATCCGTGATCCTCGGCTCCAATCTGAGCGGTTTGATCTCTATTCTTATTTCCTCGGTGGTTCGATCCAACGCCGGAATTTCATATCTGCGCTGCGTGTACTTCCGAACGATGTCGGAGAGAATGATGAAGTATTTCTTGACTTGCTTGCGCGCCAAAAGGTCGGTTTCCCTCAGCCGGTCCAGCTCCAAAAGCGCCACCTCCCAAGCCGGCCTCTTAAGCTCCTCCGGAATCTCCGGCATGGCCAGTCCTCTGGATCTTCGCCTGTAATACAAGAATCCGCCGGCTCCCAGAAGCGCCAGCACCGGAAGGATGAGAAGATATCCCAAGTATCCTCCGGGCACGTCTATCGGTGATTTCAAACCTCTTATGTCCTCCTGATCGCTTTCGGAGGCTCCCACGCTCTTGACCAGAATAAAGAGGGGTTCCGACTTGATCTCCTTTTTCTCCCCTTGCGGATCGGTGTACTGGATGGTGATCGGCGGGATGACGTACTCGCCGGTGGTGAAGGTGGTGATCAGATAATCGCTTTGGTTTATGACTCTTCCGTCCTTGGTCTTGACCGGATCGTGAAACTTGTAGTCCTTGACCTCGAAGGCGCCCAGGTTGGACCCCAAAGAGGGCGGCTCCAATTGGATCCCCGGATCGGTGACGATCTTCAAAGTGTAGAGTATCCGGTCCCCGATGGTGATGGTGGCCCGGTCCACGTAGGACTCCACGGAGATCAGGGATTTTGCGGAGCTGTCCGCTTCGGCTCCGGCAGCATGTATCGGCGAAGGCCAGAAAAAACCCGCAACCAGGATGACACCTGCCATTACCAGCAAATGTCGATTGCCTTTTTTCATCGCCTTTTTCATGCGGTTACAACTTCCGATCGGGTTCTAAAGCTGATCGTCGAATATCTTGACCTTCTGGGCCTGGTTCAACTTATCCAGCAGCTTGCCGTAAGCTTCCTGCTGCTTCATTTTCTTCAATTCCGACTCGATCCGGGAGCGCACCTGGCTTTGGTCCTGATCCTTGAATTCATCCTGGTGTGCATCCTGATACAGCTTGATCTCGCTCTCGCTGATCTCGAAATCCTGAGGAATCTCCTGAGCCAAGGCTTTATTTATCATCATCTGCTTTCTGAACTGCGAGACACTCTGTTCTATTTCCGGGTCTTTGTCCAAGCCCTTGCGCTGCGCCATGTCGTAAAGCAGCTCCGATCCGATGTAGCCCTGGAGAAACTTGAGCTTCCCCTCTTTTCCCTTGAATTGCTCCTGGGCGGAGGGAGGGAGCATCTCGATTTGCTCTTCCAGCTCGTTTAAGGTGATCTCCCGGTCGCCGATTCTGGCCACCACCACCCCACCTTTTTTGGGGGTGCCGGTCGGATTCAGATCGGTGCTTCTCTCCAATTGCTTTTGCGCCTCCAGAGAGCGGCCCATGGCCTCATAGCATATCACCAGTCCCTTGTTTATCTTGTCCTTCAACTGGCTGTCCGGGTCTAAGAGCTTGGCCCGGATGAATCTGGCGGCGGCATTCTCGTAATCCTTCAGTTGGTTCAAGTAAATGTCACCCATGATGTAGTTTATGTTGGCCTGTTTCTTTTTGTCCAGCCGGCCCGAGTCCAAAAGTCGCTGGTACTCCGAGACGGCCTGGGCATAGAGCTTGCCGTCCACCAGCTCCCCGGCCAGATCCTGCTGCTGGGACTGGCTCCACCCGGTCTTCGATCCGGCTCCTATCTGCAGATAGATAAGTACCGAGAAGCCCACCAGCACCAAAACCAATACTAAAATGATATACAAAATCGGGTTCGGTTTGTTCCTATTAGAATTCATCTCATCTGTTTCTCCTGGCAGCATCTGGGAATGCGGGATGGCGCCCGGTTTGAAAATGACAGAAAGGTTCTCTCCGCAGAAGTCTAGCCCCCGCTTGCGCCCCCGACGAGCCCCAACGGTCCAAAGTAGGGGCGAAGCTTAAGCTTCGCCCGACGAAGCCGTAAACCATCAGGCCGACTGCTCCATCAGCCTGCCAGATCCTTCTTGGCCGGCGGCTCGCGCCTCTCCGGCTCCTCCCGCCTTATCTCGTCCTCCAGATCCTTGGTGCCCTTTTTGAACTCGGCCACGCTTTTGCCCAATCCCCGGGCGATCTCCGGGATCTTCTTCGCGCCGAAAAGCAAAAGCACGATCAGCAGTACGAGCAACAGCTCCTGCGCCCCGATTCCTCCGAGCATACATCCTCCTAGCGAAACCTTCTGGCCCTCATCCTGAAGAAAGCCATCAGGGGTTCCACGTATGATTTGTCAGTGGTGATGTGAATGTGATCCAGGTCCAAAGACCTGAATCCCTTGTCCAGCTTCACCTGTTCCCGAACCGCGCGTTCCCGGAAACTTTTTCTCACCTCCGGGTTTTTCGTGTCGATTATGATCTGCTCGCCGGTCTCGGTATCCTCCAATTCGATGAAACCGACGTTGGGCAACTCAAGTTCCCTGGGATCGGCTATCTTAATAGCGATAAGATCGTGTTTTTTGTTGGCTACGGCCAGCAACTTCTCGTAGCCGCTGCTTAAGAAATCCGACACCAGGAAAACCACGCTGCCTCTTTTGATCACCCGGGCCAGAAAGTCCAGAGCGCAATTGATGTCCGTCCCCTGGTGTTGGGGCTTAAAATAGAGCACTTCCCGGATCAACCGGAGAACGTGCGAGCTTCCTTTCTTGGCTGGAATGTACTTTTCCACCCGGTCGGTGAAAATTATCATCCCCACCCGGTCGTTGTTCTTGATGGCGGAAAAAGCCAGCACGGAGCACATCTCCGCGGCTATCTCGCCTTTCATCCGGTCGGCGGTTCCGAACTGGCCGGAAGAGGAGGCATCCACCAGTATCATCACGGTCAGCTCCCGCTCCTCCTTGAACCGCTTGACAAAAGGATGACCGTAGCGGGCGGTCACGTTCCAATCGATGACCCGCACGTCGTCTCCCGGCTGATATTCCCTCACCTCCTCGAACTCCATTCCCCGTCCCTTGAAGATGGAGTGATACTCCCCGGAGAAAACGTCGTTGACCAACCGCTTGGTCCGGATTTCGATCCTTCTGACCTTTCTTATTACCTCTTTCGGTAACATGCTATTCGAGGGGTTTGGGTTAAGGAGTGCACCAGCTTGCTGGTGCGACTTTAGATTTTATAATTCATTAATCTGTTTTGGGACTCTGCGTCTCAATCCTTCGCCCTGATACTCATCCTGAGGGCATCATCGTGAGTCAATGTCCTGAGACAAGGGAAGGAGGTAAGAGTTTGTTCTTGCGGTTCTCGCCGCTAAGGCTCGACAATACTTTCAAGCCATGCACCAGGACCTACCTTAAGGTAGGTCCTGATCAGACCAGAACCTGGCTTAAGCCAGGTTCTGGCAAAACAAAGCCAATCACGGCACTTCTATCTGGTCAAACACCCTTTTCACTATATCCTCGGAGGTGATCTCCTCGGCCTCGGCTTCGTAGGTCACGATCACCCGATGTCTCAAAACGTCCATCCCGATGGCTTTGATGTCCTCGGGCGTGACGTATCCCCTTCCCCTCAAGAAAGCGTGTGCCTTGGCTGCTAAGGTCAAGTATATGGAGGCCCGGGGCGAAGCTCCGTAGGCGATCAGATTCCTGATGTCCAGTTTGTGCTCCTCCGGAGCCCTGGTGGCGAAGACGATGTTCAACACGTATTCCTTTATCTTCTCATCCACGTATATCTGATTCACCACCTGTCGGGCTTTGAGTATGTCGTCGGGAGAAATCACCTTTTTGACCTCGGGAAAGCCCACCTCGGCATTGCGATCTATGATCTCCCATTCCTCCTTCTTGCTGGGATAGGTAACCGAGAGCTTGAGCATGAACCGATCCACCTGCGCCTCCGGCAGAGGATAGGTTCCCTCCTGCTCAATGGGATTCTGGGTGGCCATTACCAAAAAAGGCTCCTCCAACGAAAAGGTGTTCTCCCCTATGGTCACCTGCCTCTCCTGCATGG
>CAZWAO010000101.1:0-8969 GCA_964631815.1 uncultured Ignavibacteria bacterium | reverse complement strand
GTGGCGAAGAAGTCCGGGAAAGAGGGAATGGTGGAAGAGATTGAAAAGATGAAGTGGTAAAGGCGTACCATCAATGGATGTGCATGGGCGGAGGGTCATCTTATCACATACGATACAAAGCGAAGGAAGCCTTTCGAGTGGCCATCTTTGCGAAGAGGTATAGCAGGTTGACCGACGAGAAATTGATGCAGGGCATCCAGCGACGGGATACTTCTGCGTTCGACGAGCTTTATGGCCGCTACAGCCGGAGGCTGCTTTCCTACTTCCACCGGGAGTTGGGCGGAGACGAACAGAAAGCCCAGGATTTCCTGCAGGATCTGTTCCTAAAGATCGTGGAAAAGCCGGATTCGTTCGACACAAGCAGAAGCTTTTCCACCTGGATATTCAGTGTAGCCTATAACATGTGCAAAAACGAGTACCGGCGGCTGGACGTCAGAAGGAACGCCGAAGAGGACGTCCGAATGGAGCAGGTGACACGACATTCACAAGCTCACAGCGGGAATCCCGAAGAGGGGATGGATCAAGCTAAGTTCGAAAGAGTATTGCTGACTGAGCTGCAAGAGTTGGGCGACGGTCACCGCAGCGCGTTCTTGCTGCGTCATCAGCAAAACCTATCCATCAAGGAAATCGCCGAAGTGCTCGGCTGCTCGGAAGGAACCGTTAAATCACGGCTCTTCTATGCCACCCAAAAGCTGGCAGCCAGATTGAAAGCATTCAACCCTTACCCTACTGAGGTATCTAAGAATGAAAGATCAGAATGAGAGGAAAACGTCGAGTTGCGACGAGATCGAACAACTGTTGATAAACCGCACCTGTGATCGACTGACGGAAGAGGAGGAACGCCTACTCCAAGAACACCTAGCAGTCTGCGCGCGCTGCCGGGAGTATCAGACTTCTTTGGAGGAGGTAGTCGAAGCGGTCAAACCGCAAGACAGGGGGAGTCTGGTTCCTGATCCGGCGATACGCGAGAACATCCTTAAGCGCATGGGGATGCTAAAGCCTCAGAAGATCGGCCTCTTGGAGAGAGCCTGGAAATCGACCAGAAGCACTTTCGCACATCCGATTCCAGTGTACCAGGCCGTGCTCGGCGCGGCTCTGATCTTCCTGCTGTCTGTTGGACTAAGGCACTTGCCTTCTTCCACAGTGCGCGAGGTCTCCCAACCACGGCCTTTGGTACGGGTGGAAACTACTCTGCCGTCTCAGTTAGGTGTGATAGACAACCTGGACATAGTTAAGCAGCAGAAGATCGGACAAAGTGTGACCGAGGATACCACCCTGACGCGGTTCATCGTCTCGAGCATGTGAGGGCTGTAGGACGAGACCCTTCGCCCTGCACCAAATGGTGCAGGGCTTCGCTTGGGGTGACATTTCTCTCTTTTATTCCTCGCTTTCGCTGGGGTATCATTCTGCGGAGTGATCGAACAAATTCACCACACTGCTTCTACCTTCACCCTTACCTGCTTGGTATCTTCCGTGTCCCGATCCTGGTAGAACTTGGTTGCGTATTCCAGCGACACCAGGTAATTCTCCGAAAACTCGATCTCCTCTTGAAGGAGGAAGCTGAATGACCCGTCCGATGAATGTGAGAAATCGGAATCATAGTATTTCAGCCAAAAGGCAAGACGAAACGGCGGCAGAAGTCGAGTCTCCGTCTTGAGGCGAAGATCACCGTAGTCCTTGGCTCCCCTGCTGCGGAAATTCGCACTCCAGTCGAAGCTCAGCCTGCGATGGGGGCGGATGCGCAAATTCAGAGACGACGTTCTGCTGTCGGCCTGCTCATCATCCAGGTCGTAATCCGACCATAGCTGGCATATTTCGAGGGAGGCGCGGGGAGAAAATCTGTAGCCTGTACCCACGCGCAGTTTCATCTTGTCCGGCAGATATGATCTTTCTCTCCACTGGCTGAAGGACAGATTCAGGCTAAACCTGTTGATGGGTTCGTAAGTCGACTTGAAGAAGACTCCCCTCTCCCCTGCCTGTCTGGCCCTGAATTTGTAGTCGATTTCCTCCAGATAGATGGTCTCGTAATCCGGGTTGGAGATTCCTCCGCCGTGCGGATGGATGAAATCATCGTCGTATCTCCACCAGGACAGGTCGAAACGGTAGAGCTTTCTGGATGCGTAAACGTCGAAGGCCGCAGCCCCGGCCTTGTTGGAAAGCAGCGCGTACTCGCCGGAGAGATTCAGGCGCTCGAGCTTCAAGTCCAGATGGAGACTGCCGCAGTCGTCTCGAAAATCAGTCCCGCCGGAAACTCCGCTCAGCTTGCCGTCGCAAAGACAGATGCCTATCTGTGCTTTCTCGCTGTGATAGCTCAAGTCCAGGGATCGGACTTGATCTTCGATTTGGCTGCCTTTGTTTCTGGAATAGAGCATCAGGCCGGAGAAAGACCCAACTTGCGTCTGGACGCAAAAGCCGTTGTATCTACCGAAGACCGGATAGAAAAAACTATCGTCGGACTCGCGCTCGGACTCGGTGGAATAGTGCAAAAGCGGATGATAGCCTACATTCAGCCCCAAACCGATTCTTCGGTCGAAATTGCCCAGCACCAGTTCACTGGAGTATTCCGGGAGCAGAAGCCGCAAGGACCTTTTCCTCACCCGAAACGTCCCCTTGTCGGAAATCGCATTCGGGGAGTTGGATATGTGATCAGCTTCCATCCGCCAGGTCAGTCGATCCGGCCGCGCGATTTCGTAAAGCAGGAAGTTTTCGGTCTCCCCGTTCTCGTCCATGTCCTGCTGCAGCTTCCACACGACCCTGCCCGTGAGCAAATTCGGGCCAGCTTCATTCTCCTCCGCCAAGAACGAGCCGACTTTTCGATTGATGATAATATCCTGATCGTTTGGGCTCACCTTCAGAAGATCGACGCTGGAGACGTCCGGAATCAAATTCAGCTTGTCTGCCTCGTCGGCGGAGAGACGGAGTTTGCTTCGGAGCATATCCAGAAGCTCCAGGTACTCATCCAGAGTCAGATAGCCTTTTTCCAGACCTTCCTTCAGGTCCTCTTCGGTCTCATAGATTTCCGAGGAGATGGATTGTGAAAGCGCAGCAGACGTCAGGGCAAAAGAGGTCAGGATAGATACGATCAAGAGAAACGGAATCCTGGAAAGCATCCAAGCTCCCCCTCGAGCTCACACAACCGGCTTTGCTGCCCGCCCTGGTGGGAAGTTTCTATTGTTTCACTGCCGAGATAAATACAATATCTTCTTCACAAAACATCTTTCCCCCTAATTCATGCCGCAAATGATCGAGCTTGTCATACCAAAACTGCGGACGATCGCTCTTTTCTGCGAAATCGTCGAAGGAACGGAAGAACTGGTCGAAATCCACCAGCTTGTCCGATCTTATGATCTGGCTTTCGGTGGGGATTTCCCTCTTGCGGAAATACTCCATCAAAGAATCCGGCGACAGACACTCGAAGTGAGGGTAGCCCACCTCATGCTGTAACTTGAGATAGAGTCTTCGGGCGCGTATGGCATTCTTCTTCTCCTCGCTTCTCGGATCGTCGATCGGCTCCTCGACTAATATGTGCCTGGATGAGACTCTAATCATTTCGTCCAGGACCCCTTGCCATTCACGAACGTGATGCAACATAGCTCGTTCCAACACGAGTTCAAAGCTGTTATCGTCGAACTGAAGCTGCCGCCCATCCATGCATGCATAGGCAATATTGGGCTTTCCGTTTTCCCTCTTGCAGCGGTCGATTAGCGCCTGCGAATGGTCGATGGCGGTGATCTTATCGCAGTACGGCGATAGCTGAGAGGTGAAGCTCCCGCATCCGCAGCCCACATCCAAAACACTGTCCGGTTTCAACAACTCAACTTTGCTCAGAAGCGAGTCTGAACTGCCCATTCCAGATCCCGGTCGAGGAGTTTCTTTTCAATCCGAGGCGGGCTTGATCAGCGCGCCTGCCAGTCGATCGGCCCTGCTACAAAGCGTTTCTTGAGATTGCCAAGGACGTATGACCAGGCTTTGTCAAAGTAATCGTACAACTTCTCCCAATCATCCCCCTTCCCCCACCCATGATGCCAGAGGACTACCTTCACTTTGCCAGGCTCGACTTCCTCAAATCTCAAGACCACCATGGTGTGCTGGCCGCGCAGCTCGCCGAATTCCGGCGGCGCGTTCCAGGAGAAGGAAAGCATTTCCAGAGGAAGATAGCTGAGCACGGTGCAGCCCTCCGATCCCTGCGATCCTGCCGGCGCATCCAGGTTGAAGCGTATCTCGTATGGACCACCTACAGTTAGCTTCACATGAGTCTGGGGCGAAAAGAAGGTTTTGGTACCCTCCGTGGTAGTCCAGGCATGCCAGACATCCTCCATCGTGGCGGGAACAAGTGCCTCCTTGCGGAGGATTCTGCCGGACTGCTGGTTTGCGTCCACGAAACGTTGTTCCTTAAAGGTCATTCATCCCTCCGCAACTCTCTATGCCGGATACTTTCCCGAGATGTAGTCTTTCAAATAGCGGTTCTCCACCCGGCACTCCCCGCGCAATTGATTCACGATATCGCCTATGGATATGATGCCCGCCAGTTTGTGGCCTTCGATCACGGGAAGATGCCTGACCCGATTTTCGATCATGATGTTCTCCACGTAATCCAACTCGTCGTCCACGGACGCCACGATCAGCTTTGTGGTCATCACGTCCTTCACCTTCATGTCCGTGAACGAGCCGGGATGCTGGTGGCACTGTCTCAATACGTCTCGCTCCGTGACGATCCCCGCGATTCCGCCGTTGTCGTCCAGCACCAGCAGGGAGCCGATGTTTTTCTCCACCAATTCCCGGACCACCTGTCCCAGAGTCTGCTCGACCCCGGTGGTCGCCACCTCTTTTCCTTTTTCCTCCAGAATGTCTCTGACCTTCATTATCTCACCTCCGTTGCATCAGTCGGTAGCCGGATTTCGAGCGATTTGCTCGTCAAATGCGCGACCAATCAGTTCAGTTCCGTCACCGTCTCCTTGAATACTATCCCTTTTTCTTTCAAGCCATTCATTACATAACGATAACACTGATCGTCTTGCCCGACAAACTCCAGCGGGCAGATCCCGGTCCGGCGGAGTTTGCCTTCGGCAAAAAGCCGGGCCACAGTGGTGCAGGTGTACCCGGTGGTGCGTGCCATGGAGCTGGTCCGAGATTCTCGATCGTAGGTATCCAGCAGATCGAAGACGAAATGCCTTCGCTTGCCGCCTTTCCTGCCGTCCACCACGATGCGCATGGCGGTAAAATCCTCCTCTCCCTCGTTTAGTCTCCACATGGAGAACAAAAGCTGCGAAGTCAGATCAAGCGGCCGCACTGCAGTGCCTTTCATGTCCACCGGTTCCTTCTCGAAGAAACCCGTCTCCCGCAGCATTCTCATACGTTCGGCGTGGCCCGGATATCTCATGGTCTTTTCCCTCATAAACGGAACTTGCATGGTCCTAGCCAGAGTCCTCAGACCGTCGGTATTGAAAGCCTCCAGAGTTCCCACGCCCGGAAAATCCAAAAGCTCCACCTCCGAAAGAGCGGACTTGATTACGATCTTGCCGTTTTCCACCATCCGGGCGGGGCGCGTGTATTCCTCTATCACGTCGGATGGAGAAAACGGAGCCTTGTATTCGTAGGGCCAGGTTCGCACCCGAGGCAGCCCGCCGACGAAACACTCGAACCTCTCCGTCTCGTCCAGAACCGTGGTCATGTGACCTAAGATCAGGTTGCTGCAACCGGGAGCCACGCCGCAATCGATAACCGCAACCACGCCTTTTTCTTTGGCCGGTCGGTCCAGCTCGAATCCGTCCTCCGGAAAGAAGGCGATGTCGACTATGTTCTTGCCCGCCTGGATTACCGCCCTCAACGCCCGAAAGCCCATGCTTCCGGGAAGCGATCCGATCACCAGATCATAGTCGGCGACCAGTTGCGATATGACGCTTGAATCCGAGAGGTCGGCCTTAAGGGTGGTAACGTTCGGTTCATTCCCCAGCCTGTCCAAATTCGCTTGACTTATGTCGACCGCTGTGATTTCCATATCGACGGCCAAATCCTTGGCGATGGTCCCCCCCACCAATCCCGCTCCCAGTACTATGGTCTTCATGATCTCTCCGATCTAAGGCGCAATCCCACCAAACGATATGCGAACACTAATTACGGCAACCTATCTATCAGCAAACTGCACACCTCGTTGGCCATCTCCTCAACGGCCTTGCCGGTGATGTCCATTACCGCCCATGTGGGATTTTCCCGAAAGATCCGGTGGCTGTATTTAAGCTCCTCCAGCACGTGCTCGGTATCGCCGTAGTCTATATCCGCGTGGGCCAACTGCGCCAGCCGGGTCTGCCGCAGGCTCACCAGAAGCTCCGGATTGACGGTCAGTCCCACGATTTTGTTCTGATTCACTTTGTAAACCTCGGTGGGAAGGTCCATGTGAAGTATGATGGGAATGTTGGCCACCAGAAGTCCCTTGTTATATGCCAGAAACATGCTCAAGGGGGTCTTTGAAGTTCGGGATACCCCCAGAATTACCACGTCCGCTTTGCGCAAATCGTGCAGCCCGTGACCATCGTCGTGCTTGACTGAGAATCCGATGGCATCGATTCGCTTGAAATAGTGATGATCGAGTTCCCCCAGAAGTCCTGGCTTGGATTCGGGAGGCGAGGCCAGAAACGAGGTCAACATGGTCAGAAGCGGACCCAATAGATCAGCCGTGGGAACGTTGCACTCGTTGGCTCTGGTGGCGATTTCCCTGCGCAGTTCGGGAGTGACCAGCGTGTAGGCTACAAATCCCCTTCTCTTTGCAGCCAACTCCACGATCTGCCGAATCTGCTCTGTAGTTCTGACGTCCGGGATGCGTTCCACCTTCACGTTCTCATCGCCGAACTGCACCAATGTAGCCTGCAGCACCCGCTCGGCCGTGGAGCCGGAGCCGTCCGAAATAACCCAGATATGTTTGCTTCTGCGACGCGTCTGCTTCATCGTCGGCTCTTTTAGTTGCCCGATCCCCGGATCGGGCCGGTGGATCATCGAGTTCTGTTCTTTAGTTTACGGACGAAGCGGTCAATCTTTCGTTAAAAATCCCCCTCACCCTTGATCCCTCTCCCCCTCGGGGGTAGGGAGTTCTCCCTCCCCTTACGGGAGGGATCAAGGGAGGGTAACAGTCTATCTTGGTCAAGCAGACTCTCCTATCGATCCGTGCCGATTTTCATTTCCTCCAAGAACTTCTCCACCCTTTCACGATCTTCCGGCTTTCTCTTGAGATAGTCCTTAATAAACGGAATTATCTCCTTCGGTTTCCCCATGTTGTTGTATACCGTTGCCAAGACTGCGTACATTTTGAAATCGTCAGGGTACATGTGAATCGCCTTTGTGATCTCCTCCACCGCATCGTCATATTGTCCCATAGCGTTATACAAAACCCCCAGATTCTGATGCGCCAGCCAGAAGCTCGAATCCAGCTGAATCGAGGTCTCATACTGCTTCTTGGCCTCGTCGTACTGCCGTTCATTGAAAAGGGCAATACCCAGATTGTTGTAGTTCTGCGCGGAGTATGGGTTCAACTGGATTGCCATTCTGAAAGCGTCCGCCGACTTCCGATATCTTCCCGATTGAAGATAGCCCATCCCCAGACTGGCTGCATAGCGCTCGACCTTCACGGCGGATAGGGCCTGTTCCCACTGCTTGGTCTCTTCGTTAGTCAATCCCCGCTCTCGGTAGTAGTAACCCAGAATCTCGTGCCCATATCCGGAGCCTCTTGCGTCGAACTCCAGCAGCGCCTTGAATCTTTCCGCCGACTTGTCCTCTTGTGCATTCAAATATACCCAGGGGACGGTGGAAAACAGCGCTGTTGAGATTAAAGCCAAGACCACATAATTCAACCTTCCGATTTTGGTTTTTCCCAGGTAGTGCAGCACAAGATACACTCCCAAGAGAGTATAACCCAATCCGGTGGTGGAAAAAAGGTCCCAATCTCTGGCATAACCCAATTTCGGATCCATCAGGAAGGCAAATAGAAACGATAAAGCGGTTGCCATCACGAAGAACGCCGTAATCCTGTCTTTGAGGCTTATCTTTCTCACACAGAAAATCACGACTATCCAAAGGATCAGCCCGACCGGAGAGAGCAAAAGCTGCTCGTTGATGACATCCAACAGGTGGGCACCGGAGAAAAGAGAATAAGGATTGCTTTGGCTGCCCGTCAATGCGATCAAATGACCGGTGATGCTTCCGGCACCGTGACCGCCGCCGGTCAGAAAGACGAAGCCCGCTCCCATCAGCGCAAGCACCAAGACCAACTGGGATATTCTCTCGAAGCTCGGTCGTTTCCTCTCTCCTTTTGGATCCACCAGATAGAGGTAGATCAGGGAAGGCACAAGATAGGCCGCTGAGAGGTGCAGGCTGATGGAGGCGAGTAAAGCAAGGCTCGGCCACAAAATGCTGCATTTGCCCTCAAGATAGAGAAAGGACAACAGAAAATAGCCCATTACCGCCGCATAGACCAGACTGTAACTCTCCTTGTATCCGAAGAAAAGCTGAATCGAACCCATACTCATGAGGACGAAGAAAACCAGGACCTTCTGCCGGTTTTCTTTTCCCATATGGTAGGAAAACCATAAGGCCAAGAAAACGAACAGCACGCCTGCCAGGCAGCTGATCAGAGCATAGATCTGGTAGACATCTAATTTCAACAATCTGTAGGCCAGGACGTGCAGATAGAAGTCCAAAGGCTCGGAGACCGAGAGGGTGGTTCCCTCAACTATCTCCCTTCCTCTGAGGTGTCCATCGCCTAAGAGATAGGTTGCAGCTCTGAAAACCCAAAAGAGCGCCATGCCGCCCAGGCTCAGGACCAGGTACTTGTGGAATTTCTTGATCCCCCGGAGGCTCCTGTCCACCAAGTTAAAGAACCCCGCGAAGAGTTTGTAAAGTATCGAGTTGACCTTTGGTATCAGAATAAGAAAGGCTAAGAAGATCATTATCCAGCGAGGAACAGGAGAGAAAAACGCCAA
>CAZWAO010000100.1:0-8984 GCA_964631815.1 uncultured Ignavibacteria bacterium | reverse complement strand
TCAGCGTGGAGAATGCCGATACCGGAGAAGAACAAGTAGGAAAATTCGTGATAATCAGATAAATAGGGAAAGGAGAAAGCGATGCGGAAACTGCTTTTTGCTGCGGTCTTAATCATCCTGCTTGTTTCCCCGGAATTGGTTTGGGCTCAGGCCAAGGTGGGAACAGCGGGAGCGCAGTTTCTGGAGCTGGGGGTTTCGGCCCGGGCCATGGGTATGGGAGACGCTTTCCTGTCCATCGCCGACGATGCTTCCGCGGTCTACTATAACCCCGCCGGCCTGACGCAGTTGATGGATAAGCAAGCTCTGTTCACCCACGTCGAGTATCCTGCCGACATCAACTACGAATTCGCGGCAGTGGCTTATCCCACGCCCAGCTTCGGAGGAGTCTGGGGAGTGTCGTTTACCATGCTGGATGCGGGGGATATGACTTACACCCAGTACCGGCAGGTGCGCGAGCCCACCCAGACTTTCACCGCCAAGGAGTATGCCCTGGGGGTGAGCTATGCCCGCTACCTGACCGACCGGTTCATGGTGGGAGGGACGCTGAAGCTGATAGACGAGCTCTACGATACGGAGAGGGCCACGGGTTGGGCGGCAGACGTGGGGACCCTGTACGATACCGGGTTCAAGGGCTTCCGGATCGGGATGATGATCAGCAACTTCGGCCCGGATATGACCTTCATCAAGGAGTCTCACCCGCTTCCCATGAACTTCAAATTCGGGGGAGTGGTGGATCTTTTGAGAAACGGGGATCACACCGCGGTGCTCTCCGCCGAGGGAAGCCATCCCAACGACAATATGGAGAAATTCAACGCGGGAGTGGAATACTGGTACAAGAATATGTTTTCCTTGAGATTCGGCGATCACTTCGATTACGACGCCGGCGGCATTTCGGTCGGCGGAGGAATGAGGGTGAGCGTTTCCAGCTTGCAGTTGAGAGTCGACTTCGGATACCACGATATGGGCCACCTGGATAACGTTCAACGGTTCACCTTGGGGCTGGTATTTTAGCCGCCGGTCCAAACACCAGAATCAGAGGATCTAGGACCGCCCAAAAAGATGCGTTCCAATACATACAGAAGGAGTTCTGACGCTATGCGAAAAACCATATTCTTTGCTGGGACTTTCATTCTTGGTCTGCTCATCCTCTCCGGATGCGGCAAGCTGGATAGAAAGGGCCCAGAGCCGGTGAACTCTCCGCCCATGGTATACTTCTCCAACATACCCCCGGAATCCACATACTTCTCGGTGAATCCCCGAATCTACTGGTTCGGAACCGACCAAGACGGTTTTGTGGCCGCCTACCAGTATGCGGTGATGGTCACCGACAGCGTGCTGAGCTTCGGCGGGCTGGATCAGGTGCGGAGTTTTCTGCACGACATCCCCCCGGATTCGACCTCCTGGGTGGATCAGACCACTCTTAGGAATATCCTGGGATTTCACGTCAGGGCGGCTTACGGGGGCCACCAGCAGAACGTGAGGATGTATGCCGATATGGACCCCACCATCTACACGCCGCAGTATGTTTTCCTGCGGGCCGTGGATAACGACGGTGCGGTGTCGAATGAGGTGATCTACCACCTGTACTACCGCAACAACCACCGGCCCCAAGCCTTTCTGGACACCACTACCGGTTTCATCGAAGAGCCCCACTACTGCCTGGAGGAAACCACCGCCACCTGGGATGGAATATCGATATCCTGGTCCGGTCTGGACACGGCCGACTACCCCGACAAGCGCAACCAGCCGGCATTCATGTTCAAGTGGGATCTGGTGGGTCCGTTCGCGGTCGAGCCGACGGCTCAGACGGTGGACACCAACAAAGTGTTCTACTCCTCCTTAGACAGTATTCAGGTGGCCGGAGAATGGAAGGAGTCGCGCTGGGTTTCGGTCGGCTCGTACGTCTTTACCGGCCTGGAGAATTATCCCGACTCCGGATTCGGATGGTATCAGTTGAGACTGTGGGCCCAGGACGACGCCTTCGTAAGCAACGATCTGGCTGCCACCGTGAACTTCCGAATCATAAGACCATTTTTCCGGTACTCGGACCAGCATCGAAAGACCATGCTGGTGGTGGACGCCACCGCCTATGGCGGACTTGCCGGAGGGATCCCGGATTCCTCGGAACTGAGATGGTCTATGGTCAGGTCCTTTTACCAGGGGGCTTTGGATTATATGATTCAAAAGGGAGTTCTGGATGAAGGAAGCTTGTGGTATGATCCTACCGTGTCGTCGTCCGCGACCAGCAGATCCATACCCAGTAAGGACATCTTGTCCCGCTATGATCTGGTCCTGCTTGTCAATGTCGGTTCCCAGTCGGGCCTCAGCAGCGGTAATCTTGACGATTTCGCAGAGTACATGGATGTCGGCGGACGCCTGTGGTTGGTAGGAATAAATGACTACGGCATCGATGCCGGACCGGATCTCAAAGGTTTGAGCGATTTCTGGGTAGATTATTTCGGCTTGGAGGAGGCCCTGGCAGCCCCCTTCGGGCTTTTGCCCAGCGATAGCTTGAATCTGGAATTCGTCGAGGCCGAGCCTTTCGGCCTGTGGAGCGATCTTCCCACGCTGAAGGTGGACACCGCGTTTTGCCACCTTTTGTTGTTTTACAACCCTGCCAACGCCGTTACCATGTTTGGCGACCGGGGGATACCGCGTGTGGGCACTCAAGGCATATCCAACGACGAGGACGCGGCGCATCGAATTCCCTACCAGAGAAGGATGTTCAGCTTCGTCTCCTTCTATGGCACGCTTTCCCTTCTGGATGACAGGCCCTGCGGCGTGAATTTCGTCGGCCCCACCTTCCGCACGGCGGAGTTCACCTTTCCCTTGAATCTGATGGAGAACCCCGCCCCGGACTACCCTGGATTTCAGATCGTTGAGAAAACCGTGGAGTGGTTCTGGGAGGATCTCCCCTAAAGGACGTGGTGAGCCTAAAACCGTAATGACCGAGAGGTCGGGAGCTTCCCGACCTCTCTTTTTTTCATCGATCCGGGGATCGGCCGGATCCGATCCCCCGAGGAAGAATCTCTCCCCTTGACCGGGTTGGGTTTCAAACCCTTACGCACCTCTGCGGATGTCGATTGAGAAGCAGCTCGGACAGGATCAGAACAAGACGTTCCACAGGAAGACTCCCAGCATGGCGCATCCCACGGCGAATTTGACCAGAGTGCCTCCCAGGAAGCCAAGGAAAGTCCCCACCCCGGCTTTCAATGCCTGGGATGCGGTCTTTCTGCCCATGAGGATCTCGCCCAACACGGCTCCTACAAACGGACCCAATAGAAGCCCCAATAACCCGCCGGTGAAAAGCCCCACCACCATCCCCAGGAAAGCTCCCAGGATTCCCCAGCCGCTGGCGCCCATCTTCTTCGCCCCGTACAGATTGGCCACGTAGTCCAGAGCCTGAACCGCGACGGTGAGCGCACCGAATATTATCAAATAGGTCCAGTCGATCTTCTCGAATCCGGTGAGCAGGGCATAGATCATGGCTCCCCCCCACATGATGGGCAGTCCGGGGACCACGGGGAGTATGGTGCCCACCAGCCCGAACAGCATAATGAGCAAAGTCAGAACGAAAGCAGCGATCATTCCACTATTCATCGGATCGACAAGCCTCCTGTGGCGGAATCAAGCAAGTTGGTAAACTCTCCGTCCCTCCATTAATACAATCGCTCTTCCGAAAACGCAAGCGGTTTCAACATCCGCCGGCATATCCCGAGTGTTTCCGGCAAACCGATTCATCCCCATGTCCCCCATCTGAGCAGATAATGCACTGCTTCAGAGTGAAAGCCCCCGGCCGGAAATACCGATGATAAGAATATCAGAACGAATTATCCTGACTCATCCGTCCGGGCCAACCTGCGGCTCCGGCCGGATGCTTCCCGCGTCCCCGGAAAGGGAGGAGAAAAATGAAATCACCTAGGCTGTGGGTCATTTGGCTTTTGCTTCCCCTCCTGATGGCCGGCTGCTCCGTCGATGCCGGTCAACAGGGGCGGACGCAAGGTCTGGACCTGGAGAACTTCAACGGGGGTTTCTTCTCCGTCGACAAGCCCCAGGGATGGGAGATCATCACCGCCGGATCCTGTGCCACTTTCGCTTTTCTGGCACGTGATCCCTCCATGCCGGTGCGGCAGATTTTCTATTTCGGGGAAGTGGGTCCGATTTATCTCTCGGAGCAGCAGAGGCAGATCGATTATCAGTACATGAGCATGGGCGGGTATCCCTCCAATTGGATCGACATGCCGGCGGTCAATCCCCTGACCCCGGAAAATTTCCTGGCGCAGTTTCATCTAGTCGCCAAAAGCCGGATCGGACAGGGCTTCATGCCCCAATGTCCCCGGCTGGAGAACCTTCAGGTGGTTTCCGTCGTCAAACAGCCCAGTCCCATCAACGGAGCCAGCACCGGGCTGGTGAGGGCTTTGTTCACCCAGGGTGAAGAGTTGGGCGAGGGGTTGTTTTTAGTTACCGTGGCTCCCCTGCTTCCCTTCTCCGGGTCGCCCGGAGGCGGGCTGGGTTCCGGATTCTGCCTGGTGGGGATCACCGCTCCCCAGGCGGAGTTCCGCGCCTTGGAAAGCACGCTGATCAAATCGGTGCAGAGTTTTACCATCACCCAGTCGTACGTGAACAACTGCCTGGCTCAGCAGGCCAGCACCTACGCCGGTCTACTGAAGGCGGGAAAGACCTTAAGCGAGGCCTCGGACATCATCGTGCAGGGCTGGGAGAACCGCAACCAGACGGACGACATACTTTCCGAGAAGTGGAGCGACGCCACCCTGGGCAAGGAGAGACTGTACGATCCCAACAGCGGGGAGGTGTATGAGTTCGAGAACGGTTTCTACGACCAGTATCTGTCGCAGCAGGAGAAATACCAGATGAACAATCTCCAACCGCTGCCCGAGGATAGTCACGCCCTGTGGACCAAGCCGCCCCTGGACGGATACAAGCACCTCAAGTGAGGTCTCGGCTGTACATTTTCCTTCTCGTCCCTGAGGCGTGGTGAGACCGGCAGTCGGTCGGCGCATTCTCCTATTCCATTCGAGCTTCTTCACATCCGGTTTCGAGAGGGCCGCCTCCATTATTCAGATGGTGGATGGTCCCATCTTCTCGGTGTGCTCAAACCAGGACCCTTCTATTTTCTCCGAAGATGCTTGGGATACCGAGATGGAAGGACGGGATGCATTCATTTGACAAAGTCGCCCCAGGGGGATATATTTGGCGTATGTCCAAGGGGCTCGGAGAAAAAGACAAAGAGAGAATAATCCTGCTGGGCATCTTCGTCTTCGCCTATGCCCTGAGATTCGTGTACATGCTGCAGATGCAGAGCAGCCCGAATTTTTCCTCCCCCACCATGGACCCCCTGTTTCACGACACCTGGGCGCAGAACATCGCCGGGGGAAACTGGATCGGCTCCCAGGTGTTCTTCAGAGCTCCCTTCTATGCCTATTTTCTGGCCTTAATTTACAAGATATTCGGACACAGCTACATAATCCCGCGACTGATTCAGCACCTGATCGGCTCCTTTTCCTGCGTCTTGGTCTACCTTCTGGCAAGACGGTTATTCGGCCGCAAGGTGGCGGTTGTGGCCGGCTTACTGGCCGCCACCTACGGGATGTTTTTGTATTTCGAGGGAGAGCTGCTTTTGGATTCTCTTTTGGTCTTTTTCGATCTGCTCTTGATCCTGCTCTTACTGCACGCCAGAGACCTTCCCAAGCTGTCCCTATGGTTCGTATCGGGTCTGGTCCTGGGACTCTCCGCCATCACCCGTCCCAATATCCTGTTCTTCGTTCCCTTTGTCTGGCTGTGGATGTATTTGGTTTTCAGACAAAAGAAAACCCTCAAAGAGATCGCCTCCTACGGAGGCCTTTTTCTGGCGGGAAGCATTCTGATGATCTTTCCGGTGGCCTTGAGAAACATCGCGGTCAGCGGAGACTTGGTGCTTATCTCCTCCCAGGGCGGTGTCAACTTCTATATCGGGAACAACCAAAACGCCGACGGCGTGAGTGCGGTCCTCAATGATGCCGGTTGGGATTACCGGGACTTTCAGGTGGCGGCGGAAGATGAAGCCGGCCGAAGCCTGAAACCCTCACAGGTCTCCAACTTTTACTACCGCAAGGGGCTGGACTTCTTTTTAAGCAAACCGGGCCGGGCTTTCAAACTCCTGACAAAGAAACTCTATCTCTTTTGGAGTCGTCTGGAACTGAGCAACAACCAGGATATTTACTTCTACCGAAGGTATTCATCCCTAATCCGCATCCTGCCTTTGGGGTTTTGGTTCATCGGTCCCCTGGGGTTGACCGGCATGGTTTTGTCTTTGCTGTTTCGATCGGGCGGCAAGAAGGCCCGTTCCCGGAAGGTGTCGGAAAAGAGGAAGGATGCATGGCTGCCCATCCTGTTTGTGTTCTCCTATATGATAACGGTGGTCATGTTCTTTGTTCCGGCTCGTTTCAGATTGCCCACGGTCCCCTTCTTGATGATATTCTCAGCCTTTGCCTTGGTCTGGATCATCCGTCGAGTTCTCAAGAAGGACCTTCGCTCTGCTATGGTATTTTTAGGGTTGCTGGTTCCCTTTCTTCTGTTGACCAACACAAATGCCTATCACCTGGGGATGGGCAAAGCTACCGCTGCCCAGGCTCATTTCGCCCTGGGAAACGTCTATTTGAAGAACGGGCAGCTGGATGCCGCTCTGGCCCAGTTTGACACCGTGTTGTCTCTCGATCCTGCCTTGGCCCAGGCACATCTCAACCGGGGATTGGTCCTCTACAGGAAGGGGGACTACCGGCAGGCGGAGCAGGAATATCTGGCCGAGTTGAAATTGTACCCCAACGAAGACAAAAGTTACAACAATCTGGCAGCTCTCTACATAGAGCAGGGACGTTATGCGGAGGGCCAGGAGATGGCAAAGAAGGCGTTGGCTCTCCGAAAGTACGCTCCCTATGGATACATGAACTTAGCCACCAGCTACTGGAGAACCGGAAGAGACCAGGAGGCCAAGCAGGTCTTAAGCGAAGGCTTCTCCCGGGTCAAGCCTTTTCCGGAGGGAAATCTGCTGTTGGGAGAGATTCTACAATCGGAGGGGAAAATCGACTCGGCCATGGAGCAGTTTGAAAAGGTGGCCAATCCAAGCGGAGCACTTCGGGACGTGGATTACGACCTGGAGGCGCTGTCAGCCAAAGGTGGCCCCCTCAATCCGGAGGAGAGCCGTCTCCGGGCAAAAGCGCATTTCGAAATGGCCTCCATGCTGATTCACAAAGGGGAGTTCGATCAGGCGGAAACCCATCTGCGGCAGGCGTTGTCTTTACAGCCGGACTTCGCCGATGCTCACGCCAATTTGGGAATACTCTACGATCACACCGGCCGCGGGGCCGAAGCCATTTCCCTGCTGCAAAAAGCCGTCAGCATAAACCCTCGCAATGCAGTTTATCATTACAACCTGGGACTGGTTTATGCCAAACAAAGGCAACTGCAGTCGGCCAGGGAAGAATTTCAGAAAAGCCTGGATTTGAACCCCTCGCAGAGCGATGCTCACCAGCGACTGCTTTGGGTGGATTCACTGCTGCAAAACCAAGGCGGATCGCATTAGCCGTTGAACGTTTTCCTCCCAGCATGTTCGTCTATTACTTGATGCTTTTTGTCTCTTGAATCCCGCAGTACCCAGGCTCAAGCGGTCTCCCTTTCGTTTTAACCTGCGCATTACACCATCGGTTTGGGAGCCTTGACGGCTTTTATTTTGACAAACCGAGCGGCCGACGCTATATTTGCGTCGTGTCCAAGGGAATCGGAGAGAAAGACAAAGAGAAAATAGTGGTGCTGGGCCTGTTCGTTTTCGCCTATGCTCTGAGACTCGTATACATGCTTCAGATGGAGAGCAATCCCCACTTTTTCTCTCCCACCATGGACCCGCTTTTTCACGACGTCTGGGCTCAGGATATCGCCTCCGGGAATTGGATCGGATCCCACGTCTTCTTTCGGGCCCCCTTTTATGCCTACTTCCTGGCAGTGGTGTACAAGATATTCGGGCACGGCTATATCTTACCGCGTCTGATTCAACATCTGGTGGGTTCCTTCTCCTGCGTTCTGATCTACCTATTGGCCAGAAAGCTGTTCGGGCGCACGGTGGCCGTTGTGGCCGGCATAATCGCCGCCACTTACGGGATGTTCCTCTACTTCGAAGACGAACTGCTTCTGGATTCCTTCCTGGTCTTTTTCGATTTGCTGTTGATTCTTCTCTTGCTGCGGGCCAGAGAGGTTCCCCGGTTGACCCGCTGGTTGGGCTGCGGGCTGATTCTGGGAGTCTCGGCCATTACCCGGCCCAACATCCTGTTTTTCATCCCCTTCGTCTGGCTGTGGATTTATGTTGTCTTCAGAGGCACGAGGCCGTTCAAGAGAATCGTCGGCTATGGGGCTTGGCTGCTTTTGGGAGTTGCCCTGGTGGTTTTGCCGGTTACCTTAAGAAACCTGCTGGTTGCCGGAGACTTAGTTTTGATCTCCTCTCAGGGAGGCATAAACTTCTACATAGGGAACAACCAGAACTCAGACGGCGTGAGCGCCATATTCTACAGCGAACACTGGGAGTACCGCGACTTTCAGTCGGCCGCCGAGAAGGAGACCGGTCGGAGCATGACGCCCTCCCAGATATCGAATTTCTATTACCGCAAGGGCCTGGAGTTCTTCATTCACACACCCGGGAAGAGCTTCAAACTCCTGGTGAAGAAAGTGTACCTGTTCTGGAGCAGGTTCGAGATCAGCAACAACCAAGACATTTACTTCTACCGGAGGTATTCTTCCCTCATCCGCATTCTTCCTTTGGGATTCTGGTGCGTGGGACCTTTGGGCCTTGCCGGGATGATCATAAGTTACCTGTTTGCCGGACGAAACAAGCGACCCGATCCGAAGAAGACGGCCGACCAGAGAAGAAAGATTCTTCTGCCTGTTCTGTTCGTCTTCAGCTACATGCTCACCGTGGTGATGTTCTTCGTTCCGGCCCG
>CAZWAO010000099.1:0-9109 GCA_964631815.1 uncultured Ignavibacteria bacterium | reverse complement strand
ATCGTCAACGAGATCCTCAAGGCCAAGACATCGGCGCACTTCATGATGTTCACCTTCGCAAAGTCGACCACCATCGACGATGCCCTCATCACCAAGCTCCAGGGCGGCAACTTCGAGGTGGTGGGGGTGCTCGACGGAGGCCAGTCCGCTCACAAGTGGTCACCGCACAAGGCGCTTCAGAACGAAGGCGCCAAGCTCCGGCGCGACACGCTTCCCAACAACGGCAAGCTGCACCACAAGTTTATCGTGCTGGATGATCACACCGTGATAGGGGGGAGCTTCAACTACACCGGGCCGGCGAACCAGTACAACGATGAGAACATCTTCCTGGTGCGCAACGCCGACGTGGCTGCGTTCTTCAAGAAGGAAGTGAACCGGGTGTTCAAGAGCAATACGCTGTCGGCAGACTTCCAGTAGGAATTGTGCAGTCGCAGGTGGCTCACAGATCTGCCATGCACCATGCGGTACATGGCTCCGCCATGCATCGTACGGTACATGGCTCCGCTGTGAGATAGTTGGATAGAGTTAGCAACAGGCGGGTCACGTGCCCTGCGCCCATACGCGCCTCTATGGGTACACGGTTCCTGACTTGCCGGCTCGCTGATTTGTCATTCTAAGGCGCGGCCCTGCACCGTATGGTGCGGGGCGCGGCCGAAGAATTTAAGTCGTCATACCGCAGACTTCGCAGTCCGCCGTTGCCTCCCCAGGATTCTGGAGCATTTCCCTTGACAAGGAAGGTCCGCGAGCTATAATGCTCGTAGTTGCGAGGGGTTTTGAATGAAGGAAGCAAGGCAGAACACACCAAGTTCATATACCCGACCGGTGAGTCTGCCAGATCAGGGAACCTGGCAGGCACGGACTGCCCTATCTGTCGCAGCATTGGCACCTTTCGCGGCGTGGCTACGATGGAGCGCCGGTTGTGCCGGATGAGCGGCAAGTTTATAGTGATTCCAGCCCTTGGATTGTCCGATCTCCTGAAATGCAGCATATACCATGAGACGAACGTAAGATGAGAATTGCGCTAATATCATTATTCGCCATTCTGATATCCAGTGGCGGTGTGCATGCCCAATGGCAGCAGACTTCGGGTCCCCCCGGTCGTTATGTCAGGAGTATCATGTGCGCCGACCCGAACGTGTACGCGGCAACGGGTGGAGGGGTTCTGTTCAGTAACGACAATGGAGAATCGTGGTCGTTTCATAATACCGGTTTGACCAGCTGTGACACGAAATCTCTGACGCAGACGGGCAACTATGTATTCGTTTCTTCAGACGAAAACGTGTTCCGCAGCAATAGTATCGGATCAAACTGGGAAGCTGCCGGTGATGAATTGGAAGGGCGCTATGTGAAATATCTTTTGAACGGCAATGGTACGCTTTATGCCGCTACATATCTGAGAGGGATTTACCGCTCGACCGATGAGGGAAGCACTTGGACGCCTGTGAACACCGGTCTTGCAGCCAAGTACTGCTATTATCTGGCAACGGACGGAGACAACATCTTTGCAGGCACATATTTAGATGGCATGTACAGATCCACGGATTCCGGCGATACCTGGGTTCCGGTGAACAGCGGATTGACCGAACCCAACATCATGGCCATCATTTGCTTCGAAGGGAGAATCTTCGCCAGCACCTTATCATCAGGGGTTTTTGTTTCAGACGATGAAGGCCAGACCTGGTCGAGTTTGAGCACCAACCTGCCCTCGGTCAAAGGATTTGCCGGCAAGTCCGGAGTTTTGTACGCTGCTTCGTTCGGCAGCGGCGTATACGCGTCGGCAGATTCAGGACAAACCTGGAGCACAATAAACAGCGGCCTCGCAGAAACCGACGTCTGGACTATCGCTGCCGGCGAATCATATCTGTTCGTCGGTGCCGGCAGCGGCCATATCTACAGAAGGAGTCTTGCCGGAGGATCATGGTCATTAAGCAGCGGGGCGACTTTCATGGCCGGCACGGGTTCGATATCCTCAAGCGGGTCTAACCTTCTTGCCGGAACGCATGGTTCCGGCTTTTATCTTTCCGGCAGTGGAGGATCCGATTGGACCCGCATCTCTTCAATCTGGACGGTAGAGAATCGGGCTGTGATCTCGTCCGGATCACTGGTTTTCGTCGGCACTGATATGCTCGGCGTATTTAAATCAACCAATAATGGTGCTTCGTTCACAATGACGAATAACGGCCTCAATAGCGCCTGGATTCAGGCGTTCGCCATCTGCAGCGGAAAACTCTTTGCAGCCAGTGGCGAGGAAGGCGTGTTTGTCACGACCAACGCAGGGGGCAACTGGAGCCCCGTGAACAATGGATTGGGGAGCCTGAACGTCCTGTCTTTAGCCTCCGATGGCGCAAATGTGTTAGCCGGGACTTTGGACGACGGCATATTCATCACCGATGATCTTGGGGCAAACTGGACGGCCATAAACAACGGCCTAAGCTCTCTCGGTATCACCGCCATAGAATGCTTGGATGGGTATTTCCTCGCGGGTACCAAGACCGAAGGCGTTTATCGATCCGACGATCAAGGAGGGAACTGGCACCAGTCTTCCAACGGACTGCCCGAACACACATACATTCGGTGTATGCATGTCTTTGAAGACAGGATATTCGCTGGAACGGGTGAGGGAAGAGTGTTCAGCAGCACCGATCACGGTAATAGCTGGACAGCAATCAGCTATGGCTTGGCCGGTAGTCCGGTATTGTCGCTTCATACTTATGGTGACTACCTATATGCGGGGTTGAATGCAGGAGGAGTCTGGCAGTACCCCTTAAGTGAACAGACCGGGGCCTGTTGCCTTTCCGACGGTTCCTGTCAGGAAATGACCGATGATGAATGCCTGGCGTATGGAGGCCAATGGCAGGGGGCAGATGCTGAATGCCTCGGCGATAATAACGGCAACGGTATCGATGATGCCTGCGAGGAACCCCAGCCAGTGCCTGTCCTCTCCGAATGGGGGAGGATAGTCCTTGCTTTGCTGATAGCTGCCGGTGCGGCTATTGCTGTGATTAGACGGATGTAGCCGAGAGGAAGTGAGCGAAACCGATGCATTTGAAACTGATCTCTGTCGTTGGATTCATACTCATGGCGGCAGCTCTCCTTCTGCTACTGAAGGATAACTGTCTCTTTGGAGACAACGTGTTCGGTGTTGCAGTGCAGGTTTTGGCCGTGTGTTTGATGATCTGGGCGCGCGTGGTCTTCGGCAAAAGGAGTTTTCATGCGGCGGGGAATCCTACAAAAGGCGAGTTGGTGACATCCGGACCGTACAGATATATCCGGCATCCCATATATGCCGCTGTCCTCTACTTCATCTGGGCCGGAGTCCTCACACATTTGACGATACTGACTGCAGCACTTGGCGTGTGTGCGATTGTGGGTGCCGGTATGCGCATATTCGTCGAGGAGAGATTCCTTCGACAACAATACCCGGAGTATGCGGAATATGCAAATCGAACAAGGCGGCTTATCCCATTTGTTGTGTAGGGCGGGTGGCCCACAGTTCTGCCATGCACCGTACGGTACATGGCTATGCTGCAGGAAAGTTGGATAGAGCAAGCAGCAGGTAGGTTAGCACTCTGCGAGCATACCGGCCTGTCCGGGCACCTGACGGATATAAGAGTCAATGTCAGGAGCGCGGGGCTTCTGACCTACTGGCTTTAATAACATATAAGGCTAACAGGTGAATACTGACACTAAAGAATCTGAAGAGTATTCAAAGAAACAAGCACAACGTGGGCTTGTCATATTTTTTGCTCTCTTGATCGTTCTATCAATTCCGGCATACTGGCTGAGAATTAGTGGAATAACACCATTCGCTATTCTTTTTCCGCCCGCTATTGCATCTATCATCGCAAGACTGATACTCAAGGAAGGCTTTCGAGATGTATCATTTAGTTTTAGGGGTCATAATCTTTGTAAGGCATATTTGATTGCATACCTATTCCCCATGGCAGTTGCCCTGATTGCCTATGGATTTACGTGGATATCAGGACTTGCTGAATTCGACTTTTCACCTATACAATCTAATGTCCGTATCCCTCTTCCAGGAAATCCTTACCTCGGCTTTCTGGTCTTGATAGCAATAGTTTGGACTGTTCTGGTTGCGGTAAATATGTTTTTTGT
This sequence comes from uncultured Ignavibacteria bacterium, assembly GCA_964631815.1. Lineage (GTDB taxonomy): Bacteria > Zixibacteria > MSB-5A5 > MSB-5A5 > SM1-73 > SM23-73-3. Next base: position 4,993 of record CAZWAO010000099.1, on the reverse strand, counting down.
TGCTGGTGAAGAAATAGGTTGGCGTGGCTACATGCTGACTCGTCTCATTGATTCAGGTGCTCCCTATCCACTGCTAATTCACGGTCTCATTTGGTCGGCTTATCATATACCTTTAATCCTAACTGGAGCGTACTCAGCAGCATCTGGGCCATCGGTTGGTTTATCAGTTGTCATGTTTATAATCATTGCGACATCTTTTTCGTATCTTTTAGCCTGGCTTCGTCTTGATTCGGGGATTATATGGCCTTCTTTTGTTGCTCATGCTACATCGAATGCATTAACACAATCCGCATTTAATCCTGTAACGCAAGGCAATAATTCAATGTTATGGATTGGAGAATCAGGGATCGTTACTGCTGTGGTTTTACTCCTATTGATATTGTTGGTTAGAAGGATGTATCGCCATTTGAAATATGCAGGTTATTAAGGATAATGAAAGTGCATAACATTGGCGGGGTATGAACCGGGCACATGGGTAACATTATAGGCGGGTGGCCCACAGCTTGCTGTGGGATAGCAGGTCGAGTAGGGTAGTGACTATTGATGAACCAGCTAAGACATTATGATGATTCAGGCACGACACGACTTGTGACGTTGAATTGCTACCACCGCCCGCCCGGTTTTCTGATGCCTCGGCTACCTTATGGGATTGGATTACTTCAACTCTTTGATCTCGAAGAACTCCTTGATGATCTGGCGGTGGGCTAAGAAAGCGATATTGGGAGGAATTTCGTTTTTACCAAAATACCGAATCTCCTGGGCATCGTCGCCCGGCTTCAATTCTCCACCGGTTATCTTCGCCCAGTACATTACCAAGATAGCATGGGTTCGGGGATCGTCCTTTCCGGAATAGACGCCATAGAGACCATCCAACTCCACGTCTACGTTCAACTCCTCTTTGGTCTCCCTTATGGCGCATTGCTCCGGAGACTCGTCGTATTCCATGAATCCGGCAGGCAAACACCAATCCCCTTTGTATGGCTCGAATGTTCGTTTGACCAAAAGTATCTTCCCGTCTTTTTGTATCACCACGCCCGCAGCCGGAACGGGATTGTGATAGTACACGTAGCCGCAGACCGGACAGGTCCTTCTGGTCCTGTGGTCTACAGTTTTCTCCACCATCTCCGCGCCGCACCGCGGACAGAAACGGTAGGTCTTTTCTATTCCCTTGGTCAAATCTATTGCATCCATTGACCAGTTCACGGATTTCCCTCTCCGGTACGCCTTGCCGCTTTCCTTCACCCGGGTGGCCGGGTTTCGCGTCCAGGTTCTTCGGACCTTGGGTCTTTCGATCTTGGTGGAACGGTCTTTCTTCTTCATCTCATGTTTTCCAAAATTCTGCAACGCCTCTGCTTCGTTCCCCGCACTTGCGGAAAAGCTAGTCGGGGAGGGATCAACGTACTCTTAGGATTACGACGGTGAAATCATCAAATTGGGGACGTCCGCCGGCAAAGTCAACAGCGGTCTTCACCACTTTCTGCTTCAGCTCCTCGATTCCCAGAAAGCGGTTCTGAAGCAGCAAATCCAACAGCCGCTTCTCTCCGAACTCCTCGTCATCAGCATTGAAGCTGTCGGTCAGTCCGTCGGAATAGAAGAAAACGGTATCGTTCTTCTTCAACTGAACCTCCGCCACCTCATACAAGGCATCCGGAAATACGCCCAATATCAAACCGCCCTTGTCTAAGAACTCCACCTGGCCATCCTCGTGCAGCACCAAGGGGTAGTTGTGCCCGGCGTTGCAGTAGCGCAGCTTCATCTCGGCGGGAAGAAGCTCGCCATAGAACATGGTGGCGAACCTGTCCGCGGTGGTGGATGAGGCGATCAATTGGTTGATGTTCGACATGACCGCGTTGGGCGACAGTCTGTTCCTCACCTCCGCCCGAAGGGTGGCATGCACCAGCGAGATCAAAAGGGCTGCCGGAATGCCTTTGCCCGAGGCATCGGCTATGGCCACCCCGATGGAACCGAAATCGGTGGGGAGAAAATCGAAATAGTCTCCCCCCACCTGTCGCGCCGGCTGGATGAAGGCCGAGAATTCGTATGACTCGGTGTGGGGACATACTTTGGGCAAAAGCCCCATCTGAATCTGACGAGCCAGGCTCAGCTCCTCCTCCAATCTCTGTTTCTCCAACGACTCCTGGTACAGCCGGGCGTTTTCCATAGCTATCACCATCTGGTTGGCCAGCACGTCCAAGAGGGTGATGTCCTCGTAGCTGTACCTGAACCGGGTGGTCTTTCGGGAGAGTCCGATGCATCCCACCAGCTCCTTCTGGCTGACTAACGGCACCACCAGAAAGATGTCCAGCCGCTGCAGGATGCGAAACAGGGGACTGATATCCTCCACCATCCGGAAATCGGCAAAGGGACTGGGCCGGGTTTTTTCCCTCAAGGCCAGAAGCAGAGGATCCTGCGCTTCACAGTAGTCCAAGGGGGTGGATAGATCGCGGTCTAAGTACAGAGAATAGCGACCGCTGGTCTCCTCGGAAATGCACAGGCACAGGTTCTCCACCAACATCTCCTTCTTGAGCGTGTCCACCACCGTCTCCTTGAGGGCCGCGAAGTCGAATATGGTTACCAGCTTGCGACTGAAGGTTTCCATCATGCCGCGATAGTCCGAGCGGTCGCGGATGAAGAACTTCTTTATCAGATCGTCCAGCTGTCCCATGATGGGCTGAAACAGGATGATGGCCAAAATCACAAACCCCACGTCGATGGCCGGAGTTTGTCTTCCGATCAGGCTCTGAATGAACAAGCCGAACTGCCTGACGATCAGAAAATAGACGCCCACGAAGAAGGCGGTGGTTAAGAAGTAGACTAAGCTCTGCCGGACGATGAGCTTCACGTCCAGAAAATGATGCTTCACGATTGCCCAGGCGATGGACCCGCTGCCCACCACCAGCGCCACGATGGTCAGAAAGTGCCGGACCGTCTCGGAAATCTCCAATGGAGTCAGAGCCGGCACTATGAACGCAAATGCATACAGTCCCACCGCGGATCGGATGCCCCATATCAGGACGCCCACCTGTTTTTTCAGCGTGGGAACGGTGGTCTTTTTGTAGCCCTGGTGAAGGAACCACACGGCCAGAATCAAAAACGCCAGGTTTATCAAAGAGAAGGACTGCACGTGGATCCTGTACAGGATGCCGAAGAGAATCGCCACGTATCTTAGGGCCACGGAAAGGGGGTCCAGAAAGAAGCGCGCCAGGGAGCCCATCTTCTCCACGTCCAGAGACCGGATGAGCTGCTCCGGCTGATAGAACACCAAAACCTGCAGCATGTGAAAGGCGTGGGGGATGAAGATAATGTACTGCAGCTTGGGATACCTTTTCAGATAGCGGTGCTTTTCGGGAAAAAGCATCGAGAAGAGCAAAAGGAAAGGGAAGAAGAATTCCCAAACATAGAATATGTTGCGGGTGAATGGGGAACGAGCCAGAGAGTCGGCTTGACCGGCGGAGCTGATAAAAGTCCCCAGGGCGGCCAGGAGGGGAGCCAGCCCCGCAAAAACCAGCATGAATGCGGTGGTCCGGTTAACCTGGCTTCTTGAATCCTCGCGGAGGATCACGCCCCCCAAAAACAACAGCACCACTCCGCAGGCCAGATATATGCAAGCTGCCACAACCTGAAAACTCACCTGGTTACTCCTCAGACGAGCCTAACCCGTTATACACTCAGTTAGAGACGATGACCGGCCAAAAGTTTCATGGGGTTCACCACCCGGGAACGGGGTTTTCCCCCGGCTCAATCGTTTCCAGCCCTTCCGGCGTTTCTCAAGGAAATCAAGGTCCGGAATCCGGTCCGATGGTTTCATTCCCCCGTAGAAGGGGCGACAGCGCCCAGGGGGTGCTCCGCGTCCGGCCGCGGAGTCGGGCCATGGACCGCGTATTGTTTTCCTAATCGACGAATTTTACGATTCTCACCAAGGTTCCCCCGTCTGCCCCGCACTGGAAGGTCACTTCATCCATCAGGGCTTCCACGATGTGCAGGCCCCTGCCGGCGGCCTTCAACAGGTTTTCCTCTTCGATGGGGGAACAGACCTTCCCGCGCTCAAAGCCCGGGCCTTCATCCTCCACGGTTACCTCCACCCGGGAGGAATCCGCCTTCAGGCCTATTCTGACTTTCCTGCTTGGGTCATGTTTGTGTCCGTGCTTTACCGCGTTGGTCACGATCTCGCTGACCGAGATGGCGATGTCGTATATCTGGCTTTGGTCGATCCCCAGCTTCTTCAATCTACCCTCCAGAAAGGCGTCCACTTGGTGGAGGTAATCTAAGCTACTGGGAATCTCCAGGCGGTCATATGCTTCAGCCGACCTCTGGACCCCCTCGGTTTCGGATGATCCTTTGTCTTTTCTGCTCATTTACGAGTTCTCCCGGACGTGAGATTTCCACCGTCGTAGTTGACAGGCCCCAAGCGGCGGAAAACAAAAAAAAGGTAGGTTTGCCAACCTACCTTCTTGTGAATTCTACGCAAGTCTCCAAGGGTGTACGTTCCGCGTCGGCGTGCGCCCTTCCCTAATTCCGGAAGCTGGCGGCAGCCTGTTCCACGGTGTCGTAGCTCTCGAAGACGGTGATGAGTTTGGTAATGGTCAGGAGGCTTTGGATCTTCTCCGTCACGTTAGCCAGCTTCAGCTCACCGCCGTTGTTCTTGAGGGTGGTCAAACCTGAGATCAGAATACCCAGTCCGGTGCTGTTCATCCAGTCCACTTTGGCTAAATCGATCACCACCTTCTTCTTGTTCTGATCGATAAACTCGTGGAGCTTGTCGTGCAAAACCGTAGCATCCGGTCCCCCCATGATCTTACCTTTGGGTTCCAGGACCATCACATCGCCGATCTCACTGGTGGTCAGTTTCATAAGGTCTCCTTTTGGAGTTGGCTAAATCAGTTTACGAATGGTTAAGGGTTTTGGTTTCAGCCCGGGTTATCTCATCGAAACAGGCCCTTGATCTTGCCCCAGGTGGTGAGCTTGACGTCCAGCGTGGGAAGGTAAAGATTTA
>CAZWAO010000098.1:0-9124 GCA_964631815.1 uncultured Ignavibacteria bacterium | reverse complement strand
CCGTCGCGCATAGAGTTAAGGTATCGGCCCAGCTGTAAACTCCGTTTCCGTCGATATCCAGGAATGACTCACCTTGATTCCAGTATCCGTTTGGCGCGTCGTAGTCTCCGTTAGCATTGCGGTCGGCAAAAGGCACCGGCGGTGTCCAGGGGTCGTTGGGCCCATCGTACTTCTGATTGTCGTTCAAGTCCTCATAAGGCTCTAAGTCATCATGCCTGCCGTTTTGGTTGACATCGGTGAAAGGCTCGCCCAGACTTGAGTCTCCATCGACGAATTCCTCGGGTATCCAGTAATCCCTGATAACCTCCCAGGTCCAGCTGTCACCATAATCCAGTGGGAAATACTGCTGCATCACGGTTAAGGTCGGTTCCACCGGCTCTTCGACGGGCGAAGTGGACTTCTTCTTGGTGCAGCCGCCAATAAGCAATAGCGCACCTGCCCCCAGGCACACGGCCGACTTTAGCGTTCTTGCTCTCATGATCTCTCCGCTAAGGGAAGTTTCTCTGGCTGATACTGACGCTTTTCAGTTGCCAGTGAACACTACCGTTTGCTTTCTCGAGTTTCACCAACCCAACGTCTTTCGCATACCATGCCCAGCTGGTACCATTGTATTCCTGCATGTTCCCTGTCCATCCTGAGGCCACCCACTTGAACTTGAGGCAGTTTGCGAAGTATCCGGCGGATACCGTGGCGTCCTCCACGTCCGCCAAAATGGAAATCCAAACCCCGACTCCCGCGCTGTCCACGTTGATCACCGAGTCTCCGATGGCCATTTGCGGCTTGGCAATGACAATCGGCCCGTGTTCCTTCAAGTCGTCCTGCGGAGAGGATGCGTCAGCGGTGAAATGTGAGTGCCATCTTAAGCCCAGACTGTCATTGGAGAATTGATCGTCGGTGGTATCCGCCTCCACCCAATACACATAGAAATACAGATTGCGCCTGAAAGAGAGAGACCGCCGCTGAAAAAGGGTGCTGCCGTCAGCCGATACCTCCGTATCCTCAAGCATTCCCTCTGTAAGAGAGTAAGTCGACCAAGTTGAGTACTCGCCATTCGAGTCGAGGTCCGCGAAATCCTCTCCTTCGTCCCATTTGCCGTTGGGAGGATCGAATTGACCGTTGTGGTTTCGGTCCAGATAGGGAACACCCTCGGACCAAGGATCATTGGGCCCATCATACCGCCCGTTGAAGTTCAGATCCTGATAGGATTCCCCCACGTCATAGAATCCGTCTTTGTTCAAGTCCACGAAAGGCTCACCCAGGTTCACGTCTCCGTCCTCGAAAGGCTCGGGAATCGTGTCCACTTGAATACTCCAGTTCCACCAGCTTCCCGGGTTCAAGGGAAAGTACTCCGTCATCTCAAATGGACCGGTGAAAGACGGTGAGGTGACTTTCTTCTTGGTGCAGCCGCCAATAAGCAGTAACGCAATTGCTCCCAACCACACCCATCTTATCAGGAGTCTTGCCTCTGACACTCTTGCCTCCCCAAGCAGGGATCGTTTCGGCGTTCTTGCGAACTCCCTGCAATAACCCATAGACTGACGAATCTCATACTCACCGGGTCACCCGACCCGGCAGGACTTCATATAGTCGTTCTTCCCGCTATTTGCCCTCCTCACTTTCCTTGGTAAGCTTCTTCACAAACGGTGCGAAGAGGTCGATGGGAACCGGAAAGATGGTGGTGGAGTTCTTCTCGGTCGCCACCTCGGTCAGTGTTTGCAGGAACCTTAACTGGATTCCCACCGGGGTTTTTCCTATGATCTCCGCAGCGGCAGCCAACTTCTCCGAGGCCTGATATTCTCCGTCGGCGTGGATGACCTTGGCCCTTCTTTCCCTTTCCGCCTCAGCCTGCCTGGCGATGGCCCTTCTCATCTCCTCGGGCAGGTCCACGTTCTTGACCTCAACCACCGACACCTTGATTCCCCAAGGCTCGGTCTGGTCGTCGATTATGTGCTGGAGTTTCCGGTTGATCTCGTCCCGGTTGGTCAAAAGATCATCCAATTCCACCTGTCCCAAGACGCTTCTTAAGGTGGTCTGGGAGATCATAGAGGTGGCGTAGAGGTAGTCCTCCACCGCCACGATGGCCTTGTTGGCGTCCATCACCCGGAAGTAGACCACGGCATTCACCTTCACCGACACGTTGTCGCGGGTGATGACGTCCTGGGCGGGTACGTCCATGGTGACCACCCGCAGGCTGACCCGAACCATGCGGTCCACTATGGGTATCAGGAGAATGAGGCCGGGACCTTTGCCGCCGATCAACCTACCCAATCTGAAAATCACGCCTCTTTCATACTCTCTCAGTATCCTGACCGCATTTGCCAGGATGAACAATCCGATGATTATAATGGTCAAAACACCTGCGCTGGCCATGAAAACCTCCTTTTGGTTTCAAAGGGCCTTTACTTCCAATTTTCAATGATACATCCGACTGGGGAATCTCCGCCAAAGAGACTTCGGCTTCGCCTGGAGCGGATAGATCCGTCCTCCAGGAGCTTAATGTCTATTTCCTTTTGGTCACCTTAAGAGTCAACCCCTCCACTTTGGTGACCACCACCTTTTCGCCCTTTACTATGGGCTGATCCGCCTCCGCCTTCCAGATTTCCCCATCAACGAAAACGTCCCCTTCCGGGTTCAAGTCGGTTCGGGCCGTTCCGATCTCTCCCTCCAGTCCCTTCCGACCGGTGGTCACTTTCCTTTTGTGCGCCCGAACGGCGAACCCCAGGGCGAATAGGAAAAACAAGGCCGTGGCGACCGCGATCATGATTATCACCACCAGCGAAGCGCGCATATAAGGCAGGGGCGATTCGAAAAGAAGCAAGGAACCCAATACCATAGACACTATTCCTCCGATTGTAAGCGCTCCATAGCTGACGATCTTCACCTCCAATACGAAGAAGATCAGCCCCAGAATCATAAGCAGCAGGCCGGCGTAATTGATGGGAAGGGTTTGCAGGCCGAAGAAAGCCAGAATCAGACATATACCCCCCACGATTCCGGGGAAGATGGCGCCGGGATTGGACAGCTCGAAGAACAAACCCCACATTCCCAGGGTGAGAAGTATGTAAGCGATGGTGGGATTGGCGATCACCTCCAGGATTCTGTCCCTGACGCTTATCTCCACCCTATTGACCTCTACGTCCTTTGTGTGCAGAGTCCGCTCGCCGGAGGGCAGCTTCACCGTGCGCCCGTCGAGCGAGTCCAGCAGCGCCCTTAAATCGTTGGCCACCAAGTCGATCACATGCAGCTTGAGGGCCTCGCTTTCGGTGATGGATACGCTTTTCCTCACCGATTCCTCCGCCCACTCCTGGTTTCTTCCGGTCCGGGTGGCAATGCTTCGGATGTAGGCAGCGGCATCGTTTTCCACCTTTTCTACCATGGTGGAGTCCATCTGCCCGCCCATGGAGACAGGATGAGCCGCGCCGATATTGGTCCCCGGCGTCATGGCGGCGACATGCGCGCTCAAGGTTATGAACACGCCGGCAGATGCCGCCCGCGAGCCGGCAGGCGAAACGTAGACGATGACCGGAACCTCCGAGTTGAGGATTTTCCTGGTGATGGTGCGCATGGATTCGTCCAGGCCGCCGGGCGTGTTCAACTCGATAACCAAAGCTTCGGCGCTGTCCTGGACCGACAGATCGATGGCATCGGAGATGATGCGGCCCGAGACCGGACCGATGGGCCCGTCTATGTCGACCAAGTCTACGTGCCTGGGCGAAGCAAGAAGGCCCCAGGCTCCCAGAAAAATCACGAACAAGGCAAGAAAGATGGAGAGCTTTTTCATGTACCACCCGCTTTTTGGAATATGCACTATTCCTTCAATGGTAAAAATACGTCAGTAGTCGGATAAAGCAACAAAAATATGATGCCGGATGAGCCGATTCGACACGTGATGACGATTATTTCGCTGCCCGGCGTGGGGGCGGAGTTCATCTCCGCCCAGAGTCATTAGGTACAATCCTTCGGCTTCGCCGAAGATGATTCCATGAATTGAACCCCATAGAAAACATGGGGCGCTGGGTCTTAGTACCCAGCGCCCTGGTGTATCCACAATCGTGTCCACCGGACTGGGGTTCAACCCAGTCCGACCTGAGAGGTGTCTATCCAAACAGTGCTTTCATCTTCAACTTGGCAATGGCCTTGGTGGGGTCAAGGGTCTTGGGGCATACCTTCTGGCAGTTGAAGATGGTGTGGCATCGGAAGACCCCAAAGTCCGAGGCTACAAAGGCCAACCTCTCCTTGGATTTGCCATCCCTGGAGTCTTCGATGAACCTTAAGGCTTTCATCAAAGATGCAGGCCCCAAATACTCCGGATCGGTGGCCTCCACCGGGCAGGAACCGTAACAGGCGGCGCATAAGATACAATCCACCCAGGGGTCAAGTTTCTTCCGCTCTTTCTCGCTCTGAAGATATTCCTTCTGCGGCGCCTCCTGCTTGGGAATCAGATAAGGCATCACCTTCTTGTACTGGTCAAAGAAAGGCTCTAAGTCCACCACCAGGTCCTTGACGATGGGCAGATGAGCAAGGGGTCTTAGGATGATCTTGCCACCGTACTTGTCGATTTGAGTGCGGCAGGCTAGGTTATAAAGGCCGTTTATGTGCATGGCGCAGGAGCCGCAAACCGCCGCCCGGCACATGGAGCGGAAAGCCAAGGTGGGATCCACGTTTTCAAACAGGTAGATCAATCCCTCCAGAACCGTCATCCCCTTGGGGCTATCGAAGGTATAGGTCTGGAAGTGCGGCTCGCTGTCCTTGTCCGGATCGTATCGAAGTATTCTGAACTCGGTCATGATTAGTATTTCCTTTCCTGGGGTTGATACTTGGTTATCTGAACGTCCCGGTAGGAAAGCTGTGGTCCCTCAGGAGTGTAGGTGGCCAGGGTATGCTTGAGGAAATTTTTGTCGTCCCTCTTGTCGAAATCCCTGCGGTAATGAGAACCCCGGCTTTCCTTTCGAGCCAGTCCTCCGGCCATAAGAGCCTCGGCCACGTCCAGATTGCCCTTGATCTCCAAAGCCCAGATCCGGTCGAAATTGAACTTCCCACCGGAGGCAATGGGCCGCATCTTCCCCAATCTCTCTTTGAGAGCCTTGATCTGCTGCAGGCCCTCGGTCATTCCCTTCTCGTCCCGGAACAAACCGGCCTTAAGCGGCATGAGCTTGTTCAGCTCGGCGTTGATCTTGTAGGGATTCTCCTTGCCGCTGGCCTTTTGCATGCGGTCCAACATCTCCTGCTGGCCTTTGAGGGCGCGATCCAGGGCATTGGTCCGAGCCTGCTTGGGCTTGTCCTTGACGAAGTCGGCGGCCACGGTTCCGGCTCTCTTTCCGAAGACCACCGTGTCCAGAAGGGAATTCCCTCCCAGCCGGTTGGCCCCGTGCACGCTGACGCAGGAACACTCCCCGGCGGCATAGAATCCTGCTAGCGGAGATGCTCCATCCACGTTGACATCGATCCCTCCCATGCAGTAGTGCGTACCCGGTTGAATGGGAATGGGCTTTTCGATGGGATCCAAGCCGATGAAATCCAGAGTTATGTCTCTGATTCCGGGAAGCCTCTCCATGATCTTGGCTCTTCCCAGATGAGTCAAATCCAGATGCACGTAAGAGTCTTCAAACCCGCGTCCTTCCAGGATCTCGGTCATTATGGCCCGGGCCACGATGTCGCGTGGCCCCAGCTCCATGGCCTTGGGAGCGTACTTTTGCATGAATCGCTCGCCCGTATTGTTGGTCAGAATTCCACCCTCCCCCCGGCACCCCTCGGTCATCAGTATGTTGGAGGGATAAAGGGAGGTGGGATGGAACTGAACGAACTCCATGTCCTTAAGCGGCACGCCGGCCCAGTAGGGCATGGCCACGCCGAAGGCGGTGGAGGTGAGGCCGTTGGTGGTGTTTCCATACATCCGGGCGGAACCCCCGGTGGCGAATATGACCGCGTTGGCCCCGATGGCCTCCAACTGCCCGGAATGCATGTTCACCGCGATCACCCCGCAGCAGTTGTCCACGTCCTTGGCCAGGCCGATCACGATCCACTCGTTATAGGTTTTGATGTCGTGCTTTATGGTCTGCTCGAAAAAGGTCTGCAATATATAGTGGCCGGTCTTATCCGTGCCGTAGCAGGTGCGGGGATAACCGGCGCCGCCGAAGGGTCGTTGGGCGATTTTTCCTTGCTCGTTCCGGCTGAAAGGACAGCCCCAGTGTTCTATCTCGAAGATGGCCTCGGGCGCCTGCTCGGTGAGGAAGATGGAACATTCCTGGTCGGCCAGATAATCGCTTCCCTTGATGGTATCGAATCCATGCTTCTCCGGCGTGTCGTCGTGGGCCTTGGGATTGTTGGCCAGTGCGGCGTTTATCCCGCCCTGGGCCTGTCCCGAATGCGATCGGGGTGGATAAAGCCTGGTGACTATGCCCACGTCCACCTTCTTCTCCGCTGCCGCAATTGCTGCCCTCAGGCCCGCCATTCCGCCGCCGATTACCAAAACGTCATGAAATAACATCTGCTCTCCTCCCGATTAGTGATGAGGTGAAAAAGCCCGGGGCAAAAACACGATCAGGGTGATGACCATGAAAATCACCAGGATTATCATGGCTATCCAGAAGAGGGTCTTGTGCGGCTTGGTCCAGATGAAGAAATCGACGGCGGTGACCCGAAGTCCGTTCAAAAGATGAAAGCCCACCACCGCCATCAGTCCTATCTCCAGAACATGAGTGAGCGGGGTCTGAAGGTTGGCCAGCCATGCGTTAAAGGTCGAGGCGCCTCCCACCGAAGAGCTGAGGGCGAAGAAGTGCATGAAGGCGTAAAGCACCAGTATCAGGCCGGTTATCCGATGCAGAAGCCAGGACCATGTGCCTACGTCCGGGTTTAGGCTCACCTCGTCCCTGTACATCCCGAAAAAACCTGTCTTGGCTTGATACATCTTTAGGCTCCTTTGCTGAAGGTGGCTATGAGGTAGTATCCCCAGGCGGAGATGGCCAGTCCCAACACCCAGAAAAGGGCCTTGACCGCCTTGGCCGTTCCCAGGCCGGGTCGGTAATCATGGACCACCTGCCACACTCCGTTGAAAGCATGAAAGAGTACGGCCGGCACGAAGATGGCATAGAAGATCACCCAGCCGGTGCTGTCCAGACGCTGTGTCACCACATTGAAGTCGATCTTCCAGTCCTTGGTGAAATGGAGCATCTGGGTGTGCAGAATAAGAAAGAAGGCCAAAAACAAGCCGGTGATCCTCTGGAAAAGCCAGCCATAGGCGCTGCCCTTTCCGGTTTTTCCGTTCATGGCGGTTGCTCCTATAATGAGGTTATACGTTTTCCGTCAGAAGCTGCATCCTCTGCGACTCGCGGGCAGGACTCATGAGATTGTTACTTTTGTCACAAGTCGGAAATTTAGAAGATGCGCCCGTCAAAGTCAACAAAAAAATGCGGGATTTTCCCGCTCTCAGGTTCAAACGCAATGGCAAAACAACAGGGAAAGCGTGTGCGCCGGGCTTCTGCAGGACTTGGCGGTTAGAAGTCCCGTTGGGTTTGGGAGATGTTTCCTGTCTTCCCGAGCCTGCTTTCACCTTCCTTGAGCCAAGCATGGAAATGCAGTCGGAATCTTGTTTTCGCTGCGAACCCCGGCATTCTTTCGGAGCAGGATTAAGAAATCCTCCCATTCTGCCGACAAGATTAACGCGAACTTGCTCAGAGCAGGATTACTCCGACAGAAACGGCTTGCCTTTGAAAGGCTTTTTGGACATAAGAGAAATTTCCTACGGTGAATTCAGAGAGATATCGGATCTGAACCCGAGATTCCGGTCTGGGAGCAAGAAGGTGAGGATCGTCCTGGACGTGCACTCTCCTCAGCTTGAGCCGGACGGGGTCGATCTTCCTGCCGTCTTCGGCAGATTGCGACACCTGCTGCCCTCTCTGGAGAAGCATCAGTGCGGAGAACATCTGTTCAGCGACCTGAAATCCGGCAGGAAGGCTCCTTCGGGTGAACGCCTGGAGCAGTTGACCGACATCGCTCACATAATGGAGCACGTGATCATCGACCTGCAATCAAAGATAACGGGCGTAACCGTTTGCAGCGGAATAACCTGCGGATACAAAGAGCCTGAGAACCGGTTTGACCTGTTTGTGGAGTGCGAGGATAAGAAAGTGGGAGTATTCTCCGCCCTTTTCGCCGCAGACCTTCTGGACCGGCTTCTGTCCAAGAGGAGCATCTCCAAGAGATACTATGCGCTGGTGGATCTGGCCGGGTACCTCTACGCAAAAGCCGGTTGGGGCCAGGCGGTTTCAGCTGAAGCGCTGGCATCCAAAGTCGGCTCGGAGTTCGGCTGGAGAAGAAGTTTTGTTCTTCCCTTGCTGGGAATGCTCGGAGAATTCGGATTTGTAAACCTGGGGGATTCGCTCGCCGGATAGAAAACCTTAAGATGAGGTGAAAGAGGTGACAAACAAACCTGCGCCGGATGGCCCGAACGATTTGAAGGAAAGAATCAGAAAGCTGATCAGCTTTCGGGATGAAAACGAGCAGGCATGGAAGCCGGAGGAGGCGGTTTCCGTCCGGGGAACCCTCAAGTCCCGGTACCGAAAGGTGATGACCTGTTCTTTTGCATCCACAGACGGACCGGCTTCGACGACGGGCACGATGGCCCAAAGGGAACGAAATTGCCCGGGCTGCGACCACGCGCGAGAGTAAAATGGCTGGGTCATTGCCCGGATGGATAGACCAAAGAAAACGCATCGGTTGAGTAGGGGGAGTTAAAAGAACAAAAGGGAGAGGAGGTGAACAGCATGACCAAATTCAACTGGCACGATTTCAAGAGCATCGAGAGAGTACCGATGTCTCCGTACTACCTGCAGGCCAAGATCTGTGATCTGGTTTCCTGCTCGGTTTCCACCAAGGTGAAGGTGGACACGGTTAACCCGGAGACCGGAGAGTACCGCATCGTTCTCCACGGCACCCTGGACTGGGATCAGCCGGAGACCTGGTGGACCAACCGGTAAATCGAAGAGATCAGTTTGACTTGAGGACTGTCCCCTTACTTAAGGATGTGCATTCATTCGAGAAAACCTCAAAGCCAACCCGGAGGGGGTGAAAACAAGTGGTGAAATTCAGATACCAGAACTTTCCGTCTTTCGAGAGAACACCCAGT
>CAZWAO010000097.1:4997-9246 GCA_964631815.1 uncultured Ignavibacteria bacterium | reverse complement strand
GATACATGAAATCGCCCTGCGCTTCACCAACAGCAAGTACGGCGCCGACGCCTCCCTTCCCTTCTGGCAGCGTTACTCCCGGAACGGCAACGAGGCCGTAGGCTGGCCCATTCTGCTGCCGGACTTGAAGGCGGCTTTCGAGCTGTCGAGCTTCGCCACCTGGCTGATAGGTTTAATCCTGTTCGGGGTGGTGGCTCTGGGAATCATCAACACCTTATTTATGTCGTTGTACGAGCGAATGTTCGAGTTCGGCGTGCTGCGCGCGGTGGGCACCCGTCCGTCGATTATGGCGCTTTTGATCATATTCGAAGCAGGGGCGCTGGGCGCCTTGAGCGTGATCTTGGGCATCATTTTGGGAGCCCTGGCCACGCTGATCATGGCTCACGTGGGAATCAACTATGTGGGCATCGAGTTCTCCGGCGTGACCTTCAGGCACCTGCTCTATCCGGTGTTTGAAGTCAAGCAGTACGTCATTTATCCCATTGTGGTTTTCGTCTTCACCATTCTGATGGGGCTTTATCCCGCGGTCTTCGCAGCCAGGATGTCTCCGGCCAAAGCCATGCGCCGGAGCTTTTAGGAGGATAAGAAGATGTCGCAGGTCAACGCGGACGATCTGATTGTGACCCGGTCGGTAACCAAGGTCTACCATGACGACGGAGTGCCGGTTCCTGCGGTCAGGGGAATCGACCTGACCGTCAAGCGGGGAGAGTTCACCGCCATCGTGGGACCTTCCGGTTCGGGCAAAACCACCTTTCTGAACGTGATCTCTGGTCTGGACCAGCCTACCGAGGGCCGGGTGTGGCTGGCGGGCAAGGAGCTGTCCGCCATGAGCGGCAGGGAGCTTTCCGACTTCCGCCGGGACCATATCGGTTTCATCTTTCAGGCGTACAACCTGATTCCGGTGCTGACCGTGGAGGAGAACGCTGAGTATATCATGCTGCTTCAGGGGGTGGGCAAAGAGGAGCGGCACCGCCGGGTGGAGGAGATTTTAGCGGAGCTGGGTCTGGAGGGCTTTGCCCACCGGCTGCCCACCAAGCTCTCCGGCGGACAGCAGCAGCGGGTGGCGGTGGCGCGGGCCATGGTCTCCCGTCCTTCCCTGATTTTGGCCGACGAGCCCACCGCCAATCTCGACTCCACAACCGGCGCCGAGCTTCTGGACATGATGAGGGACCTAAATCAGAAGAGCGGAATTACTTTTTTGTTTTCCACTCACGATCGGGACATCATGCAGCGCGCCAGGCGACTGGTTACCCTGAAGGACGGTTTGATCGACAGCGACGAAACCAGAGATTAACCGGAGAGCGGAGCATTGCCAATCAAGATAAGACGATTGGGTCTTTTGCTTGCGATCTGCGCCTGCTGGCTGTGCGTCCCGCAGATAGCGGGAGCATCCGGCCGAATATCCATAGGCGGCTACTTCAAAAGCTACTTCCTCGCGCAGAAGCAGCCGGAGATCTCCAACTATCCCCCATCCCGGAATCAGCCGATCATCGGTATGGTCAACAACAGGCTGAGACTGAACCTATCCGCCAGCATCAATCATCAGGCATCGCTCACCTTGGCCTACGATTTCTCTCCCCGGGTGCAGGACCAGTCTCTTTTCGAGCCGCAGACGCTCGATCTGGCACTGCAAAACCAAGCATACCGCGCAGTCGATTTGGAGTCTCGCCTCTACCCCGCGAAGAATGACTCGGTGAGCAGTTTTGCTATCTTTCAAAATCTGGACCGGGCGTTTCTCACGCTCAAAACCAAGCCGGCCGACATCTATGTGGGCCGCCAGGCCATTGCCTGGGGTTCCGCCCGGGTGATAAATCCAACCGACGTTCTGGCGCCCTTCGCTTTCGATGAATTGGACGTGGAGGACAGAATTGGCGTGGATGCCGTCAGGGTCCGCATGCCTATCGGGCTTTTGGGGGAGCTCGACGCGGGATACGTGTTCGGACATGATTTCGAGCTTAAAAGGAGCGCCATGTTCCTCAGAAGCAAGTTCAACTATCTCAACACCGACATTTCGCTCTTGGCAGTCGATTTTCAGGAGAATCTGCTGACAGGGTTGGATATAGCCCGATCCATCGGCGGGGCCGGCTTTTGGCTGGAAACGGCGTACGTCTTCGTCGACGCCCTGAATTCGGATAAGTCAGACCGCAGCCAGGATTACTTCCGGGGCAGCGTTGGTCTGGATTACAGTTTAAGAGACGGCACCTACCTGTTCGCCGAGTATCACTTCAACCAAGCTGGTGCCAAAAAGCCGGACAAATACCTGACCGTTATTCAAGATATCGCTTACCGGGAAGGGTCGGTTTATCTTCTGGGCAGGCACTACCTGGCGCCGGGGATTTCCCATCAACTGACGCCTTTGATCACATTCAGCGGTGAGGCATTGCTGAACATGACCGATCCTTCTGTCTTTGTGATGCCGAAGCTCGAGTACAACATCGCTGAGGACGTCTATTTATCCGGGGGTGCATACGTGGGTCTGGGTGATAGTCCCAAATTAGTGCTCAGCCGTGATTACAGCCCCAGCTTGAGACTGCGGTCAGAATTCGGCACCTATCCCGACTTCTACTTCACCTCTTTCCGGGTTTACTTCTGATGTGCCGATAGTGACATAGTGAAGGGACCTGAAATCGGACTCTTCGCAAGTCAGCCTGTGGTCTGAACTCACCCCCTTGATCCCCCTCTCTTTGAAAAAGAGGGGGCCTGGGGGTGAGTTTCTTGTGCCCTTTTGAAGCTGATGATCGGGTAGCTCACCTTTTCGAAAGACAACCGCCGTTCTGGCTCATTTGCATAGCCCAGCCCACGCTCTGTCTGAATGCTAAACAGAGAGGCGGGATGAATTCCCGCCTCTATGTGTGAAGGAACACTTATCACACAATCATAGGACAGGGCATTCAGCCCTGCCATTGTGGACAACTGAGGGCTGCGTCCGTTAGGCGTGAAAGACCGGTCAACGGTATGAACCGTATGGTTCATACCAACGGATGAAACGCCCGGACGCCCTACAGGCCCGTCAGGGGGCGTCCGTATGGGCGGATGCAACAGATGTGACGATCTACGACCAATATGTTGACGGCATAGGCCGGGCAAGGTGCCCGGCCTGCGAGTCAGATGGGACTGTCAGACTGTCCGCATTTTAGATATCCAGATTCGCCGGCTCGTAATATTCCCTCGGATTCTTACACGCCGGGCATTTGGCCGGAGGCTCGGTTCCTTCGTGCACGTACCCGCAGATGCTGCATTTCCACTTTATGGGCTTTTCCCTCTTGAAGGCCATCCCCTTTTCGACCAAGTCCAGCAGTCTCTTGTAGCGGTCCCGATGATGCTGTTCGATCTTCCCGACCTGCTTAAACAGAATGGCGGCTTCCTTGTTGCCCTCCTCTTCGGCTTGTTTGGCAAAGGTGGGATACATCTCCACTGTTTCATAATGCTCTCCGCCCACGGCCTCCTTTAGATTGGCCGCCGTATCTCCGATTCCGCTGAGCAGCCTGAAGTGATCACGGGCATGGCTCTTCTCGTTGTCTGCGGACTCCTCGAATATCTTGGCGATGTAGTGGAAGCCCTCTTCTCTGGCTTTCTCGGCGAAGAAGGTGTACTTGTTTCTAGCTTGCGACTCGCCTGCAAAAGCGGCTTTCAAATTCTCCTCTGTCTTGCTCATGTTTTCTCTCCTCTCTTTGATTGCTGACGTGTTTCGAGCCGAAAACGCCTACCGGAGCGTGTCGACCGCTCAGGGATGATCCCTGGAACTGAACATATCCTCGTTGCTGGTAGTTCCCCGGGGCCGAACTTTCAAACAGCCTCTGTGGAAGAGGGCCAAGGTGTAATAAGCGTTTCGGTCTTCATTTGTAGTGAAGACGAATTGGGAGTTCGTGCCATTTGATCGCATCTCGTGGGCGAAACGGCATGATCGCCGACCAGCGCCAAGGACGTAATCGTTAACTCCCTGCAATAGTGCTCTCGCCAAATTCGTATGATATATACGATCTCTTAACCTTGAAGGAGGTGGTTTATTAGGAAGCTTGGTTTGACGGGAGGTTTGGTCGTTCTCCTGGTGCTTCTGGCCTTCGGTTGGTCCTCTGCCCAGATGGACGTGGAGAAGGTCTGCCAGAAGCACATGATGATGGGCCAGGAGTCGACGCCTCAGGCGCCGTGTGCCTACCGAGGCGGGGAAATGATGCCCCAGATGATGGGGTACGGCTGCATGCAGCCCGGCATGATGGGGCAGGGCATGATGGGACCGATGGGATGCTGT
>CAZWAO010000097.1:0-4897 GCA_964631815.1 uncultured Ignavibacteria bacterium | reverse complement strand
CCGATGGGATGCTGTCAGATGGGCGGCGGCATGGGAATGCGCGGTGGAATGGGCATGTGCGGCGGAATGATGGGCTGTGGAGAAGGCATGGGTTGCTGCCAGAAGGGATTTTTCCTCGGCCTCAAAGATGAGTTGGAGCTGACCGACAAGCAGGTGCAGGACCTGCAGTCAATCAAGATGGACTTTATGAAGGGCAAATTCCGGACCGAGGCCGATCTGAAGATAGCCCAGATGGAGCTGAAGGGCCTAATGCAGGACGACAACAGCAACCTCAAGGACATCGAGGCCAAGATGAACGCCGTGGCGAAGCTGCGGACGGATATGAAGCTTTCGCATATCAAGGCTCTCAGACAGGCCAAGGCGCTTCTGACACCGGAGCAGAGGGAAAAGTTGAAAAAGAGTGATGACATGTAATCCGGGACGTTGTGTATAACAAGGAACGACCCGAAGAATTGTTACAGAATCGGCCAGATTTTTCCTAGCCGATTTTGTTTTACGGGGACGAGCAGCATGTAGGCGGTGACAATCTCTCGATGCTCCTTTGTAAGGTCACACCTGCCAAAGCCGCACGATAAACCCGGCCAGATAAACAGGCTGGGGCACCCGTCCGTCTTAACAAATCGGTAGGGCGGGCATCTTGCCCGCCTCTTCGTTTGTCACGAACGCCTGGTCCGTGACACAAACACAATGGTGACGGACGGGGCGTCCGTCACCAAGAGGAGTACCTTTTCTATCGAGGCGTTCGGGATTGTATCCCGAACGATCGGCCGGGATGCAATCCCGGCCACCTCTGAGGTTTTGCCTGGTCGGTTTTGTTTGGGGAGGACTTCAGAAGCGGCTACTGAGGTAACTATAATTCTGCATATGATAAACCCGCCGCCCGCGACCCGACAACCGACTGCAAAAAAAGGGCGCCCGCCGTTCGGCGAGCGCCCTTTAACTGTGAAACGTGAGCAATGAGCTGGCTGCCTATCTTATGATTCGAGCATGAATGGATACTTGAAATCCTTCGGTGGGACCAGATTCTCCTTAATCGACCGGGGCGATGCCCATCTGATCATGTTATGCAGCCCGCCCGCTTTATCGTTTGTGCCGGAGGCCCTTGCTCCGCCGAACGGCTGCTGGCCGACCACCGCTCCGGTGGGCTTGTCGTTGACGTAGAAGTTCCCGGCCGCCTGCCGTAGGGTATTCTCCGCCAAGTCCACAGCCTTACGGTCGGTTGCGAAGATGGCGCCGGTCAAAGCGTAAGGAGATGTCTCGTCGCACAGGTGCAGGGTTTTTTCGTAGTCCGCATCGTCATACACGTGGATGGTGATCACCGGGCCGAAGATTTCCTCCACCATGGTTTTGAACTTGGGATTCTCGGTAACGATCACGGTGGCATCGATGAAATAGCCCTTGGAATCGTCGCAATTACCGCCCGTTAGTATCTTGCAGTCCGAGGAGCTTTTGGCGTAGTCCACATATTCCTTGATGCTGTTGTATGCGCTCTTGTCGATGATGGCGTTCATGAAGTTGGAGAAATCACAGGGGTCGCCCATCTTTATCTGACCGATCTGCTTGAGCATGATGTCTTTGATCTCCGGCCAAAGCGATTTGGGGATATAGGCCCTGGATGCTGCCGAACATTTCTGACCCTGGTATTCGAATGCGCCGCGAGTGATGGCCGTGGCTACTTCGGCCGGAACGGCCGAGCTGTGCACGAAGATAAAGTCCTTGCCGCCGGTCTCGCCCACGATGCGCGGATAGGTCTTGTACTTGGCGATGTTGGCTCCGATGGTGGTCCACATGTTCTGGAAGACGGCCGTGGAGCCGGTGAAATGTACTCCGGCGAAGTGCTCGCTGTTCAAGACAACTTCGCCGATCTCGGATGACCTTCCGGTCACGAAGTTGATCACGCCGGGAGGCAGACCGGATTCCTTCAGGATGTTCATGATGATGTGCGACGTATACGGAACCGAAGCTGCCGGCTTCCACACCGACACGTTGCCCCACATGGCCGGAGCCGTGGGCAGGTTGCCGTTGATGGAGACGAAGTTAAACGGGGTCACGGCGAAGACGAATCCTTCCAGAGGCCGGTAATCCAAGCGGTTCCACACATTGGGATCGGGATTGATGGGCTGGAAATCGGAGATCATCTGCATATAGTAGGCGTTGAAGCGGAAGAAATCCACTAACTCGCATACGCCGTCGATTTCCGCCTGGAAAGCGGTCTTGGAATGCGCCAGCATGGTGGCTGCGTTCATGACGTAACGGTAAGGTCCAGCCAGTAGATCGGCAGCTTTGAGGAATATGGCCGCACGATGCTTGGCCGGCAGCGCTGCCCAGTGTTTTTGCGCCTTCACCGCCGCATCGATGGCCATCTGCGTTTCCTTCTTGCTTCCGCGGTAAACGTAGGCCAGAACCAAATTATGATCGTGTGGTGCCGTGATCTTCTCCTTCTTCTCGGTCTTGATCTCCTTGCCGTCGATCACCGGTGCTATTTCGATCTGTTTGGATTTGATCTCATCTAAAGCAGCCTTCAGCTTGGCGCGCTCGGGCGAGCCGGGGGCGTAATTGTAGACCGGTTCGTTGACCGGGCGGGGAATACGATAACCGTCCATCCTATCCTCCAGAATCATTTGTGGTTAACTGACTGCGATCGTTAGCGACAGACTTAATTATACGAAATCAAGCGGGGAAGTGCTGAGGATACCAGCAAATTCCCGCCTAATGTCGACCGTCCACCGCCAAACCAAGCATCCGTTTGATCCGCTGCATCCGTTGACGCCAGTTCTTCGACTGCTTACACCGGTGCGGTCGGAATTCGCTTGCGAAACCCGTTGATGTGCACTATCTTTGCTCTCAGGCTGTGAAATTAGGAGGAGTGTGGCTATGTCTTGTCTCGACGTAAACGGAAAGCAACTGGAACTCAACGAAGAGGGTTTTTTGACGGATCCCCAACAGTGGGACAAGCAGGTGGCCGAGGCTTTGGCCAAGGCCCAAGAAGGTATAGAGGATTTGACTCCGGAGCATTGGGCGATCATCGAATTCATTCGGAATCATTTCCTGCAGACCAATCTAGCGCCGATGGTGCGCTCTATCTGCAAGACTACGGGCCTGCCTCTGCGCCGGATTTACGAACTATTCCCCTCGGGGCCTGCCAAAGGGGCATGCAAAATCGCGGGCCTGCCCAAACCGGACGGCTGCGTGTAGGTCTTCAAATGCCTCCTCTTACCATACTGAAATGGGGTGTGGCGGCTTCGGCGCTGTTCTGCCTCATCATGCTTATCATAATAGTCACACGCACTTTGGCCGTGGGCCGAAGGCCGATATACGCGCGTGCAGCAGGCAGCAGCTTTGCGGGCATCGTATATGCTTTTGGATTGGGCATGCTGCCCTGGGAGAAGGAGAGCGCGGCTAAGCACCTTTGGACCTGGGTTGGAGGCTTTCTCTATCATCTGGGCATACTAACAGCTGTATTGTTCCTGGCGACGGCGGTGCTAAGCATACCCGTTCCAGACATGCTATTGCAGCCGGGACGAATACTTTTGGTCGTGGGCTTGGTTAGTGGAGTGGCTTTGCTTATTAAGAGGCTGCTCAAGCCACAGACGAGATCGTTGAGCAGCGCTGATGACTATCTGTCCAATATCCTGGTCGATCTTCTTCTGCTGTCGGCTCCGGCGGCAACTTTCGTAAAATCCGCATTGGTTCTGTTTATGATCGTCGCCATCTGCACTTTTGTCTACATTCCATTCGGGAAGCTGCGTCATTGCGCTTTTTTCTTCTATTCCAGGATTCTCTTCGGAACGTTCTTCGGCAGAAGAGGCGTGCTTCCTCATCCCTCAAAAGAAGCTTAACACATGGCATCCGAGAAAGAAACCAAAGATCCCTATTTGGAGCGCATCGGACAGTTGAGACCGGAGCAGATAAGACCGGCTCTGGCTGAGTTCAAGCGCTTGCTCGACCACACTGCGGCTGCCAACCTACAGACTTGCGTCAGTTGTGGCCTGTGCGCCGAGACCTGCCACTACTTCCAGGCCACTAAGGAGATTGAAGCCATCCCGGCGTATAAGCTGAAACTGGTCATCTCCGTATTCAAGAAGCTTTCCACCCTGTTGGGCGGATTGTCGGAAAAGCCCGGGAACGATGGTATCCTTGACAGTCAGACCGTCGACAAATGGGTGGATTCGCTTTTCGGACGCTGCACGCTTTGCGGACGGTGTGCGCTCAACTGTACTATGGGAATCAACATCACACGCATGATTCGCATGGCCCGAACCACGTTGGCCTCCATCGATCTGGTTCCTCCCGATTTGCAGTCGACCGTGACCACTGCTGTCGAGAAGGGCAACAACATGGGCATTCCCAAGGAGGAGTGGCTCGACACTCTTCAGTGGTTGAGCGAAGAGCTGCAAGGGGAAACTAGTGATCCCCAGGCACAATTGCCGGTGGATAAGCCGGGAACGAATCTGCTGTACACGGTCAATCCGCGCGAGCCGAAATTCTTCCCGTTATCCCTTCTGGCTACAGCCAAGGTATTCTATGCTGCCAAGGAGAGTTGGACCGTATCCAGCGACTACTATGACGTTACCAATTATGGCCTTTACAGCGGGAATGACAAGGAGGCGGGGCTGATCTCCTCACGTCTGCGCGAATCAATGGTCAAATTGGGAGCAAAAACACTTGTCCTGGGCGAATGTGGTCAT
The DNA here is from genome assembly GCA_964631815.1 of uncultured Ignavibacteria bacterium. Taxonomy (GTDB): domain Bacteria; phylum Zixibacteria; class MSB-5A5; order MSB-5A5; family SM1-73; genus SM23-73-3. The sequence goes on along the minus strand of CAZWAO010000097.1, from coordinate 209 downwards.
GGATTCAATTCCAATCGGTGGGAGGCGCCGGGGTGGCTGGCTTCAGAGGATAAGTTCGAGGTCAAGAGCGTCATTCAGGTAATCGCCGACTATATTCGACAGGGGCGCATTAAGCTGGACCCTTCGCGCAATCAGAAGCGGGTGACGCTGCACGATCCCTGCAATCTGGTGCGCCTCGGGGGTATCATCGAAGAACAGCGCTTCATCCT
>CAZWAO010000096.1:0-9273 GCA_964631815.1 uncultured Ignavibacteria bacterium | reverse complement strand
GAATGTTGAAGGTGGCGCTGGGGACCCTGTTCTTCACCAGGAAGTCCAGCGTTCTCTCGAATATGGACTTGTCGTCGTCGTCGAAACCGAACACCAGTGAGGCCTGGAGGAAAATCCCCGCATCGCGAAAAGCCTTTATGGCCGCACGATACTCCTGCACGTTGCCGGAGGTCTTACGGAGTCTCTTCAAGTTTTCCGTGGATACCGATTCCAGCCCCACAAAAAGACCCACGCAGCCCGATCTTCTGGCCAACCTGAGCAGCGGTTTATTCTTGGCCAACGCTACGGAGGCTTGGCCCACCCAACGGATTTTCAGTTCCGACAGGGCGGTGAACAATTCGGTGGCGAACCTGACGTCGCCGGTGATGTTGTCGTCCAGAAAGAAGAACTTCTTGCTGTCGCGATTGGCTATCTCGGTCACTATGTCCCGGACCCGGCGGTGCCTGAACTTTTTCCCAAAGAGACCGGTGACCGAACAGAATTCGCAGTTGTAAGGACAGCCCCGGGTGCAGAAGATAGGGGTTACGTGAAAGGGCGTATGCTGGTGATTCAACCGGGGCGTGGGGAATCCGGCCAGGTCGAAATCAAAGGACCGGTAGCGGGGTTTAAGCCGGTTGTTTTTGAAATCGGAGATGAGGGTAGGCCAGCAGCCCTCCGCCTCACCCACCACCACCGAGTCGCAATGGGCTTGGGCTTCATCCGGCATCACCGTGGGATGGATTCCACCCAACACCACCCGGGTTCCGTTTTTTCGAAGAATGGAGGAAAGCTCGTAAGCCCGCGGGGCAGAGGCGGTCATGCAGGAGATTCCCACCAGATCGTAGTGCTTGTCGAAATCGATCTCCTCGATTTCCTCCTCCACCAGATCAAGCTCCACGTCATCCGGAGTTAGAGCAGCGATCACGCCCAGGCTTAGCTGGGGCATTCTGAAGAAATGGCTCCGCCCTTTGGTCAAAGATGGAGCCACTAGAAGGACTTTCACTATACTATTCCAATCAGGGACTGGAAAAAAAGGGTTTTCTGGAGACTATTCCCCGCCCTCGACGACCCGCTTTACGTTAACCGCCTGCGGACCTTTCTTGCCCTGCGTAACCTCGAATTCCAGATTATCCCCCTCCCTCAGGTCCTCGAATTCCACCTCTTGAAGCTCGGAACGATGGAAGAATACCTCTCTGCCGTCTTGGGCGGAAATGAACCCGAATCCTCTATCTCTCATTAAGCGTTTGATTTTGCCTGAAGCCATTGAGTACTTCTCCTTTCACAAAGGTATCATGAATACCGACAAACGCACCTACCCCCGATTTTGCCCCCAAACATATCGGATTATATACTCCTCTGATTAAGGTTTCCCGTCAGCTTCGAGATCTATCGTTATTTATATACGCGCTCCGCCTCCGGAAGTCAAGATTTATTTACGGCTCCCAGCAGTCCGATAAAAAAAGTTCCATTCCAAGAGAAAGCCCGGCTTCGATTCCGGGTCTCTACATTTTCCGGCAAGACGAAAGGCGCAACGCCACGCTTTGGCACCGCCTCACCTTTCAAACCCGACGATCCCGCCTATCCGCTAATTGTCCTTCTTCTCCCAGTATTCCTCCGCCTCCTCTTCCATCTTGTCCAAACGATGATAGTAGTCGGGAAACTCATTAAGATGAGCCAGGGCGATTTTGCCGGTGGTCAAAGCGTCGTCGTTGGACACGTTGGTCTTGGGATCGACGGTGCCATGCTCCAGCTCCACGTCCATGCCGTGGCGGAACTGCTCCACGTCGAATTTGCTCCAGTCGATTCCCAGCTTCTCGCCGATTTCCTTGGCCTGTTCGACGGTGAATTGCTTCTTGCTGGTCATGATTTCCTCCTTTTTCAACCTTCGACTACGGTTGATATGACAGTGCGGCAACTCATCCCTTTTCCTTCTTTACGAATTTGAGGGAGGCCGAGTTGATGCAATAACGTTTGCCGGTAGGGGGAGGGCCGTCGTCGAAGACGTGCCCCAGATGGGCATCGCACCTGGCACAGGATACTTCCAACCTGATCATGCCATGACTGCCGTCTGTGACGATATTCAGGTTGCTCTCGGAAACAGGCTCCCAGAAGCTGGGCCAGCCCGAGCCGGATTCGTACTTGGCCTCCCAGGAAAACAGGTCGGTCCCGCAGCAGACGCACTTGTATATCCCTTCCTGCTTGTTGGTGTAATACTCACCACTGAACGCCCGTTCCGTGCCCTTCTGCCTGGCGATTCTATACTGCTCCGGAGTCAGAACGCTTTTCCACTCATCGTCGGTCTTTCTGACTTTGCTCACCTTTTCCAGCTTGCCCGTGTGAACATCAAAGATGGCGACGGTCGAATCCTGTGGTTCCGGTTGCTTATCGTTCATCGTCCTATTTCCTTGCGGTTAAAGAAGTGCATTTGCAGGGGTTTTTTGTAGCCGCACGCTTCAGGGTGCGAGTCGCGCCCACCACCTCGCGTATGGGGAGGCATAGGTTCGAGGAGACTCCCGGCTAGACAAGTCAGCCTTTGCCGCTTGGCTTGATGGGCTGGAATTCCCCCGTATCCCGGTTCTTCCTCACGTTGTCCCAGGAAAAACATCTGCCGTTCATGGAGACGTAGACGCCCTGGGGCAGAGTCTGGACAAAGGCCAGCGCGGCTCCCAGGTTGAACAGGCCGTCCGAGCTTCCGAAAGTGTAGGGGATGATGGCTCCGGTTAGAACCACGGTTTTGTCTTTAACCTCCCTGGCCAGAACTTTGGCCGTGGTGACCATGGTGTCGGTTCCGTGGGTGATCACGATTTTGTTCTCTTTGGCCTTTATCACATTCTGCAGGATTATTCCCCGGTCCGAATCGGTCATGGCCGAGCTGTCCACCATCATCAGGGTCCTGATGTCCAGGTTCAGCTTACAGCGGCCCAGCTTGAGCATCTCCGGCAGGTGGGTGTCCTTGAAAAAAAGCTTTCCGTTCAGCTCGTTGTATTCCTTGTCGAAGGTGCCGCCGGTTACGAATATTCTAATAGTCACGACCGAATCCCCAGAAGTCGATTTTCCCAAATGTCAGGGAGTTCTGCTTAGTTCACCGAGTGAGAAGATAGGGTGATGCACGAAACACAACTGAACCGGTTAAAAGGGTGGATGAGGGGACTCGAACCCCCGACCACCAGGGCCACAACCTGGTGCTCTATCCAACTGAGCTACATCCACCATGAAAGAACGTCCACTGTCGGCCGTCCGCCGTCCGAAGCCAAAGACAAAGCGTCGGTCGTCCGTGGTCCGTAGTCCGTGGCAAAGAACGTCAAACCAAATACGTCCGCGGTCGGCGGTCCGCAGTCGGCCGCCTAAAACACAAAACCTTATACGGCCGCGGCTATGATCTCCGCAGACTATTTTAACGCGCGATCCTCCAAAGTCAAGTCATTTCGGACTGCGAAGAAAACCCCGCCCGAGGACGGGGTTTTCCGTTGTTGTCACCTTGTCGAAGTGAAGTCTACGCTTCACTCACGCGTCAGATGGTCGTTTTACGCCGAGGTGTACTCCTCACCTACTTTTTCTATGACCGCCTGGGCCGCAGCCAAGCGGGCAATGGGAACCCGGTAAGGAGAACAGCTCACGTAATCCAAGCCCACCCGGTGGCAGAATTTCACCGATTCGGGATCGCCGCCGTGCTCCCCGCAGATCCCCACATGCAGATCCTTTCGAGCCGAGCGGCCTTTCCTGGTGCCCATCTCCACCAGTTGTCCCACGCCGGTTTGGTCCAGACTCACGAAAGGGTCCTGCTCCAGGATACCGTGGTCCACGTAGTACCTGAGGAACTTGCCGGCGTCGTCCCGGGAGTATCCAAAAGTCATCTGGGTCAGATCATTGGTCCCGAAGGAGAAAAACTCGGCCTCCGAGGCTATCTGGTCTCCGGTGAGAGCGGCTCTGGGTATCTCGATCATGGTGCCCACCAGATAATGCAGCTTGACCCGGTATTTCTTCATGGTCTGCTCTGCCACCCGATCCACCACTTCCCTCTGGTTGCGAAATTCGTTCACATGGCCCACCAGGGGTATCATCACCTCAGGGTATATCTTCCTTCCCTTTTTGGTCAATTCACAGGCGGCCTCGAATATGGCCCGGGCCTGCATTTCGGTTATCTCCGGATAGACTATTCCCAGCCTGCAGCCCCGAAGGCCCAGCATGGGGTTCATCTCGTGCAACTCCTCCACCCGGTTCAATATCCTCTCCTTCTCCTCGATCTTCTCCTCATCCGGCTCCTCGGCTGCCTTGAGTTCCCTTATTTCATCGATCAATTCCTCCCGGTTCGGCAGGAACTCGTGCAGGGGAGGGTCCAAGGTACGAATGGTCACCGGCAATCCCTGCATGGCATCGAAGATTCCTTTGAAATCTCCCTTCTGGAAGGGAAGCAGCTTGTCAAGTGCGGCCTGTCTTTCGGCGGAAGTGCGCGCCAGTATCATCTCCTGCACTATGGGCAGCCTTTCCTCAGCGAAGAACATGTGCTCGGTACGACACAACCCGATGCCCTGAGCGCCGAATTTGACCGCTTGCTGGGCGTCCTTGGGGGTATCCGCATTGGTACGCACTTTCAGTCTCCGGGTTGCGTCGGCCCACTTCATGAACTGACCGAACTCACCGGTGAGCTCCGGTTCGATGGTGGGCACCTCTCCCAGCATCACCTCTCCGGTGGCACCGTTTAAGGAAATGATGTCTCTTTCCCTGACTATCAAGCCATCGACCATGAACTGCTTTCTCTGTTCGTTTATCTTGAGGACCTCGCAGCCCACCACGCAGCATTTTCCCATGCCTCGGGCCACCACCGCAGCATGGCTGGTCATCCCGCCCCTGGCGGTCAAGATGCCTTCCGCTGCCGCCATGCCCGAGATATCGTCCGGGTTGGTCTCGTGTCGGACCAGGATGACCTTCTGCTTTTCCTCCTTCCAGCGAACCGCCTCCTCAGCGCTGAAGACCACCTTGCCCACGGCCGCGCCGGGAGAGGCAGCTAGGCCTCTGGCTATCACCTGCACGTTAGCCGAGGGATCGATTCTACGATGCAGCAACTGGTTCAGTTGCACAGGCTCTATCCTCAACAGGGCCTGCTGCTTGGTGATTAACTTCTCCTTCACCATGTCCACCGCAATCTTCACCGCAGCGGGAGCGGTTCTCTTGCCGGTGCGGGTTTGAAGCAAATACAGCTTGCCCTGCTGCACGGTGAATTCGAAATCCTGCATGTCCTGATAGTGCTTTTCCAGCTTGGAGGTGATGTTCCTCAACTCCTTGTACACCCGGGGCATCTCCTTTGCCAGCTGGGAGATGGGTTTGGGAGTGCGGATGCCCGCCACCACGTCTTCTCCCTGAGCATTCATCAGATACTCTCCGTAAAACTCGTTATCCCCGGTGGAAGGATTACGAGTGAATCCCACGCCGGTTGCCGAATCGTCGCCCATGTTGCCGAAAACCATGGCCTGCACGTTGACCGCCGTGCCCAAATCACCCGGTATGCGATGCAGTCTCCTGTAGGCTATGGCCCGCGGATTGTTCCACGACCTGAAGACCGCCTCGATGGTCATGCGCAACTGGTCATAAGGGTCGACCGGGAAGGATTCGCCGCTTTTCTGCTTGATCTTGGCTTTGAACGCTTTGACCAGCTCCTTGAGATCGTCCACCAGAAGAGAGGTGTCCTGCTTTATCCGTTTGGCATCCTTTTTCTTCTGAAGGATCTGCTCGAACTCGTCCTTATCAATGGCTAAAACCACGTTTCCGAACATCTGGACGAATCGGCGGTAGCTATCGTACACGAACCTGGCGTTTCCGCTTTTCTTGATCAAACCCTCAGCGGTCTTATCGTTAAATCCCAGGTTCAACACCGTGTCCATCATGCCGGGCATGGAGAATTTGGCCCCGGACCTGACCGAGACCAAAAGCGGGTTGGAGGGATCGCCGAACTTGGCACCCATGGATTTTTCCACCCGCGTCATGTATTTGTTAACTTCCTTTTCCAGACCCTTGGGGAGCCGCATGTCGTTCTCGTAGAAGATGCGGCAGACTTCGGTGGAGATGGTGAATCCGGCGGGAACGGGCGCTCCGGTGTTGGTCATCTCGGCCAGTCCGGCGCCCTTACCTCCCAGAATGTCTTTCATGTTGCCGTGGCCTTCAGCCTTCCCGTCGCCGAAGTAATGAATGAACTTGGCACCCGGCTTGGTTATCTCTTTGACTACTTTAGGTTTAGCTCTCTTGGCTGCAGCCTTCGCACGAGTGGCCTTCTTAGGCGCAACCTTCTTCGGTTTGGCCTTCTTGACCGCGCTTTTTTTGGATTTCTTTGCCGCAGATGTCTTGGTTTTCCCGGCTTTCTTGGACTTCTTTGCCATCGGTTACCTCCGTGTGAGCTTTAGAATTCCCATATAATACGACCATTCCCCCAAAAAGCAAGCGGATTTTTGGCATTCCGAGCGCTAAGGCAAAGAATTATGGAAGTTTGGGCAGCAAAGCCCGGTTTTTCTACCGGCGGGTTCATCTTGCCGTGGGTAAGCCATTTAATTGACACAACTTACAGGCAAGGGTGAAAGGCCTCTAATTGCCGGGATCTATTGAGATCCGAGTTGAATCAGTATTCAGTCGGCCTCGAGGGACCAAATGCAGGAATCAATGGTAGCTTCGAGTGGAATCACATTATGCCAGCCTTGGACAGTTTCTCTCGGATCTTGTCCACGTGAGTGGCCGGCCAGTAGATGCGGCCACATTTGGGGCAGCGGGAGAACTCGTCGTGCGTTCGATAAACGTATGGATACAACTTATCCTTGATCTTCTCCTTCTCCACACCCTCTAAAGGTTCATTGCAGAGCAGACAGCGGGAGAAAAGAGATTCCTTGCCCGGTTTGAGCTTGAGGTGTTCCAGCACCTGTTTCAACTGCTCCAATGGCTTGTCGCTGCGGATGGGTATGAGTTTCTCGCCCAGCTTGAGTTTGAAACGGGAGAGCTGTGTATCCCTGCTGAGCACCACCCGGTCGTCTTTGAGCGCCCCGGCGACCAGTTCTCCATCCTCAATTGGGTCGAAGAAAAGAGTGTCGTAGCCCAGAGTTCGGAGCCACTTGGCCAGCTTGCCCAAATTATCGTCGCAGATGAATTTCATAGGCATATTTGATACGTTGGCAGTCTCGGCAGATCAGATCAAAGCGTGCGGCTGTCCTTTGCCTTCACCCTCTCCTTAATCCTCTCCCGTCAAGGGAGAGGAAATCAGGTCTTCCCTCCCTTGATGGGAGGGAATCAAAGGGAGGGTGAAAGAGCACACGGGCAGCCCTTGAGAATGTCTCGCTACCCGAGTATCTCCTTCCGAAGGGCAGGGCTGAATGCTCTCCCTATGGATATTGAATACACCTCATCACTCGGTCATAGGCGCGGGAATTCATCCCGCGCGCTGGTTCTGCATTCGGCATTCGTAGGGACAGCCCTTGCCCAGACGCCCGGACGGGCCCGTCTGGGGGCACGTCCGTGGGAGGGAAAACAAGGGAGGGTGGATGTTGTAGGTCGGGTTACGAGTCCTGCTGCAAGCGGGAGGAGCTACCCGACACGTTTTTGCTGTTCACCCTCTCCCTAACCCTCCCGGACGGGTCTTCGCCTCCCATAAAAGGAGAGGGCATCCGCTCTTCTTCCTTCCTCTTCTTCTATGAAATCGTAAGAACGGCTCTTACCCGATGGGCAGTTACGTGTGGCTATCCGCGGACAGGGACAAGCCCTGTCCCTACGAGTATTTGACCGTTGACTATCGGCTGGGCTGAATGCCCGGCCCTATGAGTATTGGATACGTCCTCCAGTTTAATCATAGGCGCGGGAATTCATCCCGCGCCCTCCCGTGTGCAAATATGTCATCTGACTTGTCTCATTGGGCAACTCGAGAGTTGCCCCTACACCTTCAGCATTCCTTTCTCGGGCGGAGCTGAAGCTCCGCCACTACAACATCTTACAGCTTAAACTGCATCTGATAGAGTCTCTTGTACAGCCCGCCTTCTTTCATCAGACTTGCGTGATTCCCCATCTGTGCCATCTTTCCGTGATCTAAAACGACGATCTTGTCCACGTTCTGGATGGTGGATAGCCGGTGAGCGATAACGAAGACGGTTCGCCCTTTGAGCAATCGGTCGATGGCCTCCTGAACCAGAGCTTCGGATTCCGAATCCAAAGAAGAGGTGGCTTCGTCGAAAATCAGTATGGGCGGGTTCTTGAACAATGCGCGGGCGATGGCCAGCCTTTGCCTTTCGCCGCCCGAAATCTTGACCCCCCGGTCGCCGATCAAGGTCTGGTATCCCTGGGGCATGGCCGTGATGAAGGCGTGCGCGTTGGCTGCCTTGGCAGCCGCTTCCACACCTTCCCTGGGCGCCTGCTCGTGACCATAGGCTATGTTGTTCCACACGGTATCATTGAAGAGAATAGTTTCCTGGGTCACAATTCCCATCAGGCTTCTTAAGGAATCGATGTCGATCCCTTTCAGATCGATCCCGTCGATTTCGATTTTTCCCCTGACCGGGTCATAAAAGCGGATCAGCAGATCCATCAAAGTCGACTTACCGGCTCCCGAGGGACCCACCAACGCCGTCACCTCACCGGCTGCGACCGAGAAGTCGACTCCCGACAATACCTCCTTGTTGCCGTCATAGCTGAAATGCACGTTGTCGAAAGTCACCTCTTTTTCAAAGGATTCTATCTTGACGGCATCCGGCGCATTCCTGATTTTGGGCTGGGTGTCGAGCACCTCGTAGATTCTCTTGGCTGCAGCCATTCCCTGCTGAATGTCGATGTTCAAGTGGCCTATGGTGCGGATGGGCTGCATCAGAGAGAGCATGGCAAAAAGGAAGAGAAAAAACCTACTGGGGTCCAAGGTCCCGGTTAAAATCTCCCTGCCGGCAAACCACAGAAGCAAGGCGGCCGCGAACACGCCCAGAATCTCGGTCAGGGGAGGGGAGAGGGAACCAACACGGGTCAGCCTGACCATGGTTTGGAAGTAATCCCTGGTGGTTTCTTTGAACTTCTTGATCTCGAATTTCTCCATCACGAAAGCCTTCACCACCCGGATGCCTGATATGGTCTCCTGCAGCACCGAGGTCATGGCTCCCATCTTCTCCTGGGTGACGGCGCTGGACTTCTTCACCTTCTGCCCGAACTTCCCGATGATCAGCATGGCCAACGGGAAGAGCGCCAGGGCGATGAAGGCCAGCTTCCAGCTTGCCCAGAACACCACAAAGAGATACACCAATACCAAGAAGCTCTGGCGCAGGGCCTCGGCAAAACCGTTGGCCA
>CAZWAO010000095.1:0-9371 GCA_964631815.1 uncultured Ignavibacteria bacterium | reverse complement strand
ATGGATTCTTCGTCGTCGACCACCATGATTCTGGCCTTATCCATATAGCCCCTCGTGTTTTGCCGGAAGATACAGCAAGCTGATGATGCCGTGTATTCTATCGGCAGGAAAAAGGCCCCCTTTTGACCGAATGTCCGATTAGCTCAGTTTTTGCGCTGGGCCCGGATCCCCGATTCTCAGAGTCCACCATGAAGCGGAAGCGTGCGGCGTTTTAATATGGGTGATCTGGTGAGACCGGTGGTGCGTAAAGCGCGGAAGCTGAAAACGACGAGTTGTGAGCCTGTAGACATCGGTGAGCATGTCTACTTCAGGCCGGAAGTTCGTCTTTTCTGTGTCTGAAGGTCCAGCGGTCGTTTACCACGAAATTCAGAGCGCTGCCGCACAGGATGCCGAAGATGTTGGATGCCAGGTAGTAAACTCCGAAAACCGCAGTCAGAAGCCAAAGCACGAAAAGGTTGGCCAACATGGAGGCGCCGGCAATGACCTGGTAGCGAAGCATCCTCTTGAAGTATTCGGCCCTTCCCGCCCTGCCGCGGTCATGCCAGGTCCACAGATCGTTTAGCACGAAATTGTTGATCAGGGAAATCTCAATGGCCAGGATGCTGGAGAGAAGATAATATAGTCCCGCCGTCTCGGTCCAAAACCAGAGGAAAAACATGTTGACCACAAATCCCCAGGCCCCGACTAAGGCGAACTTGACTATGCGTCTGGCATCGCTGTTTTGGATTATGGAGTGGATTCTGGAGTTCAACTTTGCGCACCCGGCAGATGGTGGACGCGACATTCTTTCGTTAGGATTTCAAAGTTGTTCGGGTGATTTCGGTCTTTTTCCCCGGGAAACAGGCGGGCATCGAATTATCCGATCAACATCTTTTCTCAAGGACGAACTTGCCGGAGTTATTCTCCACCTTGGTGGGATATTTCCCGGAGAAACAGGCCGCGCAGAAATTCCTGCCGTTGAGCGAGTGCAGCGAGAGCATTCCCGGCAGGGAAAGATATCCTAAAGTGTCGACGTCCAGATACCTCCTGATCTGCTCCACGGACTGGGAGGAGGCGATCAGCTCCTCCTTGGTGGGCATGTCTATTCCGTAGAAGCAGGGGGAGATAATGGGGGGCGAGCTTACACGAAAATGGACTTCTTTGGCTCCGGCGTGCCTGAGCATGTGGATGAGCTTCTTGCTGGTGGTTCCCCGGACGATGGAATCGTCCACCACGGCCACCCTCTGTCCCTTGAGCACCCCGCTGACCGGATTGAACTTTATGCGGGCGTCCAAGTCCCTTATAGTCTGCTCCGGCTCGATGAAGGTCCTTCCGATGTAGTGGTTGCGGATCAAGCCCACCTCGTACCTTAAGCCCGATTCCTCGCAATATCCTAAGGTGGCGGTGTTGGACGAGTCGGGGACCGAAATCACGATGTCCGCCTTAACCGGCTTTTCCAGGGCCAGCTGCCGCCCCAGCCTTCGGCGGATCTTGTCCACATTCTCGTTGAAGATCTTGCTGTCGGGCCGGGCAAAGTAGATGAATTCGAAGATGCAGAAGGCGTGCCTCATCGGTTTGAAGGGGAAATGTGATTTGACCCCTTTTTCGTTTATCACCGCTATCTCGCCCGGCTCTATGTCTCTTTCGTATTTAGCCCCGATGATGTCGAAGGCGCAGGTTTCCGAGGCCACCACCCAGGCTTTCCTCAAGCGCCCCAGAGCCAGAGGACGGAATCCCCTCGGATCCCGTGCGGCTATCAGGGAATCTCCGGTGTTGAATATCACCGAGTAGGCCCCCTTTACCTTGGAGAGGGCATCCTGTATCATCGTCACCACGGTGGGCTTCTGGGAGCGGGCCACCAGATGCAGGATGATCTCGCTGTCGCTGGAGGTTTGGAAGATGGAGCCGCTTTTCTCCATCCAGGTACGCAGGCTGTAGGAGTTGGTCAGATTCCCGTTGTGGCCCAGAGCCAGCTTGCCCTTCTTGTAGGTGATGAGCAGGGGTTGAACGTTCAGGGAGGAAGAGCCGCCGGTGGTGGAATAGCGATTGTGGCCTATGGCGATGTGGCCTTTCAACCGGCCCAGAACTTGGGGATGGGAAAAGACCTCGTTTACCTCCCCTGATCCCCGATGCTCGTATATATTCCGACCGTCGGAGGAGACTATGCCCGCACCCTCCTGGCCCCTGTGCTGCAGGGCGTAAAGCCCCAGATAGGCCAGCTGGGCCGCCTCTTTGGCGCCAAAGACTCCGAAGACGCCGCATTCCTCATGAAGCAGGGTTTCTAACATATGGCCTTTCTTTTGAACATAAGCTATACGAAAGGAATTCGAATTTACTACAAGCATCCGAAGCTGTCAAGGAATTTCCCACTTGCGGACCCAACATAGGAAAAATCCGGGGCGCTGGATTTGCTTGACTCGGGCACCTCCGGCAATTAGTTTCCAAAAGAGGATTGCACCGGATGAGAAGACGACTTTCAAAGACATCATATTGGGCCGTGGGGATATTCCTCTTGGCTTTGGCCGTTCGCTTGGTCTATCTCTGGCAGATGAAAAGCTCGGCATGGTTCGATGCTCCTATGATGGATGCGGAGTATCACGACCAATGGGCTCAGGCCATAATCTCCGGCAAGGATTTCACCGGGGGCGTTTTCTTTCGGGCCCCGCTTTACCCATACTTCCTGGCGCTGGTATATCGCATCTTCGGTCACGACTACCTGATAGCCCGGTTGATCCAATTTCTTATGGGGTCCTTCAGTTGCGTTTTGGTCTACTTTCTGGCGAAGAGGATCTTCAACAGGCGAACGGCTGCGATAGCCGGGGTGGCGGCCTCGCTTTATGGTGTGTTGATCTACTACGACGGAGAGCTGTTGATTCCGGTGCTGCTGGTATTTCTGGATTTGGTATTGATTCTGAGTCTGCTTTGGGCAGATCAAAAGCCTTCATACGCCAGATGGGGTGTGTGCGGTGCGGTTTTGGGATTGTCCGCGCTTGCCCGCCCCAACATACTTCTGGTAGGAGCGGCCCTTGTGGTCTGGATGATTATCAGATCGAAAAACAGGGGGAAAGCGGCCGGGTCAAAGTCGCTTGTCTGCTTCGTGCTCGGAGCGATACTGGTTGTCTCCCCGGTCACCATCAGGAACTACGTCAAGGGTCACGATCTGGTGCTGATTGCATCCCAGGGGGGAATGAATTTCTACATCGGGAATAATGCCGGGTCAGACGGTGCTTCGGCCATACTCCCGGGCGCCAGAGCCACCTGGTGGGGTTCGTACGATGACGCCAGGGAGATGGCGGAGAAAGCTTCGGGAAAGAGCCTGAAGCCTTCGCAGGTCTCCCGCTACTGGTACATCCAGGGTCTGAAATTCGCAACCGGTGAGCCGTTCGCATTCCTGAAACTCATGGTAAAGAAGTTCGCTCTCTTCTGCAACGGGAACGAGCTTTCCAACAACCGCGATTTCTATTTCTTCGCTCGGAGCACCCTCCTTCTGAAGCTTCTGATCTGGCGACGGATCGTATATTTCCCGTTCGGGCTGATGGTTCCCCTGGCCATCCTGGGAATCATCCTGGCTCACCGGGAGCGAAAGAAGGTGGTGGTACTGGAGATATTCCTGTTGTTCTATATGCTCAGCATCATTCTGTTTTTCGTGACCGCCCGGTATCGGGTTCCCCTGATTCCCATCTTCATCCTCTTTTCCGCCTATGCTGCGGATAGACTGATTTTTCAGATCAAACAAAGGAAATTTCTTGAATTGGCAAAGTATGCGGGAGTTTTTCTTTTGGTTTGCATTCCGGTCAATTTGAGGATTCCGGGCTACTCGGATTCGAATCCGGGACAGGCACATTATGCGCTGGGAGTGACATACGCCGAAAGAGGAGACATGATCAGGGCGGAAGAGGAATACCAGGCGGCCCTCTCCTTCGATCCCGCTATCAGCGAAGCTTATGTCAACTTAGCATCAATTTACGGAGATCGAGGCGATCACCAACGATCATTGGAATACTACCAGACCGCGCTGCAGATGGGAGCCGACAGCGCCTTTGTGCTTTACAACATCGGGATAGAATATTATAACCAGGGTTTTATGGACCAGGCCAGGGAGAGTTTCGAGTCTTCGCTGGCCATACGGGACGACAATCCCCAGGCCCACTATCTTTTGGGGGAGACATACGGCCGGATGCAAATGCCGGAACAGGCGATAAAACAATACCAGGATGCCATCCGGCAGGATTCCTCCTACGCCATGCCCTTTTACCGTCTGGGCATGATCTACAATCAAATGGGAGACCGGCAGAAGGCCATCGACAACCTGGAGGAATTCTTGCGGCTCTGGCAGGGAGATCGAGAGCAGGTGGCCAAGGTGGTCGAGCTGGTGGAGAAGCTTAGAAACGCTACCGGTCCTTAGCATTAATAAACGACATGAAAGACAATGATCCTTTCGGCTAATGAAAAAACGGCCCCGGGGAAGTCTCCGCGGGGCCGTTTGACTGTGAGATAGGCTTCCTTACTTAGCGCCGAAGTAGAAGTTCACTCCTCCATATACATTCAGGTAGTTGGTATTGTTGTCTTCGGTGAAGATCATGTGATATCTGGTGCCCACGTCTAAGGCCAGGTTTTCCTGGATGAAGTGTTCGATTCCACCGCCCAGATTCACTCCCGGCTTGCTAACGTCTTCGTTGAAGTACATGCCGCCGCCGAAGAAGAAATAGGGACATGTTCTCTTCTCGGGAGTCAGGGTCAGTATGGCGTCGGCCGAGACGTTGGTCCAGTGGTAGGTGTCGCTGACCGATCCGGATATCCCGGCTATGCCGGCCGAGGCCTCAACGTCGCCCGCTTGGTAGTCCACAATGCCCATGATGCCCCAGTTGCGATTCAATCCGTATCTGAGGTTTGCCCAAAAGCTATAGGTAACCTTGTTCTGATAGCTGGCCGACCAAGAGCCTACACCCAGCTCGTAGCCGCTCACCTCGTACTTCTCGAAGACGTCTCCGAATCCCACGGAGTAACCCAAATGGCCGCCGACGGCGAAGGTTCCGGTTCGATCCACCGCTCCGGCCGAGCCGAAGGATCCAAAAACGAAAAGAATCACCACCAGCAATGACAGCTTCTTCATTTTTACCCCCCTGTTTTTGTTGACGATTGCAGTTGGCAAAGAAAGCAAAGACATTTTGGCTGCCTACAATCACCCCCTCTTCTTTTGTTGGTTGAATCGGCCGTAGAGACGCCCAAAAGGATGTCTTCTGAAGCCTTAAGCTTCGTCTCTCCGTGTTACCTGATTGATCGCTGCCATTCCAATAGCAATGCTTCAGAACGCACATGGGTGCCGTTCTTAGCGATCACTGATGAAGCTGTCTCTTAGTATCGTCTTGACGCTAAAGAACTTTAGCCGCGTTTTGGCAGTTATCGTGGTCCATCTTAAGACTGCTCTCCCGCAGAGTAGTTATGTGATGATCCTCATAGCTTGAGGATGTATGTTTGTGAAACAGAAGGGTGAGGAGTGGAGATGCTCGAAGGTTACCGGGGCGAGCTTGTTTGCCCGCCCCGGTTGGACCTGTGGCCGGTGGGAAGATTTCTACTGGCTTTCCTCTTTCTCTTCTTCCTTCTTGCCTTTTCTGGCCTTCTGAATCTTCTCGATGATTCCGGGAACGGCCTCGAACAAGCCCTCCAGCTTTCCCGGCCTGGCGCCCATCACCGTAACCTCTTCGCCCCTTATGACGACAAAAGCCGCCGGCTCAACTTTCACCCCGCCTCCTCCTCCGCCTCCCGATCCACCGCCTTTTTTCTCCTCCATTTCCCCTTCTCCTCCCCCTGCCCCGAATCCCAACATTATCCGGCACACGGGAATGATGGTGGCGCCACCGACGGTGATCGGCTGGCCCAATATGGTCTCGGTTCGGGCTATGGCCTTGATTTCATCCATCAAGGTTTTGATGATCTGTTCGGCTGCACTGGGCATATTTGCTTCACCTCCTTTTTCTTCGGATTAAGAATTTAACGGTTCGGATTTTCGGCACTGCGAAAAAAGCCTTGACCAGGGGCAGAACCATGCTTGCCGGTCTCAGGCTGAATATCGATTCACCGCTCAGCCGGGGAAGTTCCTCCACAAAGTCCGGTCGGACTCCGATCCGGGCCTGGGGGAAAACGCATTCGGCCGAGTATTTGACCGCGCACATTTGCCCGTAAAGCAGGCCGGTTAAGGCCGGATCGGGAGTGGCCAGATCGACGTGCAGCTTTAGCCTGTCCCAGCGAATGGAACTGATGAAGTCCCGCAAAAACCGCAGGAGCACGAGGATCAGTTTCACCGCCAGGTCTTTCTCATTCCACAAATCGGCCAACCTCATGCGTGATTTCTTTCGTTTTTTCTTGTCAGTATCATCACTCGGCTTTGGTTTCGGCTTCTCCCTTTTCTCGGATCTTTTCCGGATGATGGTCTGACCAAACACACCCAGAATGAACGTTTTCTCTTTGAAATCGCGACCGCCTTGAACCAGAAGCCAACGGAGAGTTACAATTCTTGCTTGATCGCTGATGACCACCCGCAGGCGCAAAGGAGAGAAGAGAATCACCAGGTTGAGGACAACCAGAACGGCCCCTGCAATCAATATAATCCCACTCATAAGCGCCACTCGACGGTGTTGATCCGGGCGGACTCTGAACACAAGTCCGTCATCGTCGTCCGGACGGTGACGGACCTCACCTTAGAATACGAAGCAAAGAACGCGCGGTTTCTATTTCCGATTCTTCTTCAAAGCTATGTAAGAGCAGATTCCGATGCCGCCCACCAGAACCAACAGCGTGAAGACCAGCATCGCTATGGCGCTTACCGGCACTATTCCACACTCCTCCCTTTTACGAGCATGAAAATGATTCCCAGGATCGGCAGCAGGATGACGATTAGCCAGCCCCCGAGGAATTCCGCTAATCGAGGATATCCGCCATAAGAGGATCCGATCCGGTCTATCACCTCCATGATGATTAGAAACACAAGAACCAGAGGTGTCAGAATCCTTACCAAGAAGTCCCACCAAGCGCCGATCTTAAGCTCGGAGAGACTGTTTGCGTATTCCCTGATTTTGCCGCTGCCGAAGACCCAGCCGATTAAGATGCACTCTCCCAGGCAGATGATGGTAATGCCGAACTTGTTCATGAAGTTGTCAACGATATCCAGCCAGAACAGACCTCCGCCGAAACACAAGGGAATTCCCAACAGCAGAGCGATCAGGGCCACGGACAGATTGGCCTTCCGGTGAGAGACTTTCCACTTGTCCAAAACTCCGGCAGCTACTGCTTCCACCAGGGAAAAGGCGGAATCGATCCCCAAGGTCAGAAGCATCAAGAAGAAAAGCACGCCGAAAAACGGCTGCCAGAAAGGCAGGTTACTTATGATGGCCGGATAGGTTACGAAAGCCAAGCCGGGGCCGGAAGCCACCACTTCGGCCACCGGTCTTCCGGTGATATGGGCCAGGTAGCCCAGCGCCCCGAAAACCGCCAAACCGCCCAGGAAAGCGGTCAGCGCGTCGCACATGCCGATAATGAAGGCACTGTTGGTGATCTCGGCTTTCTTGGGCAGAAAGCTGGAGTAGGCTATCATGATGCCGAAGCCCACGGACAAAGAGAAGAACACCTGGGTATATGCGGCCAGCCACACCTTGGGAAGAAGCAGTTTGCTAAAATCCGGCGTGAGATAAAAGGCCAAACCATCGGCCGCTCCCGGCAGAGTTACGCCCCGGATGATGAACACTATGAGCAAAAGCCAGGGAAACAGAACCGTCACGTACACCACCTTGCCCACGGTTTTGGCGCCTTTCCAAATGGAGGCCACGATCCACACCCAGGCCAGAACCAGCCCCAGGACGATTCCCCATTTTAGAGTGCCCATCTGGAAGGGACCGGAGGTGAGGCCCAAGGTGTGATTGAAAAAGCCACCGGGGTCTTCGCCCCAAGCCTGGGCCAGCGAGAAATACCCGTAATTGAAGCAGTAGCTCATTACCACCGCGTAATACACCACTATAAAAAATCCCACTCCGATAGCCATCCAGCCGAACCATTCGAGACCTTTTTTGATTTTGCGCATGGCATCCGGCGCGGCCCCCTCCATTTTGTGTCCCAGTCCGAATTCGAGAATCAACAGGGGAATCCCGGCGCTGAAAAGAGCGATCAAATAGGCCAGCAGGAATGCGCCCCCGCCGTTTGCGTAACACACGTAAGGAAACCGCCAGACGTTACCCAGACCAATAGCCGATCCGATGGCCGCTAAGATGAAGGAAAATCTGCTGTCCCACCGATCTCTCTGCTCCATGTGCTCCTCCTGAGAAGTTCAAGAGTTCACGATCGACGAAACCAGGATTTTTGGAAAATATATTCCAAAAACGGCCGAATGCAAGCCCGAAAAGCAGCGGCAGCGCATTTTTTTCACGCTGACATTAGATCCGGTGAGGCTTGGAACGCTTGAGCCATATGGTCCGGCTCATTTTTGTATTGATTTACCATGAATGATTGCCTATACTTGCACAAAACCCAAAAGGAGGGAAGATCATGCCTTTCTGGACCAAGTTCTGGGTGGTTGTGCCGCCGATTGTTCTTCTGATCATCACCATCATCTACTACATCGCCAGCGGGAAAAGGAGGGAAGAGTAGATGGATCCCATTCTGATCGGATTCGTGGCCTATTTGGTGATCCTGATGATCAAGGGATCGCTGACCTTCAAGTATAACCGGACCATTGCCGACTTCGTCCTGGCCGGAAGAAGGCTGAATGCCTGGCTGGTCTCCTTCAGCGAGAGGGCTTCCGGGGAAAGCGCCTGGCTGTTGGTCGGCCTGCCGGGTTTGGCTTTGGCCTCGGGGTTCAACGCCATCTGGCCGGCCATCGGCTGCGTCTCAGGAATACTGTTCTCATGGGTCTTTATCTCCCATAGGCTGAGAACCCAAACCGAGAAGCACGATGCTTTGACTCTTCCCGATCTTTTCGAAAACAGGTTCTCCGACAGAACCCGCCTGCTGCGGGTGGTCTCCACGGTAATCATCATCTTCTTCTTCACCATTTATGTCTCCGCCCAGTTCTTGGCGGCAGGAAAGGTGCTCAACACGATCTTCGGCATCAGCCAGTTTCAGGGCATGTTGATCGGCGCAGTCATAATCGTGATCTATACGGTCATGGGCGGATTCTTCGCAGTGGCCTGGACCGATCTTCTGCAAGGGGCTATCATGGTCTTCACTTTGGTGCTGCTTCCCATCGTGGGTCTGATCGAATTGGGTGGAGTGGCAAAGCTATCCGCCGCCCTTCACAATGTCGATCCGGCCTTTCTTCACGTGAGCGGAGGCAAACACGGATTTCCGCTTATGGCGTCGATTTTGGGCGGCCTGGGGATCGGATTGGGCTACATGGGGCAGCC
>CAZWAO010000094.1:0-9500 GCA_964631815.1 uncultured Ignavibacteria bacterium | reverse complement strand
TGGGGTTATGAATCCGGCGCAAATCGGAGACTTCATCAAAGCGGGTAATGGCAAAATCGTGGTCAAACCGTGAGAAGGCCCGTGACGGACTTGAAGTTGGAGTGCACCAGCTTGTCAGAGCGAAGCGGCGATCCCGCTTTCGCGGGGCTGGTGCGGTGTTGATGCTAGGGATACATTAGGAGCTATTATGACCAACGCTCAAGATTCTCTGGCAGCGAAAGTGCTTTCCAGGTTGGAGGAAAGTGGCTGCACAGCCCGAATTATCTTAGTCAAGCATGTTGCTGAACTGAAGCAGGAGATAGAATGCAATCATTCGAAAGGCCTGATTGACGATGGCGTATACCGCGATTATTCCTACGCTTTCAACTTCGAAGTGCCTGAAGCGTTAAACCAGGCGCGCTCTATTATCGTTGTCGCTTCGCCCGTTCCCGCTGAGCAGGTGACTTTCACGGTGAACGGACGAGCTTTCCAAACGATCATTCCGCCCACATATAATATTGACACAGACCAACAGGTTTCCGATTGCATCGCAAGTGCGCTGAAGCCGAAAGGATACCGACTGGTGGCCGCTCCCTTGCCCAAGAAACTTCTGGCAACCCGCTGCGGACTGGCAAGGTACGGCAAGAATAATATCACTTACGTGGAAAGCATGGGTAGCTACCATCGGCTGGCTGCCTTCTATACGGACGCGCCCATCTCCGAGGATCACTGGCAAAAGCCCCAGGTGTTGGATCGATGCCAAACCTGCACCGCCTGCGTCAAGAAATGCCCCTCGGGAGCCATACCGTCTGACCGTTTCCTCTTGCACGCCGAGAAGTGCATCACCTTCCACAATGAAAGTGAAAGACCATTTCCGGAATGGATCGATCCCTCCTGGCACAACAGCCTGATCGGGTGCATGATGTGTCAGGATGTGTGCCCCGAAAACCCAAAGTCTGTGCAGCGTAAGGTACATGTGGCCAGGTTCTCCGAGGAGGAAACCGAGCAGATTCTGGCAAACGTTCCCAAGAAGAATCTGGATTCCAAAACCACTGCCAAACTCACTCGCATATACCCTCCGGACGACTATGGGCCTCTCTCGAGGAATCTGGCCGTACTGCTGAACGCCGCCAAGTGATCCTGTTGTCTGAACACAGAGTTCGGACAATCAAGAGATATTGCATCACCCGCAGTCTTTTCTTATATTCCCTCCATCTTGCAGAACGTTTCAGGTAAAGGAGGTTTTACCATGAAGTATGGAGCCAGGAATCAACTCACCGCTAAGGTGATCCAGATCAAGAAGGACAATGTGATGTGCCAGGTCAGATTCGAGATCGCCGGCGGATCGAAGATGAGCTCGGTGATGACCGTGGATTCTTTGGAGGATTTGGGCCTAAAGGAGGGCGATACGGTTAAGGCCGTGGTCAAGGCGGTGAACGTGTTGCTGGTGAAGGAATAACCGTCTTTCCGACGAATACCGAGCAGAAAGAGCCTGCTTGCCAACGGTCGGAAAAATCTTGCGTGAAAGATATTGAGAGTATTGACAAAAGGCCTCAGCCGACGTATACTTAAAATCTAGCCGGTCCGAGGAGTGGCGCACTCCTCGAACTGCAAGGATGTCCGGATGGGCGATTAGCTCAGTTGGTTAGAGCGTTCGGTTCACATCCGAAAGGTCACTGGTTCGAATCCAGTATTGCCCACCATTAAGAGCGGAAGAGGATCGCAGCCCCATCGGGGATGTCGATATGACGGATCACTGGCACAAGGAGAGTTGATGGATATGGAGGGATGTTGCGGGGGCGGGCACAGCTTAAAAGCAAAATCCCCCAGCGTTCTTGTGGCACAAGCGAAGGATAGAAAAGCGCAAAGTGCACGGCCCTAAGGGTTGTGCACTTTTTCTTTTTTCGCAGCAAGGAGATGCCGGATGAGCATTGAAAAAGAAATGGAGATGCTTTTGAAGCTCCAAGGCGTGGACTACGACTTGGGAGAACTGGAGAGGTCCAAGGACTACCTGCCCGAGATGATAAGGAATTTAGAGGGCGAGGTAACCGACACCAAGGTTGCCCTGGAAGCCGCGGAGAACGAGCTGAAGGAGCTGACCCTGCGTCATAAAAACCTGGACCTGGATTTGACCACCTTTAATCAGGAGCTGGCCAAGTTCCAAAAACAGATGCTGGCCATCAAAACCAATAAGGAATACGATGCCCTGACCAACGAGATCGCCAGCCGCAAGATAAAGATCTCCGACACGGAAGAGGAGATACTGAAAACCCTGACCCGCATGGATGACCTGAAGGAAAAAATCGAAGAATACAAGAAGAAGCTGGAGGAGGTGGAGGAGGTCAACTCCACCCAGCTGGTTCATCTGAAAGAGGAGCTGGAATCCATAGAGGACAAGATAAAGGTGAAAAAAGGAGAGAGGAAGAACATCACCGTGCGCATCGACAAGAGACTTTTGGGCACCTACGAGCGGGTGAAGAAGGGAAGGGGCGATCAGGTGGTGGTCACCATAAAAAAGAGAGCCTGTGGAGCCTGCTACAAAGGCATCCCTCCTCAAATTATTCAGGAGATAAGACTGGGAGACAAGATTTATACCTGCGACAATTGCGGCAGAATATTGATCTGGACGGATGAATCCGGATGATGAATTTCAAAGCAGATGGAGCAAAATGAAGATCAGAGAGAAACCCGGTTTGACCTTCGATGACGTCCTTCTGGTTCCCCAGAAATCCGACGTGCTTCCCAGGGAGGCCGACGTTTCCACCTTCGTGGCCAAACAGGTCAAACTGAACATCCCCATCCTCAGCGCGGCCATGGACACGGTGACCGAATCCAATCTGGCCATCGCCTTAGCCCGCGAGGGAGGCATGGGGATCATCCACAAGAACATGAGCATCCAAAAGCAAGCCTCCGAGGTGGACAAGGTGAAAAGATCGGAAAGCGGGATGATTGTGGATCCGGTCACCCTTCCGCCGGAGAGCGTGATAGGCGAGGCCTTGGAGGTGATGGAGAGATTTTCCATCTCCGGAATACCGGTGACCAAGAAGGGAAAGCTTTTGGGAATACTCACCAACCGGGACCTCAGATTCGAAAAAGATCTGGGCAAGAAGATCAGCGACGTGATGACCAAAGAGAAGCTGATCACCGTGCCGGAGGGAACCGATCTGGAACAGGCCAAGGAGATTCTGCACAAAAACCGCATCGAGAAGCTCCTGATCGTGGACAAAAAGAGAAACCTAAAGGGGATGATCACGGTCAAGGACATCATGAAGAACATCCAGTATCCCAACTCCTGCAAAGACCAAAGGGGAAGGTTGAGGGTGGGTGCGGCTGTGGGCGTGGCCAACGACATGTTGGTTCGGGCTGCGGCCTTAGTCAATGCGGGCGCCGATCTATTGGCCATAGACTCCTCCCACGGGCATTCCAAGGGGGTCATGGATGCGGTGAGAAAGCTGAAGAAGAAATTCCCGGATATCATCCTGATGGCGGGCAACGTGGCCACCAAGCAAGGGACTGAGGATTTGATCAAAGCCGGAGCCGACTGCATCAAGGTGGGAGTGGGGCCGGGTTCCATTTGCACCACCAGAGTGGTGATCGGCGCGGGAGTTCCGCAGATCACCGCCATCATGGACTGTGCGGAGACAGCATCCAGGCACGGCATTCCCATAGTGGCCGACGGCGGCATCAGGTATTCCGGAGACATCGCCAAGGCGCTGGCGGCCGGAGCCGACGCGGTGATGATCGGAAGCCTGTTTGCCGGCACCGAGGAAAGTCCGGGAGAAACCATACTGTACGAGGGAAGGACCTTCAAGCAGTACCGGGGCATGGGCTCCATCGAGGCCATGAGGCAGGGGGGAAAGGACAGGTATTTCCAACAACATCAGAAGGACACCAAGAAGTTCGTGCCGGAGGGAATCGAAGGCCGGGTTCCTTATAAGGGGAAGCTCTCCGAGCTGGTTTATCAGATGGTGGGCGGGCTTCGGGCGGGCATGGGAATCACCGGAGCAAGGAATCTGAAAGAACTCTCCCAGAAGGCCGAGTTTCTGGTCATCACCTACGCCGGTTTGAGAGAAAGCCATCCTCACGACGTGATCATCACCAAGGAAGCCCCCAATTATCGGATAAGCGAGGATTTTCAGTAGGCCGGCGGCATGCTTGGCCTAAGGAGGGAGAAGTGCCTTACAAAGTCGGAATCGTGATCGAGAAAGACGAACACGGTTACTACGCGTACGCCCCGGAATTGGAGGGATGCCACAGTCAGGGAGATACGCTGGAAGAGGTTCTCGACAACGTCAAGGAGGCCATTGAACTCTACCTGGAGACCTTGTCCGAGGAAGAAACCAAGGGACTTTTGAGCCGGCAGATTCTGACGACGTCGGTAGAGGTGAAGGTTGGGTAAGCTGCCGCGTTTGTCTGCGCAGGAGGCTGAACACAAGCTTCTGCACGCAGGATATGAGTTGGTAAGAACCAAGGGCAGTCATCGAATCTACATGCGGGGCGGCAAGAGGATAGTCCTTCCTTTCCACGTAGGAAAAGTCTTACACCCCAAGATAGCAAGGCAAGTGTTCAGCGCGATAGAGGAACTCTGACCGCGGCAGACATACCGCACAGAAGACTCTGTGGGGGTGAAGACGATCATCACCAAAATAAAGCGCAATTGCATCAGATAAGCGGGAGCCTCTCTGGGCCGTTTTTCACAGTCTATTGATCTAGCAGGGAAAACTGTGCAGCCACATGAATTTCAGTCAAGACTGCAGTTGCCAGATTCCCGGAGGAGATCCTCTGCTAATATAGCTACATCAAGACTGCCGTGTTCGGCCACGGTGAGCTCTTGGCCTTTCTGGCGATGATCGAAGACACCTGTACAAATCGACACAGTCGGAGGTTCATGGAAAATGCAGTCCTTGAAGAATCACGAAGACGCACAGGGTCGCTCGATGTACGACTATCTTAAAGGCAAGGCCGCCTGCGAGATAGTGGAGAGAGACGACGGCTATGTAGATTTCACAAACGCGCCCGCGGTGTATTTCTCCCAGTACAAGGATTGGCCGCCCCATGTGAAGAAAGCCATGAGATACGCCGGGGGCAGGGTGTTGGATATCGGCTGCGGCGCGGGACGGCACTCTCTCTATCTCCAGAAAAAGGGACTTGACGCCTTGGGCATTGACTTGTCCCCTATGGCGATCAAGGTCTGCAAACTCCGCGGGCTGAAGAAAACGAGGCTGATGTCCATAACCGAGATAAGTCCGAACCTGGGGAAGTTCGACACCCTGCTGATGTTGGGCAACAACTTCGGATTGTTCGAAAGCTTCGGCCGAGCAAGGCGATTGTTGGCCGGATTCCACAAGATCACCTCCGACCGGGCCAGGATTATAGCCGAAACGCTTGATCCCTACAATAATGACGAGCCGGCGCACTTTGAGTATCACAAACTCAACAGAAAAAAGGGCCGGATGCCTGGGCAGGTAAGGCTCCGGGTGAGATATAAGAAGTGTGCGACGCCGTGGTTCGATTATCTGTTCGTGTCAAAGGAAGAAATGCATGGAATTTTGAAGGGGACCGGCTGGCGAGTCGCACGTTTCATCGACTCCAAGGGTCCTTGCTACATATCCATTCTTGAGAAGCAGTCTGTCTGAGGCCCAGGCCGGTTGCACTTTTTGGGTCACAGGACGTATTTCTGTTGGAGATTATAGTCTGAAAGCGAAGTGTCATAAACCGGATTGTAACTGCCAGAGCAGAATAGATGATCGCCTTGAGTCCCGCCGATGGCGTGACCGAAGGGAGGAAAGTCCGAGCTCTCCAGGGCAAGCCCTGCACCATACGGTGCAGGGCAAGGTGCCACGTAACTCGTGGGCCCGTAAGGGACGGAAAGTGCCACAGAAAACAAACCGCCCCGAGCTTGTCGAAGGGCAAGGGTGAAAACGCGGTGTAAGAGACCACGCGTTCCCGTGGTAACACGGGTCTGGGTAAACCCCACCTGAGAGCAAGACCGCGTAAGGAAGGAGAGGCTGCCCGCCTCGTTTCCCCCGCCAAAGGCGGGGGGAGTCACTTCCGGGTAGGTCGCTTGAGTCTTCTGGCGACAGAAGACCCAGATAGATGATCATCGCCCCCAGGATCAATCGAGGGAACAGAACTCGGCTTATTTTCTGCTCTGGCATTTTTCTATTCAGCGGGGAGTTTAAGTCGCCAGAACCTGCCTTAAGGCAGGTTCTGGTATCAACCCCTCCTGCAGAAGAGATATCCGAAACCTCCCCATGACGGGGAGGATCTCGGACCCACGAGCTTTGAGTTTTGTGGATTCCGATCACTGATGTGACATGGTGTCGGGATTCATCTCCCGCATTAGCTGTCGCTTCAAAAACCCCAAAGATTCGTTTGCATTTCAAGCCCAGGTGGCTTATTTTGGTAAAGGTGAGGTATAAAACCTCGAACACGCTCTCGACCGCCTTTTTTGATGGGAGCATTTCAACGGTAACCCATAGGCATCTCAGCGGATATCGATGGTAAAACGAAAAAAGGAGAACGCGAGAGCAGTTTCCCGGAACGGAAAGGGAGGGGAAACGCCCTCTCCGTTACAAAGATTAGACGATATTCTTCTTAATAACTGGGTCAGCCTCGTTTTTCTGGCTGTTTTGTTCTTGATCGCACTTCTCATTCGGCTCTCCTATTTGAAATACTTCCAGTCCGCGCTCACCGGCGATGCGGTGATATACGCCAAGATCGCCTGGGGAATAAAAAACGGACACGGGCTTCATTGGTGGTCGGTGGTTTGGCCGCCGTTTTATCCTTTTGTGATGGTTCTCTTCTCGATCTTCACCAGTAGCCTGGAAACTGCCGCTTCCGCGGTTTCGCTGGTGCTGGGAAGCCTGCTGGTGGTGCCTTTCTTCTTTCTGGCAAAGAGCATGTTTGACCAGCGGGTGGCTTACTTAGCATCCATCCCGGTGGTCTTCTTCCCCGCCCTGGTGGCGATCTCGGAGGTGCCGCTGTCCGAGGCGACCTACGCTTTCTTTCTAATGGTCACCTTGCTCTGCGGCTGGCGTCTCTTTATGCGGAAGTCGTACCTGTGGGCCTTCCTCTTTGGGATTCTCGGTGCCGTGTGCTATCTCACCCGCCCGGAGTTTGTTGTGGCTTTCGGTTTTCTGCTGTTGCTTTTTCTGATAATCGAGCTTAAGACCAAAGAACGAAACGGTAAGAATGCAGTGGCTCTCGTAGCCGTCTCCCTGGTTGGTTTTATGATTTTGGCACTTCCCTACGTCAACTACATGCACTCCCAAACCGGACATTGGATGCTAAGCGGGAAGATGGCTCACAACATCCTAAAAGAGAGGGCCTATGCTCAGGGCGGCAGTTATTCCGGGCAGAGAGAGGCATTGGCTCAGGCGCTGGATGGATTGACCCCGGAAGGCCAGCTTAGAGGGAAGGTGCTTTTGGGCCAGGAAAGCATGTTCAGCCTCTTGAAGAGGCCGGGTTTTTTCGGCGCCTATTTCATGCGCATCTGGTTGGGCTGGAAAAAGATCAACTTCTTCATCCTGCCGTTTTTGCTGTTTTCACTCTTCTACCTCTTTTCATGGAAGCTGGAGAAAGGCGGAGCCAAACAAAGGCTGTTTCTCCTGTTGTCTTTTTCCCCCATGCTCACTATGCCCATATTCTTCACGGTGGCGGGAAGACTGATCGAGCCCTACGCATCCATGATCATGCTGATGACGGTGGCCGGGATGTTCAACTTAGCGAGGCTGGTTGTCCGGCGCAAAACGCAGTCAAATCCCCTGGGAATAGGCGGGCCGGCGTTTGGCGTTGCGCTTCTGGTGGTGGCTCTTCTCTCGGTCTTCTCGCTGGCCCAAGCAAACCGCGTGGCCGAGGATCATCAAAAGGCCTACAAAAACACCCGGCGCGCGGCGGCGGAATTCAAGAAACTGGGACTGTGGGCAGACAAAACTCTGCCCCAGGATGCCCGGGTGATGTGTCTCTCCTGGGACAATGTTTTCTTCTACTGCGAGCGGCAGACCTGGCCGGTGCCCTTTGCCACCTGGGAGGAGATAGTCCGGTTTGCCAAGGAAAACCATATCGGCTATTTGCTGATCAGCCCAAGCATGCAGTCATCCTGGCGGGAGGATTTGGCGTTTCTTTTGAAGCCGCTCAAGGACCGGTCTTCAGCGCCCCAAGATTCAAACCTGAAGCTGGTAAATATCTACCGGGCGTCATCAAGACTGGGAGCGGTCTTATATGAGTTCGAGTTTTGAGGAAAAGTCGTGTTTTGCCGGTCAAACGGGCATCCGGATTTCGAAGCGGCACTTAATCGAATTCCGGCGTCTGACCGGGTAACCACAAGTGCACCGGCCACGGCTTCGGTGACCGTCGCACCGGGAAAGGTGGAACATCCATGAAGCTGAAATGGGAACTGGCTCCCCCGGCTGACCCTTCGCTGGTGAGCCGATTGGCCTCGGAGCTTTCGCTGCCGCCGGTGGCGGCCGAGATTCTGGCCGGTCGGGGACTGGACACCAAAGCCAAAGCCGAGGAATTTCTCTACCCCTCCTTAAGCCATCTGCTCGATCCCTTCCTCCTTCCGGACATGGACAGAGGCGTGGATCGGGTGGTGCAGGCCCTGAGGGACAAAGAGAAGATAATGATCTTCGGCGATTACGACGTGGACGGGATCACCTCCACCTCGCTTCTGTTCCTGGTGCTGAACAAGCTGGGGGCGGAGGTCACCTATTACCTTCCCAACCGTCTGATTGAGGGTTACGGCCTTTCGGAGGAGGGGATACTGGAGGCCCAAAGACGGGGCGTCAGTCTGATCATCACCGTGGATTGCGGAATCACGGCGGTGGAAGAGATCGCCTTCGCCAAGACCAAGGGCGTCGATACCATCATCACCGATCACCATGAACCCAAGGATATCCTGCCGCAGGCTTCCGCCATCATCAACCCCAAGACCATTCCCGGCGGCTATTCCGGAGGGGAGCTTTCGGGAGTGGGGGTGGCCTTCAAGCTGGCCCAGGCCATTTACCGCAGACTGGGCCAGGACGAAAGCGAGCTGGAGGGCCACCTAGACCTGGTGGCCTTGGGAACCGCCGCCGATATCGTTCCGCTGGTGGGAGAGAATCGAATCTTCACCAAGTTCGGCATGGCCCAGATAGCGAAGACCACCAAACCCGGCTTGAAATCCTTAATCTTCGTTTCCGGAATACTGGGGCAGAGAATAGGCACCGGCCAGGTGGTGTTCATTCTGGCGCCTCGAATCAACGCCGTGGGCAGGTTGGGCGATGCCGAGCTGGCCATCCGGCTGCTCACCACCAGGGACGAAAGCAAGGCGGCCGAGATGTCCCGGATGCTGAATGAGGAGAACCGGCGCAGAAAGAGCATCGACGAAGCCACCTTGAAGGAGGCCTTGGACCTAATCGAGCAGGACGTGGATTTGGTCAACGACAAGGCCATAGTTTTGGCCTCCTCCGGCTGGCACCAGGGGGTGATCGGGATCGTGGCCTCCCGGCTGGTGGAGAGGTTTCATCGTCCCACCATCA